>JAZKGM010000274.1:4490-12128 GCA_040385895.1 Bacteroidota bacterium
TTTATTGCTCGCCAGCTGTTCTGTATCAAACTCCTCATCTGCTTTCACCTCCAGGCCTTTTACAAGCCTGAATGCATTCCAGATCTTATTGGCAAAATTACGGCCTTGTTCTATCTGGCTTTCATCGAACAAAATGTCGTTGCCGGCAGGCGAACTCAACAGCATGCCCATGCGCACCCCGTCTGCCCCGTGCTGCGCGATCAGGTCGAGCGGATCGGGTGAATTGCCCAGCGACTTGCTCATTTTCCTTCGCTGCTTATCGCGAACGATGCCTGTGTAATACACATTGTTAAAAGGCTTCTCCCCCATCCATTCATACCCGGCCATGATCATACGGGCCACCCAGAAGAACATGATCTCAGGAGCCGTTACCAGGTCGTTCGTGGGGTAATAGTATTTAATGTCTGCATTCTCTTTGCTCACCTTGCCGTTTTCCATGCGTTCAAATCCGTCAAACACACTAATGGGCCACAGCCAGGAAGAGAACCAGGTGTCAACTACATCATCATCTTGTTTAAGATGCTGAATGTTGGATGTTGGATGCTGAATGCGGTATTTCGCTAATGCTTCCTCATGGGTTTTAGCAACTACGTAGCGCCCGTTTTCATCATACCATGCCGGAATTTGTTGTCCCCACCAAAGCTGGCGGCTGATGCACCAATCTTTAATGTTATCGATCCAGTGCTTGTAGGTGTTTTTCATGTTGGCCGGATGGAACCTGATCTCATCGTTCATTACCGCATCCAATACCTGCGGGTTTTTCGCTATGAATTTCTTCATGTCAACCCACCATTGCAACGTTAAACGCGGCTCAATAACAGCCCCGGTACGTTCGCTTGTTCCAACCTGGTTTTTGTATTCTTCAATTTTCTCAATATATCCTGCTTCCTCCAGGTCGGCTGCAATTTCTCTTCTTACTGCAAAGCGGTCTTTTCCTATGTATCTTTCATCCTCCGCCTTTTCGTTTAAGAAACCTTCTTCCGTTAAAATATCGATCACTTCCAGGTTATGTTTCCTCCCCAGCTCGTAATCATTCTTATCGTGTGCAGGTGTAACCTTTAAACATCCCGTACCAAAATCCATCGCAACATATTCATCTGCGATGATCTCTATTTCACGGTTGATAAAAGGAACCAAAACCTTTTTGCCTACCAGGTGCTTAAAACGTTCATCGTTAGGATTTACGCAAATAGCGGTATCGGCAAGAATCGTTTCGGGACGGGTGGTTGCGATAACCACAAAGTCAGTAGTGAGTGGTGAATGATCAGCTTTGGGAAGTTCAGTTTTCGAATTCCGAATCTGTGATTTAGCGTTTTCAGTTAAATGATATTTGATGTAATAGAGCTTACTGTTAACATCTTTAAAGATCACCTCTTCATCGCTTAAAGCGGTTTTGCCCTGCGGGTCCCAGTTAACCATGCGCAGCTCGCGATAGATGAGCCCTTTGTTATACAGGTCGATAAACGTATCGATCACCGCTTCGCTCATTTTTGGTTCCATGGTAAAACGCGTGCGGTCCCAGTCGCAGCTTGCGCCCAGTTTTTCGAGCTGTTTTAAAATGATCCCTCCATATTTATCTTTCCATTCCCAGGCATATTTTAAAAACTCATCCCGGCTCAGGTCCGATTTTTTAATGCCCCTTTCACGAAGCATCTGAACAACTTTGGCCTCGGTGGCAATGGAAGCATGATCGGTCCCGGCAACCCATAAGGCGTTTTTACCCTGCATGCGCGCTTTACGCACCAGTACATCCTGTATGGTATTGTTAAGCATATGCCCCATGTGCAGCACCCCGGTTACATTGGGCGGGGGAATAACAATGGTAAAGGGCTCGCGGCCATCCGGTGTACTTTTAAAGTATTTATTGGTTAGCCAGTACCTGTACCATTTTTCTTCAATTTGTTGCGGGGTATATGTTTTTGCTATTTCAGTGCTCATTGTTTTGCAAATTAATAGTGGGTATTGTAATTATAAAACTATTCTGAAATAAAAAACCCCGATACGCTAACTGCGAACCGGGGCATTTCAAATCAACTATAAAAAGATTAACCTCTTCTTTCTTTAACACGGGCTTTTTTACCTGTAAGTTCGCGTAGGTAAAACAAACGTGCCCTGCGTACTTTTCCGCGGCTTATGACCTCTATTTTATCAATATTAGGGCTGTATAAAGGGAAGATACGCTCAACACCCACACCGCTGCTCATTTTACGAACGGTAAATGTGCTGCTGATCGCGGAATTGCGTCTTTGTAAAACAACTCCCTGGTATTGCTGAATACGCTCTTTTGTTCCTTCTTTAATTTTGTAGTATACGTTTACGGTATCACCAGCTATAAATGAAGGGAAGTTTTTATCAGCGAGGAACTCGCTTTCAACTAATTTTATTGCATCAACTGCGTTCATGTCGGTACGTTTTAATTTTTATTCGGACTGCGAAAGTAAGATTTCTATATTAAATACAAAAATAATTTTGAAGAAAAAGTTGTTTAAAGCCTAAATAAGCTGTTCTCCCCGTCTCTGCTCCTGCACCCTGCGCATAATGGCCATAAAAAAACCGATGATCATAATGATCGTTCCGGCCCAAACCAGGTTGATCCACGGAAAAACAATGGCTTTCATAATAATAAAGTCTCCCGATGAATCCAGCTCTGCCGTTTCGATCTGTATGGTTTTCGCCACAGGATCAACCCCTGTAAATTTAAAGCGCAAACGGGCTGCATCCACTATGCTTTCAAATTTCACCTCCGAGTTGTCGCGGATGCCATACATCGGTGTAGCCGAATAAACCCCGTTTAAAGTATGCACTTTAAGTTCGGCAGCAATAAGCAGGCTCAGGTTTTCAATATTCATGTTCGCCTCTTTTGCATTGGAGTTGATGCGTTCTAAAACCGCATACCCGTTATTGGTATAAATGGTATCGCCCGGCTTCACCGTATGAAGCTTTTCATGCACAAACCTGGTCGATTTTTCTTTGGGCACCGAACTTACATAGGTAAACACATCGTGGCTGATGTAATGCTTGGTATCGGGGTTGGCAACCAGTCCCATTTTGGGGTTGATCTGCGCATTGGGGTAAAGGTCAAATTCATAATCAACCGCATTGGTTTTCGGATTGATCTTTTTATACCGCACCTGGTAATAATTATTTACCCATTCTGTTGAATCCGACCTGTATTCGATCTCGTAATCGCCCATGCGGAGCGGCTTTCCTTTTTCGAGGTACACATGTTCCGTGTTTGCTTTCGCATCAAATTCGGGGTTAAGCTGCATGCCGCTCTGGTTAATGCTCACTACTTTTTTATTGGCCGATGAAACCAGCACCCCGATCAGCAAAATACCAAAACCGATATGGGCCACATGCGATCCGGCCATTTTAAACTTTCCGATCAGGTAAGGGCGCATGGTGAACATGTTGGCAACAATGGCATATACAGAAGCAAACATCAGCCCTATATAGAACCAGTTCTTCAATTCAAACAGGAACATGGCAGCTGCCGCAATCACCAGTGAAATGGCTGCATGGGTAAGGATGTTTATTAATGCCTGCTTGGTGTTCTTTTTATATTTAAGCAATTGCGCAACACCTGTTAGCAGGGCTATAATAATGGCCATGGGCATTTGCCATTTGTTATAATGATTGATCACATCGCCTGGTGGGGCCATGTTGGTGCCAAAAACCTTATTGAATACAGGAATGGAGGTGGTTAAAATAACCTGGAAGGATGAGATGGTTAGAACCAGGCTCCCGATAAACATCCAGAACTCACGGGTGTAAGCATCTTCATCTTTGCTGCTTCTTGGCAACTCTTTCCAGCGCAGCACGAGCATAACGGTGGCAAGCACCAGGAACATGAACATGAATACAAGCAGCTGCCCGCTCATGCCCAGGTCGGTGAAGGAATGCACGGAAGCATTTCCTAAAATACCGCTGCGGGTTAAGAATGTGGCATATAATACGAGCAGGAACGTAGCCATGATGAGGATGAATGCCACGATCAGCGAGTTTCCGGTGCTTTTATAAAGTACCATTACGTGAACGCCTGCGATCAGTATCAGCCAGGGAACCAGCGATGCGTTTTCAACCGGGTCCCATGCCCAGTAACCGCCAAAACTTAAACTTTCGTAGGCCCAGAAGCCGCCCATGATAATGCCGGTCCCCAAAACCATTACACTGATCAATGCCCAGGGTAGTGCGGGTTTAAGCCATGAGGCGTATTCACGTTTCCATAAACCAGCAATGGCATAAGCAAAAGGTACTATCGTAGTGGCAAAGCCAAAAAATAAGGTGGGCGGATGGATCACCATCCAGTAATTCTGGAGCAATGGATTGAGGCCGTTCCCGTCTTTGATCTTGCTGAGGTAATCGGGCATTTTAAAGATCGGGCCTTCTACTGCATTGCGCAATAATTCGAACGGGCTGCTCCCCACTTTATACCCCAAGATCTTTACACCGATAAGCATGGATGTGAGTGCGATCTGTGAAAGCATCAGTACCGTCATTACTTCAAACTTCCATTTGCCGGCACGCACCACAAGGATATTCCCGATAACCATGTGCCAGAAAATCCACAGCAGGAAACTGCCTTCCTGGCCTTCCCAGAAACAGGAAACCATGTACTGAACCGGCAGGTCCAATGAAGAATGCTGCCAGGCATAATGATATTCGAACAAATGAAGCTTGATAATGGTAAAAAGGATCCCGACAATGCTCAGCACCGAAAATGTGTGTGTGTAAAATGCTGCTGACGCAATGCGTGCCCACGATTTATCTTCAGGATTATTTGCAGCAAACAAATAAGCAACTGTTGCAATAAGAGCGGTTCCGAATGATAAAACAACGGCAAGATGTCCAAGGTTTCCGTATATCAGGCGTTCGCCAATAAATTGTACTTCGTTCAAAATTGTAAAAGGTTTGTGACTAACGGCTGCAAAAGTAAGAATTGAGGCGGGATTTGGTTAGTTAATTGTTATCAGCTTTTACAGGGCGGTGAAGGCAAGCTTAATCACAGTGAATACATGACCATAAGCTATCAACTTCCTTAAAATGCTTCGCCAATAAAAAAGTAGATGCCCGGAAAGGCGCTTTCTTCGGTGAATGCCAGGTCGAGGCGTACAAAAATATCCTTGGTGCGGAAAATAAAGTAGCGCACGCCCATACCACCTGCCAGCTTAAATTTATCGATGTGGATCTCGGCAACTTTGTTCGACACATTACCTGTTGCTAAAAACAATGCGCCTCCCCATCGCTTGCTGAATGGAAATGGCAGGAAACGGTACTCGGCCTGTGCGGCAATAAGGTTTTTATCACGGTAACGCCCCAGGTAATAGCCCCGCATCATGCTTTCACCACCAAGCAGCGCCAGCTGGTTGAACGGAATATCCCCGAAATTAAACTGGCCTGTTACCTGGAACGCCCAAACCTGTTTTTTACGGTAGCCTTTGCGAAAATACCTGGCGTCTACGTTTATATTCTGGAACGGGTAGGAACTGCCAATGTACCTGCCATAATTAAGGTAAGCCACTTCTGCAAACAAACCGTTCCTTTCGTTCAGCACGTTCCTGCGGTTGTCATAGACCACACCTAAACCTAAACCTTTGTTGGAAGAGCCTTGGTAACCCAAGGGTTTAAGACTGTCGGCCAGGTTCGTATTTTCAAAACGTACATTGTATAAAGTATGATAATCGAATACGATCCCCGCAAACAAGTGCCCTTTTACTTTTTTGAGCACCCGCTCGCGCAGCTGAAAATTCTGGCTGGATACAATGACTTCATCTCCTTCTTTCGCATTCTCCCCTATTCCGTAATACTTTAACGGAAAATACTGAAAACGGGCTTTGCCCAGAAAGATATATTTATCCTTGTTTCCATAAATGGCATGATCGAGCCAGATGCCATACTGTTGTTGCAAGGTGTAAAAAGTAAAGGTGTTGATCTCGCTGAGCCGGTTCTTTTTGCTGTTTTTTGCATAAAACAAAAACAGGTTAGACACCCCGAACTCCCAACTTGTTTCCGGTGTGTAGGCGATGGTCGGGTAAATTAAAAAGCTTGGTTTGGAAGAAGTGTCTTCCATGTTTTCTGTCACCTTTTCCGTTAAGTCCTCTATCTTATCAATAAGATCCTGCGCCCCCACAGGGGATATCAGGATGAGGATGGAAAGGAAAGTTAAAATGCTTTTCACAACGATCTGGCAGGGGGTATTTAAACGGTAAACCATTCAAACCGGCATAAAAAACCTCCTGGCAATTGTGCATTCCGGAGGCTTTAAGCATGTTTAATTCTGCAGGATCAACATCAACCCTGCGGCATCTGCCCTTCATTGTATTTGCTCGGGCATTTTAATAAGATCTTATTGGCATCGAATACCTGCCCGTTCATTTTCCCGATGATCACGATCTTTTCGCTGCGTTCAAAATCGGCCGGTTCGGGCGCATGATACACCACTTTGCTTTCGCGCCCTTTTTCATCGATCATGTAAAAAGAAAAGTAGTTGGCATCTTTTTGCGGATCGTACTCGCGTGGTTTTTGTTTGTTCAATACACCCACCACATGGTATTCTTCTCCAGGGTTCTCGGTTGCTACGGTAAAGTCCTCATAAGTGCTGGCATCACCATATGTACTTACTATGGCACCTATAGCAACGGCAATCAGCACAATTAATATAATATGGACTTTTTTCATTCTTTATTTCCCGTTCTCAAGTTTTTTCAACCGCCTGTCAACGCTTATCATATAAGCAAGTATACCGGCAAAAAGCACAGCTATTACAGCAACAACCACTTCCATTTTCTGGGTTGATTGCAAAACAGGTGCTGCACCGGCCTGAAGTAAAATTGTATTGATCATATTAAAGTTCTGAACGTTTTAATTCGATAATTTTTGCCCTGATCCCCAGGTCGGCTATCCAGTAACCGATTAGTGTAAAGCCTATGATAGCAGGATAAAAAACCGCACGCAGCTTGCTGTCAAGATCATAAGAACTGAACCCGGGATTACCGCCATTACCCGGATGAAGGCTTTCGGTTAAACGCGGCAGCACAAAAATAAGCACTACAAAAGCCGGCAAACTGATGATGTTATAAACGGCCGAAACACGCGCGCGTTTTTCTTCATCTTCAATGGAGCTACGCAACACCATATAAGCCATGTACATTAAAATGCCGATTGCTGCGCTGTTCAGCTTGGGGTCGTTGGTCCAATAGGTACCCCATGTATTTTTGGCCCAAACCATACCGGTCACTATTCCGATCAGTCCAAACACAAGGCCAACAGTGGCCAGTTCTGCTGAACGGATATCTGATCTAAGATCTCCTTTGCTTAAAAATTTTATGGCATGGACCACCGAGCCGATCAGCAGCAGGATCATTGCAAACCACATGGTTACATGGTAAAACAAATTACGTATGCTTTGCTCAAGAATAGCTAAATCGGGAACCGGAGTTAACAGGCCCCAAATAAGTGCATAAAAAACAAGCACTGCCCCAAGTATTTTCCACCAACTGATCACGCTGCAAAAGTAAGCATATCAGCGAATAGTTTACACAGGTTTTTGATACAAAATTTTATCAGTGTGTGCAGCATTTGTTTGGGGTAATAAAGTTGAGTGACCTGTAGCCTGTCCTTTGCGTTTCATCAGCAACA
>JAZKGM010000275.1:0-7172 GCA_040385895.1 Bacteroidota bacterium
CGAAGATATAACGGTGATCTCTATGGTAAGGCGGAAAGCGTTGCGCAGCTTCCTGGCCCACTACACTTCCGATTTCGACCTGTGCTTAAGCATCATGGAAGAGGTGGACCGGTTTACCATGGCAAGTGAGACCGCTTCTTTTAACGCATACCTGCATATCCAGAAGGAAAAAATATCCGGCATTAACCATGCGCTGGAGAACCGGTATAGTGAACTTTTGCTTACGCAGGAACAATTACAGGAAAGTGAAACACTGAACAAACAATCGCAGGCCTTAACCCATATCGGTAACTGGATGTGGCATATTACCGAAGGCAACATTACATGGAGCGATGAAATGTACCGCATATACGGGCTGGAGCCCCAATCGGAATCCATCACTTTTGAACGTTTTATTTCTTTTATTCACCCCAGGGACCGCGACAAACGGATGAGTGAAATTGAAGAATCGCTTAAAACGCATGTGGCGAAAGACTACATGCTGCGCATCATCAACCCCGATGGAACAGAGAAGATCCTGAAAGGAAAAGGCGATGTGGTGCTGGATCAAAACAACAACCCGGAAAAGCTGGTGGGAACCTGCCAGGACATTACCATCGAATATAACCTGAACAGGGAGCTTACCGAAAAAGTTAAACAATTTGAAAAACTAAGCGCATCGCTTGCTGTAAAAAATGATGAGCTGAACCAGATCAATAAAGAACTGGAATCGTTTAACTATGTGGCCAGCCACGACCTGCAGGAACCTTTGCGTAAAATTCAAACCTTTATCAGCCGCATCAACGATAAATCAAAGCCGGAACTGTTATCATCAGGCACACTGGATTATTTCAACAAGATCCTCATCTCATCGCAACGCATGCAGTTGCTCATCGAAGACCTGCTTACCTTTTCCCATACCACTTCCCACCAAACTGCATTCAGCATAACCAACCTGAATGAGGTGGTTAATGAAGTGAAAAATATATTGGCTGCCGGGATCGAGGAGAAATATGCCGTTATCGAATGCCCGGTTCTCCCGAACATCCTGGCTGTTCCTTTTCAAATGCAGCAATTGCTGGTAAACCTGATCAGCAATTCCATTAAATACGCCAGAGCGGATGTTGCCCCGCATATTGTTATTTCGTGCAAGCTGCTTAAAGGAAAAGCATTAAGTACTTTCCCGGCCATTGCATCAAAACAATACATTGAGCTTAAACTGAGCGATAACGGGATTGGTTTTGACGAAGAGCATAAAGATAAGATCTTCGGCTTGTTCCAACGCCTGCACAACAAAGACAAATACTCCGGTACGGGTATAGGGCTTGCGATCTGCAAGAAAATAGTGAATAACCACAAAGGGTTTATTAATGCCGAAGGCCATCCCGGTAAAGGCTCCACCTTTACGGTTTATATTCCGATGGAAAAGGAAAAAAAATCACTCAAGGATGTGTCTGTCAATTAAAGACAACAGGCTTTAATACTTAAACTTTTTTAACGCAGCAGATTTTACGGAAGTGATGCCCACTACCAGCAATGTCATGCAACCTCCGAAAATAACAGATGGGACCGTACCCAATAAACGGGCAGCAAGCCCGCTTTCAAAAGCTCCTATCTCGTTTGATGAACCAATGAACATGGTATTTACTGCAGAAACCCGCCCGCGCATTTCATCAGGTGTTTGCAGTTGAAGGATATTGCCACGGATCACCACACTTACGCTGTCAAAAGCCCCGCTTAAAAAAAGCATGAACAACGAAAGGTAAAGCGATGTGCTTAATGCAAAACCGATCATGCATAAACCAAATGCGGCCACGCAAAACAGCAATGCAACTCCAGGCCTGTTAAAGGGTTGCCGCACAGAAAGCCAGATCATGGTAATGCTTGCACCCAATGACGGTGCGGCACGTAATAAACCCAGCCCCTGCGGGCCAGCATGCAGGATCTCGTTGGCAAAAACCGGCAGCAAAGCCACCGCTCCTCCAAATAATACGGCAAACAGGTCGAGGGAAATGGCGCTTAATAACACCTTATTGTGAAACACATAACTTAAACCGGCCTTTAAACGCTCCCCTATTTTTTCAGCGCCCATTTTACTCATTACAGGCTTTGGTTTTATTGCGCTGATACAAAGCATGGCCAAAAGGATAAAAACCAACACCACCCCGAATGTATACGTAATGCCGATCCATGCATAAAGCAAGCCACCCAGGGCCGGACCAAATATGGCAGCGATCTGCCACGAACTGCTGTTTAGCGTGGAAGCGGTGACCAGCTGGTCTTTCTCAACCAACTGCGATATAAAGCTGAAACCGGCCGGTGCATAAAAGCCACGTGCAAAGCCGCTTAAAAAGATAAAAAAATACATCAGGTTGATGCTCCATGTGCTGCTGAAACCGATGATGAAATAATCGTTGCTGGCAACCGTAAGCCCGAAAGAGCAGAACAACAACACCAGGATGCTCCTGAACAGGATCTTGCGCTTGCTGCTTATATCTGCAATGTGCCCCGCATACAAAGCAATACTGATGGCCGGAATGGCTTCGGCAAGTCCTATCAGGCCAAGAGATAACGGGTCTTCGGTAAGCTTGTAAATATGCCATCCTGCAATAACAGCCTGTATCTGCAGGGCAATGGTTAAACAAACGCGGGTACTGATAAAAAAACGGAACTCTTTATTTTTTAACGGAAGTAGTTTTTGATTGCCTGGGTTCATCGTTTTAAATAATCGTTGTAATAGGTTTGCTGGTAGGCACGGGCTGCCTTTACCAGCGCTATGCTGTCGTTCCCTTTTGCAAGTATGGCCCGCCCGGCTTCATGGTCATACACCGCATAACCGTTCTTAGCGATCAGCCCTACGCCATCATTGTAGGTATAAATTGCGAAGGCAGCCGATGAGGTATCAAACATGTTGCTGCCCCATTTAAAGGCCTGGTTATCGATGCCAAGCTGTGACAATAAAGCCGGTGCAAAATCGGTTTGTTGCGCAGGCCTTGCTACCTGTATTCCTTTAAGTGCCGGGTTTAAAGCCCCACCGGTTACCACGAACGGAATATGAAAACGTGCCGGTTCAAAAGGCGAACGGCCCAGTGGTTCCTGGTGTGCGTGGTCGGGCATGATCACTATTAATGTATTGTTATACCAGCTTTGCGATGAAGCCTCCTGTAAAAACCTGCCCAGGCATTCATCTGCAAAATGAACCGCATTTCGGTACCTGTCGGATTCGGCAGTGCCGGTAAAACGGCTTTGATGGGGAACCTGGTAAGGTTCGTGGCTGCTGAGTGTTAATGCCGTGATAAATTTAGGCGAGGCCGTTTTTCCGATCTGTTTCAACAGCATGGCGTAAAGCTCATCATCATGCACTCCCCAGCTTTCGGGTAAAACAGTCTTATCAAACTGGTGAATATCGACAATATTCTGGTATCCCGAATTGATCCAATATGCTTTCATGTTGGCAAACTCCGATTCGCCTCCGTATACGAACGTGCTGCTGTACCCTTTTTTATATAAAGATGCCGGCAAGGCAGGCAGGTTGCTGAACTTTTGCAGCTTATTAATAATAGAACTTTTTGCAAGGGCAGGCTGCCCGCTTAATATGGCAGCGAGGCCTTTATCCGTGCGGTTCCCGGAAGCATAAAACTGCGTGTACGTTAAGCTGTTGCCGGCAAGCGCGGTCATGTTCGGTGCCACCTCTTTTTCTCCACCGGTAAAGCCAACAACATCCGCGGTCCAGCCTTCAAGAATAACCAGAATAACATCAGGCTTTGGCTGCAAAGACAGCTGCAGCTGTGCGGGTGTCACATGATTGTCGAGCAAGCTGTCGGTAATGTGTTGTGCATCGGCATCATTGATGAATGCGTATGGATTTTTTGTTTCATCTTCTGTTTCATCCGCCAGCGAAGCAATAAAGTTCCAGGTGGTGTTCACTGCCGCATGATTAAGAAAAGGCTTATCGCTGTAATAGGCAAAACTCTGGTTGATGGGCGACATGCCGATGTTTCCCCTGATGAGCAGGAACAACAATGCACCCATTGCAACAAAAAACACCACAACCGGCCATGCTTTCTGGTGAGCCGGCCGGGGGGTGAACGGCACCGTTATGTTATCGTATGAGATCTTTATAATGACCACGCTGATGGCAACAAACAGAAGGAGCTTGCTCCATGAAATGCCGCTGCTGAAGCTGAACATTTCTACCGGGAACCTGGCAAAAGAAGAAGCATAGGCATTTAGTTTCTGCCCCCAGTAAGCATATAGTTCGGCATCTATCAATGATATGATGAACACAAGGCTTACCATAACTGTTGAATAAGCTGTAAGGATTTTTGCAGGCCATTTACCCGGTGCAAACTGTGCCACAAGCCAGCATAACAATGGAATAACAGTAAGGTATGCTGAGGTAGACAGGTCGAGCCGCAAACCATGAGCAAACGACAAGGCGGTTTCGCTGAATGGTATCGCAGAGGAGATCCTGGTATTGAACAGGATGAATAACAGGCGCATGATCACAAACATCAGCATCCAGAACCCGATGTAACGCGAAAAAAATTCGATGTGCTTTTTCAATCCTCCTTGCTGTTTAGGGCTTCAATATTCGTAAAGAATTTCGGGTTATGCTAACCTTTATAACATGAATTATATCTCATACCACAACACGTTCAGCCCCTTACGAACATTTGCACAATGTGTTTACAACTAAAGGTTCCCGGCTAACGTTAGGGTTATAAATTAAACTCATCATTGAGGCGGGGTTCGTCCCCTATTTACTAACTCTTAAAAGACAACGTGCAATGGCAAAAAAAGCAGCAGCAGAAAAAAAGATCTTCGTACTTGACACCTCCGTTATTTTATACGATCATAAATCGGTGACCAATTTCCAGGAACATGATGTGGCCATACCAATTACGGTGCTTGAAGAACTCGACAATTTTAAAAAGGGAAATGATACCATCAACTTTGAAGCAAGGGAGTTCATCCGCTTTCTGGATAAGCTGTCGGGCGAATACACCTTATCAGACTGGATCCCGATAAACGGGCGCGGGCGTGGAAAATTTAAAGTACAGTTCCATGAAAAAGCAAGCATGGATGCAAACATTGTTTTTGGCGAACGCAAGAACGACCATAAGATCCTGAATGCTGCCATGGTGATTGCCGAACAGGAAAAAGGACGTAAGGTGATCCTGGTGACCAAAGATGTGAACCTTCGCCTGAAAGCCAAGGCGCTTGGTTTAACGGCCGAAGATTACGAAACCGGAAAGATCAAAAACCTGGATGCTTTGCATACGGGAATCACCACCATGGAAAGCGTTAAACAAAGTGTGATCGACCTGATCTATGCCGATGGTTTTATCAGCTATGATGTATTGTTTGACGAAAAACCGGCAGCCAACCATTACTTTTTGTTGCGGAACAATAAAGCAAGCGTGCTTTGCTATTTTAACCCGGAGAACGAAAGTATTGAAAAAATAGATAAACGATCGGCCCATGGAATAAAGCCGCGCAATGCAGAACAGACCTTTGCCATGCACGCGGTTTTAAACCCTAAGGTTTCACTGGTGAGCATACAAGGCGTTGCCGGGACAGGAAAAACATTGCTGGCGCTTGCTGCCGCCTTGGAACAACGCCAGAATTACAGGCAGATCTACCTGGCCAGGCCCATTATCCCGCTTAGCAACAAAGACATCGGTTTTTTACCGGGCGATATCAAATCAAAGATCAATCCGTATATGGAACCGCTTTGGGATAACCTGAAACTGATCCAGAACCAATGGAAAGAAAGCGATAAGGAATACCAGAAAATAACGGACATGGTGAACCAGGAAAAACTGGTGGTTACACCATTGGCCTACATCCGCGGAAGAAGTTTATCGAACATCCTTTTTATTATTGATGAAGCCCAGAACCTTACCCCGCTTGAAGTAAAAACGATCATAACACGTGCAGGCGAAGGCAGCAAGATCGTATTTACGGGCGATGTTTTCCAGATCGATACGCCATACCTGGATGCACACTCCAACGGCTTGTCGTACCTGATAGACCGCATCCGCGATAACCCTTTGTACGCACACATCACCTTAGAAAAAGGGGAAAGAAGCGAGCTGGCCAATATTGCCAACCTGCTGCTTTAAACCACTTTTTTGTAATGGTACTTCTTTTTAATCACATGGTTAAGGTATTCTCCCCGGGAGGATGCCTTTTTCATTTCGTCAAATACCGCTTCAGGCACATCTTTATAATCATACACTGTGCCCGAAACATAGGTGATCCGCAAAGTATGCGATGTGCTGTTGTAGCTCATGTGTTTAATTACCGAAGAAGGCATGCCTGGTGAATGCCAAAATGATACCAGACACTTAAGTATACTCCATCCATCAACAGGGCCGCTTTCGCTGTTTATAATCATAACTTATGTTAAACTTTCGGGAAGAAAAATATGATGCTTAAAATTTTGTTAATTATACTTGTGCTTTGTTTCATGCGGCTTAATAAACCTAATTTTACATCATCAATAAATCCTTCATATGTATAAAAGACTATCCGTTCTTGTTTTATTATCAATACTTGTAAATCAGATCCAGGCTTATAATATTACCATTAAAATTAAAGGAGCGCCCAATACCAAATTTTTCATCGGGTATTATTATGGCGACAAACAATACATTAAGGACAGCATAGTTACTGATGCCACAGGAAAGATGGTGTTTAAGGGAAAAGAAAAACTACAGGGCGGGATCTACCTTATTGCCAGTAATGACAAAGCTTTGCTGTTCGATTTTGTTGTTACCGAACAGGAGTTCCAGCTCGAAACGGATACAACAGATTATAATGCGAACATGAAGGTAAAAGGATCGGTTGAAAATACCGCCTTTTTCGATTACACCAATTTCACCACTAAAATAGCCAAAGAGATCGGACCATACGAAAAAGCGTTTAAAAAAGCCAAGGAAAATAAGGACACGGCAGCGCTATCGGCTGCACGCAATAAAGTGATCGAAATAGAACAGAAGCTGAATGATTACCGCGAAAACGTGACCAAAACAAACCCGGGTCTGTTGATCTCAAAAGTATTCAGGATGATGAAAGATATTCCGCAACCGGATGCTCCTATACTGCCTAATGGCCGCCAGGATTCATTGTATACCTACAATTATTACCGTTACCATTATTTCGACTATTTTGATTTTAGTGACGAC
>JAZKGM010000276.1:0-4949 GCA_040385895.1 Bacteroidota bacterium
TTCTCGCCGCCTGGGCGCCATTCTTGCTGTTCCTGCTGATCGGCGAAGCGGTGCTGATCCGAACCGAGGAGTGAAAAGTCACACTAGGGTCACACCCAAACGCATGTCTCCAGCCATAGGTCGTCTTACCCCAACCTCATCGTGCTGGTATTGTACAGCCTGTCCATGATTCGCGATCATCTGGATGCGTTTGGCCAGTTGCTCATCGCGTGTAAACATCGCGCCACCATCGCCCATGCAACCCAGGTTCTTTGATGGAAAAAAAGAAGTGCAACCAATATGCCCTATGGTTCCGGCACTGAACACCTCGCCTTTTACGTTGGTATATTTTGCACCGATGGCCTGCGCTGCATCTTCAATTACATACAGCTTATGTTTTGATGCGATCTGCATAATGGCATCCATATCGGCACATTGCCCGAATAAATGAACCGGCACAATGGCTTTTGTTTTCGGACCTATTACGGCTTCCACCTGATCAACGTTGATCAGGAATGTATCCGGATCCACATCAACCAGTACCGGTAGCAGGTTTAATAAAGCGATCACTTCAGCCGTTGCCACATACGTAAATGCAGGAATGATCACCTCGTCACCGGGCTTAAGCCCAAGCGCCATCATGGCTATCTGCAGGGCATCCGTTCCGTTTGCACATGAAATAACATAAGGAACATCGAGGTATTGGGCCAGGTTTTTATTGAACTCAGTTACCTGCGGTCCTTTAATATATAAACCTGATTGAATTACATCCTGGATAGCGGCATCTAACTGAGGCTTTATTTTCTGATGCTGTGCCTGTAAATCAACCATTTGAATAGGGTTCATGCGGATATTTTTTTTTTGATTGTGGCAAATATAAGGATTGATGCAGGCAAACAAAGTTTTATGCTATTTTTGGACCATAATTTCAATGAACAGAACACTCCTTATTATCCTATTCGCGCTGGCTGCCGGTCAGCTGCATGCCCAGCAAAAAGTATGGGTTGGTAAAAACAGCAAGATCTTCAACTTTGAATTTCATTATACCTATGTGATGCCCGGTGGCGATTTTTCGTCAAGGTTTGGCGATTTTCACGGAATAGGCGGAGGCGGGTTGATGAAAACCACGCATAACATTCTTTATGGTGTGGAAGGCAGTTATTATTTCGGGTCTGAGATTAAGGAAAACAATATTTTAAATAACCTTTCCAATGGCGGGGGAAATATTTCCAGCAACAGCGGGTCACCGGGCGGCTTTACCTTGAACATGCGCGGCTTTAATGTGCTGGCCAAAACAGGTTACCTTATCCCCGTGAGCCACAAGAACAGGAATTCAGGCATTGTCATTATGCTGGGTGGCGGACTGGTGATGCACAAGATCAACATTTCTGTTCAAAACGATAACATCCCTGCACTTACCGAAGCAAAGATAAAAGGATACGACCGCTACAGCAGCGGCTGGGCCGCTAAAGAGTTTATCGGTTATTTTCACCAGAGCGAGAACAAAAGGTACAACTTTTATGTGGGCCTCGACCTGATGCAGGCAGTAACTTTTAACCGCAGAAAGTATAATTACGACCAGATGCAATACGATACGGGAAGTCATAACGACAATTACTGGGGCATACGACTGGCCTGGATGATCCCGGTTTACATCAACACCAAAACCAGCGATGACGAATTTATTTTTAAATAAATGCTGATCTATTCCCTTGCCATTTCACTGTATAACCTGGCCATATTCCTGGCAAAGCCGTTTAATAAAAAGGCAGCGCTTTTGGTTAACGGCCGAAAGAACACAGCATCCATCCTTAAAAAATTTACCCGCGACAGCAGCAGGCAGCTGGCCTGGTTCCATTGTGCATCGTTAGGCGAGTTTGAGCAGGCAAGGCCGGTGATAGAGCAACTGAAACGCGAAAAAAACATCCAGGTGGCCATTAGCTTTTTCTCCCCTTCGGGCTACGAGGTACGTAAGAACTACGACCTGGCCGATGTGGTATTTTATCTGCCCTCCGATTCTCACCTGCATGCACAGCTTGTGCTCGATACCCTGAAACCCGACATGGCATTTTTTGTAAAGTACGAGATCTGGGTGAGGTACATTACGGAGATCACCAAACGCAACATCCAGCTTTACCTGTTATCGGCCACGTTCAGGCCTTCGCACATTTATTTCAGGTGGTATGGAAAACACCTTAAACGTGCACTGCAATGCTTTGATGTGATCTTTACACAAGACCAGGCTTCGCTTGCCCTGCTAAAAAACAATGGCTTGCCCAATGCTGTGTTCAGCAACGATACGCGGTACGACCGTGTGTATGATCAATCCATGCACCCTAAACCGCTGCCCCTGGTCCGCTCATTTAAAGGCCCCGGAAAATTACTGGTGCTGGGAAGCAGCTACACCCATGAAGAAACGTTTGCAGCAGCATTGATCAAACATCACCCCGACCTTAAGGTAGTTATCGCTCCGCACCACATTAACAAAGAGCGGATCGAAGAAATAGAAAAACAATTCAGCTTTACGGCAACCCTTACCTATTCGGCTGCCACAGAAGCCTCCGCATCATCGGCACAGGTGCTGATCATCGATAATATCGGTTTGCTTTCATCCATATACCAATATGCAGAGATCGCTTTTATAGGTGGCGGATTCGGGAGCAATGGCATTCACAACACACTGGAAGCAGCCACCTTCGGAATGCCGGTTCTGATAGGCCCGAACAACCACGAACGGTTTCCTGAAACTGGTTTAATGACAGGGCGTAAGATCCTGTTTACGGTTGCTGCGGCAGAAACTTTTGTTGAAACGATGGTTGCCTTTTTAACCGACCGTGCATTGCTGCACCAAACCGGCCTGGCTGCGCGAAACTTTATAAAAGAAAATACGGGCGCCACGGCTGTTATTATCAACCACATTAAGCATTAACATTTTATTCGGCCATGCACAAAATATTACCCGGAATTGAACTTGTTATTTTTGACATGGACGGATTGCTGGTTGATTCGGAGCCTTACTGGAAAATGGCCGAGAAAAAAGTATTTGGCCGTTTAGGCCTTCAACTAACCGATGAGCTTTTGAGGCAGGTAATGGGATTTCGTTTAAATGAAGTGGTGAAACACTGGTACAACTACCAGCCCTGGGAGCATCCTGATTTTCTTAAAACAGAACTCGAGGTACTTGAAACCGTGAAGCAGCTGATCCTTGTAAACGCAGAAGCCATGCCCGGGGTTTATGAAACACTGAACTATTTTAAAAACAAGAAATACAAAATTGCCCTGGCCTCATCTTCTGCCATGGTATTGATCGAAGCCGTGGTGGATAAGCTAAACATGCGCCCATACTTCGACCTGCTTTGGAGCGCCCAGTATGAAGAATATGGCAAACCACATCCCGCTGTATTTATCAGTGTGGCGAATAAGCTCGGTGTTGCCCCGCAAAAGTGTCTTGTTGTTGAAGATGCCATTAACGGGGTTATTGCTGCCAAAGCCGCAAAAATGAACTGCCTGGCTGTACCCGAACAGGCTACCTTTAATGACCCTCGTTTCGCCATTGCCGATCTTAAAATTGAAACACTCGCAGGCTTTTTCACCTAAACACTGCGTTCCGATTAAAAATAATTCATCCTCACATAGAGTTACTTACACTATATTTTTACCTGTTTAGCAATTTCTGGCATGGTGTTTACGTATATGTATGCATAATACTTTTTCTCACCATTCTTAAATCTTAACCGGTATGAAAACCAAAACATTTGCCATCAACGACCTCGCCTTAAGGGCAGCAATGATCGTAACACTTTTATTGACAATAGCGATCAGCAATTTTTAATAAAAGCAGCAACCTGATTACTGCATGGCAGCACCTGCTGCTATTTTCTCTCCCATCAAAAAAACCGTTACAGCATATACTGTAACGGTTTTTTTATGATCATTAAATTGATTTTTCCGACCGATTATTTTCTCGGTTGTTTGTCGGCAGCAGGTTGTTTACGTGCTGAGTTCTTTTCAATTTGTGACCTGTCTTCACGTAAGTGCTCAGATTTTTCTTCTGAAGATTTTTTAGTTGAAGCTTCAGGAGTTCTTTTTTGAGAACTTACATCTTGTTGTTTTGAGTGTGAAAGGGAATCTTTTTTCAGATCCTGGTCTTTGCTTCCACGATTTTTTTGAGTTTCCATAACTTTTATATTTTTAGTTGATACATATAAGCACGTAATAATCATGCCTTAAAAACATATTAATTTGTAAAAATCTGATTATTAAAAAGATATGAAATTTTGTGGATTAAGCAGATTTGCAATGCCACATTATTAACCTATTTTCCGCTTCAATAAAACCACAAATTGAGTAATGCATTAAGTAAAGAAATACTCGGTTTACAAACTTAAATAATACTCAGGCTGTTTAAAATAAAATGTTAAAGAACGTATGCAGTTAAACGCAAACATCTATCCAGGAACCGGAATACATCCTGCCCTTGTATTTATTTCTGATGAATCGCGGGATAGGATATTAAGAAATGAATTTAATCTTGACAAAAACAAACGATTTGGCAACACCCCGTTTAAGATTATAATGGTTGATGATGACGTGGACGACAGGGAAATGTTTACGGAAGCTGCTGCTGAACTTAACCTTAACCTGGATGTGATCTGCATGGAAAGCGGGCGCGACCTGATCGGCCTGCTGAACAATGTAGAAAAGAGACTCCCCGATGTAATTGTTCTTGACCTTAACATGCCCGACAGGAGCGGGCGCGAGTGCCTGGATTACATCAGGAGCTCGGAAAAACTCAGGCATGTTCCGATCGTCATTTACTCCACCTCTTCATCGAACAGGGATATTGAGGATACGTATGACAAAGGCGCTAATCTTTATATCCGTAAACCTTCTTCGTTCAGTGACCTTCGTTTGATCATAAAGGTGATAGCGGGCCTTAACTGGGAAGCACGCAAACCTTACGGATCGAG
>JAZKGM010000277.1:0-1627 GCA_040385895.1 Bacteroidota bacterium
CACAACGGCTACATTAAAGCGCATGGCGTAGAGAACGAAGGCGCACGATTTGATATTTATATTCCTGTAGACGAAGGGCAGGCATAAAAAAAGAGCCTCACGGCTCTTTTTGTTTTTTTATCCTTTGATCAGTAATTTATCCCCTACATCGATCCGCGTTCCCCTTAACTTGTTCCAGCGTTTTAACTCGCTTTCACTCACGCCATACTTACTGGCTATTTTGCCAATGGAATCTCCTTTTTTAACGGTGTATGTTTTCGATTTTGAACTGTTCTTTGATGAAACAGCAGCTATTGCTTTTTTCTCCATAGCCATCTGCTGTTGCTTTGCAACCATCATCTGGTTGGTGGATTGCTTATAGTTGCTGTCGTTGATCGAAGCAAATTTTATCGCTTTATCATAAGGAACAGTCAGTGTTACTTTGTCTTTGTGAAACGGAACAACACCACGTTTAAGGGCCGGGTTCAACTTTTGCAGCTCATCCATGCTCATGTTCAGGCTGTTTGCCAAAGCCGAAAGGTTGTATGAAGCATCCACGTGAATGGTGTCCATGTGAAAGTTGATGTTCACATTTTCTTCCGGGTACAGGTTATGCTCCGATGCATAGTTCATCATATAGGCTGCAGCAATAAACGCAGGTACATAGCCGCGCGTTTCTTTTGGAAGGTATTGCTGAACAGCCCAAAAATTTTTAATTCCGCCCGATTTACGGATGGCTTTGTTCACATTGCCCGGCCCGCAATTGTATGATGCGATTACCAGTAACCAATCGCCATAAATGCGGTATGAATTACGCAGGTATTTAATGGCTGCTTCGGTTGATTTTTGCACATCCCTGCGTTCATCGTAAATAGAAGTGGTGGTTAACCCATACATACGCCCCGTTGGCGCCATAAATTGCCACATGCCTGCAGCTCCAACCGGTGAAGTGGCCATCGGGTTCAATGCCGATTCGATCACAGCCAGGTATTTCAGTTCCATTGGCATATTGGCACGGTCAAGCGCTTCTTCAAACATGGGGAAATAATATTTGCTCCATGCTAAAATGCGCTGCGACAAATAACGCTTACGAACCGTGTACAGGTTGATGTATGGCCTTACGTATTCATTATAATCCAGCGGACTTTCCGATTCAAGCACCGAAAGCCGGTATGCCATCACCGAATCGGCATACAAGGGAACATCGGTTTCTTCAAACCCGTAAATGTTCAGGTCGCCCTGGTTCACTTTCGGGTATAACTTGTTGCGAAGCTTGATTGTGTTGGTGTCCACCATCGCCAAAGTTTCTTCATCAGGGCTTGTTTTCTCTACCAGTTGGGCAAATGCTGTGGAAGCACCGCAAACCAGCGAAGAAGCAAGGATATAAGACAATATTTTCTTCATAAACGACTTTTAATTCACATAAATGGCTGAAGCCACTCCTAACAAACATAACCAAATTTGTTAAAAATTACTAAACAAACCACTACAGCTTATCCCTGCAAACGAAAAAATGACCGATTTATTGGTCAGTTCCAGGTACCTTGTTGCTAATACCCGTATTTTTCTTTCCAACGCTGTTTTAAAAAAGTACGTTGTTCATTTTCGCGGGCGTTGTTGCCTGGTTCATAAAAGGTTGTACCGGCAA
>JAZKGM010000277.1:1637-12763 GCA_040385895.1 Bacteroidota bacterium
ATCCGGTAAAAATTCCTGCACGATAAAGTTGTCTTTAAAATCGTGGGCATATTGGTAGTTTTTACCATAATCCAGGTTCTTCATCAGCCTGGTTGGGGCGTTGCGCAAGTGAAGCGGAACAGGAAGCTGCCCGGTCTTGTTCACCAGGTCGAGGGCCTTGTTAATGGCCATGTAACTGGCGTTGCTTTTAGGGGAAGTGGCCAGGTAAACCGCACATTGGCTCAGGATGATCCTTGATTCAGGATTACCGATCACACTTACTGCACTAAACGTTTGATTGGCAATGAGCAAAGCATTCGGGTTGGCGTTGCCAACATCTTCGCTGGCCAGGATCAGCATTCTGCGGGCAATGAACTTAACGTCTTCCCCACCCGCGATCATGCGGGCCAGCCAGTATACAGCCCCGTTCGGGTCGCTGCCCCTTATTGATTTTATAAAGGCTGAAATGATATTGTAATGCGATTCGCCATGCTTATCGTGCAAAGCGATATTTTGCTGGAGCACGGTTTGCACCAGTTTATCTGTAATGCTGATCTCCGTTCCGGGTTGTGTTGCAATGATCTCCAGGATGTTTAAAAGCTTGCGGGCATCGCCACCCGAAAACAGGAAAAGTGCTTCTGTTTCTTGTATGGTGATCTTCTTTCGTTTTAATACTTCGTCATTTTCCAACGCATGCCGGGTGATCTTTGTTAAGGCATCGGCATCCAGTTCTTTTAAAATATAAACCTGGCAGCGTGAAAGCAAGGCATTGTTCACTTCAAACGAAGGATTTTCGGTGGTTGCACCGATCAAAATGATCTTTCCGCTTTCCACTGCACCAAGCAATGCATCCTGCTGGCTTTTATTAAACCGGTGGATCTCGTCAAGGAACAATAATACTTTTCCCAGCTTTTTGGCATCGTCAATCACCTTGCGTACCTCTGCCACACCTGCGCTTATGGCGCTAAGCTGGTAAAAATGCAGGCCCAGCTCATTTCCGATAATGCGCGCGAGCGTGGTTTTGCCTACCCCGGGAGGGCCCCAGAAAATAATGCTTGGAATGGTACGGCTGTCAATTGCTTTCCGTAGAGGCGCATCGGGGCCTGTTAAATGTTCCTGGCCGATATATTCTTCTAAATGCTGTGGCCTAACCCGCTCAGCCAGTGGTTTTTCAATGTTCATCTCTAAAAAAGTATATATTGCAGCTATGCGCTTTCAAATAAAGCATAAAATAGGCATTTGTGTTTTAGCCATGGTTACATTTTACACCATAGGGGCTAAACCGGTGTCATTTTCTATTGAAACACCAACGATCCAGGCCGATAGTTTACCTGATTCATCAACTGTAACGCCCAGATTCAGGCAAACGGGCGTGGCTTCCTACTACGCCAATAAGTTTCATGGCAGGCGCACATCGAGCGGTGAACGCTACAGCAAAAATAAGCTGACTGCTGCACACCGCACTTTACCATTCGGAACTTTAGTGAAGGTAACGGAAGTAAAAACAGGCAAATGGCTGATTGTTCGGATCAACGACCGGGGGCCGCATACCCGGAAACGGATCATAGACCTGAGCTACGAAGCTGCCCGGCAACTGGGCATGGTAAAAGGAAAAGGCCTTTTAAAAGTGCGGATCCGCGTGGTGGAATGGCCTAAATAAATTGCGTGAGGTTTGCCTAAAGCAGGTTCAATATCGCATCCTCGTCACCCGGTTCCAGCCAGTTTTCCGGGGCCTCTTTTTTAAACCAGGTGAGTTGGCGTTTGGCATAATTGCGGGTATGCTGTTTGATCAGTTCAACTGCTTTTTCAATCGGATATTTTCCTTCAAAACAACCGAACAGTTCTTTGTAACCTACTGTTTGCAAAGCATAGCGCTCTTTAAAAGGCAGCATGTTTCGGGCTTCTTCCTCCAAACCATCCTGCATCATCATGTCCACCCGTTTATTGATGCGGTCATATAACACTTCCCGGGGAAGGTTTAATACCACCCTGATCACCCTGAAACTTCTCGCATGTTTTTTACTGTTTGGAACAAAGCCGCTCTGTTTGGCCAGTGCTATTTCAATTGCACGCATCACCCTTTGCGGGTTTTGTATTTCGGTTTGGTGATAAGCCGCTCCGTCTGTATCGAGCAGGCGTTTTTGCAGCGCAGTTATTCCTTGTACACGGTACTGCTCATTCAATTCATCGCGTAACGTTTCATCGGCAAGGGGCAGGTCGTCAAGCCCGTCAATGAGCGCTTTTACATATAAGCCGCTCCCTCCCACTGCAACAACCGTATCATGCGTTAAAAACAACTGCTCAAGCTTGGCCAATGCATCACGTTCAAAATCCCCTGCACTGTAATCCTGTGTTACACCCAGGTGCCCGATAAAATGATGGGGCACTTCAGCCAATTCTCCGGCTGTTGGTTTTGCCGTTCCAATGCTGATCTCTTTATAAAATTGCCGGCTGTCGGCCGAAATGATCCCGGTATGTAAGCGTTTGGCCACTTGTATGGCCGCAGCTGTTTTACCAACTGCCGTAGGGCCAAGGATACAAAGAAGTGTTTTCTGCTTGCTCATCAGTTGTTTCGTTCCGCTCATTAAAAGGCCATGCTCATTCCATCAAAGGTACCACTGCTCATCAGCAGCAGGTTTTCCTTACCGGAATAATGGGCCTCCAGAAATGAACGCAGCTCGGTCTTGTCTGTAAATACCTTTATGTTTCCTCCAAATCCCTGCACCACTTCTTCTTCATCAAGCATAGGCATTTTTTTCATTTCAAGCGCATGTTTGCTGAACAGCACTGCGGCCACATCCGCTTCGGCCATCGAATCTTTATAATGAGGCAGGAACGCTTTATTTAAGCTACTATAGGTATGAAGTTCATAAGCTGCTACCAGCTTACGTTCGGGATACAGGTTTTTAACAGCATTTACTGTTGCTTTGAGCTTGCTTGGGGCATGGGCAAAATCGCGGTAAATAACAGATGATGATGTTTCCTTGATCGTTTCAAGACGTTTTGCCGTTCCTTTAAAGTGTTGAATGGCATCAAAGAACTGTTCTTCACTTAACCCCACCTCGATGCAGGCAAACTTAGCAGCCATCATGTTCTGCAGGTTATGGTTGCCGAATACGTTCAGGGGGATCTCTTTTCCGTTCACGATCACATAGGTAACCCCGTTTTCCACTTTATTCTGTGGGGTTGAATAAGGAATAAGCCTTGCTTTGCAGGGCGTTTTTTCACTCACCCGTTTTACTTCAGGATCATCCGCGCAATAGATCAATGCACCCTCAGCAGGCAGGTCTTTTATAAAGATCTCAAATTGCGCTACATAATTTTCGTAGGTGGGAAACACATTGATGTGGTCCCATGCAATGCCGGTAATGATGCCAACTTCCGTTTTATAAAAATGAAATTTTGGTCGTGGATCCAATGCCGAATTCAGGTATTCATCGCCTTCAAACACGGCCAGCTTACTGGTGGGGCTTATTCCTACCATCGTATCAAACCCGTCAATCAGGCTTCCTACCAGGTAATCGAAATCCACGTTGTAATATTTAAGTACAAACAGGATCATGGCCGTAGTGCTGGTTTTTCCATGACTACCACCTATTACTATGCGTTTTTTCTCTTTGGTTTGCTCATACATGTATTCCGGAAATGAATAGATCTTCAATCCCATTTCCTGCGCTTTCACCAGCTCGGGGTTGTCTTTGCGGGCGTGCATGCCCAATACGATGGCATCCAGGTCGGGCGTGATGTTGCCGGTTTTCCAACCTATTTCGGCAGGTAAGATCCCGGCCTTTTCCAGGCGCGACTTTGCAGGTTCGTAGATCTCATCATCACTTCCGCTTACTTTATACCCTTTATTATGCAGGGCTAAGGCCAGGTTATGCATCACCGCACCGCCTATAGAAATAAAATGTACACGCATGTTCTCTGTTTTATGGAGGCAATTTATTACAGCTGTCAAATAATCGGCCTGCCGAGTTATAAACAGATCAACAGGCCTAAACTTTATTCTAAACAGCATTGGTGTTATGAAAAATGAATGTTTTGCTTTTGCTTTGATGCATGCAGGTTACACAGCTATACATTTATCCTGTTAAATCGCTTGGAGGCATTTGCGTGCAACAGGCATGGGTTACACAACGGGGGTTGCAATACGACAGGCGTTATATGCTTATTGACGAAAGCGGCACGTTTCTCACCCAGCGTACCCTGCACCAACTGGCTTTATTTAAGTTAAAGCTTTTGGAAAACGGTTTTGAAATTACGTTTAACGGGCAGTCTGTTGAATTGCCATTTGCCATGGAAGGGAATAAGATCCGGGCAAGCGTTTGGGATGATAAGTTGGAAGTTACTTTAGCTGCTGATGAATATAACCAATGGTTCAGCAACGCATTGAAAAAAAACGTGCGCCTGGTATATATGCACGACAATAGCGAACGACCTGTGAGCATTAAATATGCGCATCATAATGAGCAGGTGAGCTTTGCAGATGCTTACCCGGTATTGTTGATCAGCGAGGCTTCGCTCGACCTCTTAAACTCGAGGCTGGATGAAACTTTGGGCATGGACAGGTTCAGGCCGAATATTGTAGTGAATAACCTGGGCGCTCATGAAGAAGACGAACTTGCCTCGTTTGAAATAAACCGTGTGCTGTTTAAAACCGCCAAACCATGCGCGCGTTGTGTGGTCACCACCATTAACCAGCAGACACTCGAAACCTCGAAAGAGCCTTTGGCCACATTGGCCAAATACCGCATGCACGACAATAAGATCAATTTTGGCGTAAATGTGATCTGCTTGAGCGAAGGACAGATCGCCTGCCAATAAAAAAAGCCCCAAGCTAACGCCCGGGGCTTCCTCATCAGAATAATAAAAATATTATTCCGCGGTATCTTTCATGTGGGTAGGCGTGGTATCTTTTTTTATGCTCTCAACCAGCTGCACAAAAACCGACACATTATCATCTGCATATACGCCATACGCATCCGTCAGCATTCCTTTATGTCCGTCATTGGTTTGTATGGCATAGAGAATTGAAGTATCTGCAGGATCGCTTTCACCCTCAAAACGGTAAAAATTATCGATCTTTACATCAGCCGGCTCATATACTTTTTCAGTATCGAGAAGCTTCAGTTTATCGTCAACCACCATAAAATTTGAGGTATAACCCTCCACGGTAAGCTTGGCCATTACTTTTGCAAGCGATTTCATTTCCACTTTTTCATTGGTTTCCATATCAGGTAATTTTTAAAGTTAGTTGTTAGTTAGCGTATAACACAGAAGAAGGGTTACTGAACAGCTTTTGAAAGGATGACTGCGCTCCTCTGCTTTTCAGGTAAGCTTTAATGTAGTTGATATCAAGACTTCCTGTGTCGATAATGGCATCGTTCAGTTCTTTTGGTGAAATGTTCAGTTTTTTTACCAACCCTGTCATTTGCTGGATATCCCAGGGCTGCAATTGTTTCACTTCGACCTGTTTGTTCTGGAAAATTTTAAAGAAAGATTTCATGACTGATGCGTTTGGATATGTATGAGCAAAAATGATTCCCCGGCTTAAAAGCCACATTCTTTCACTGAATAGCTGCTTAACCACGGGTGTAATTTTCACGCTTGGTAAACTTTAGAGGCATTAATTCCACGGATGACCGTATTTTGAAATGCTTGCTTAAATTTGCCGCTTGTTTAATTCATTATGCTTGGCTTAAAATTACCGACCGACCCGCGCTGGGTAAATATTGTTGAAGGAAATATTGAAGAGATCCTTACCGATCATGCCTGGTGCGAGCAAAAAGCAGCATCTAATGCGATTAGCCTCATTGTGCAGAACTCCGAACTCACCGAACTGGTGACCGATATGCTGGCATTGGCCAAAGAAGAGATCGATCATTTTGAACAGGTGCATAACCTGATCAAAGCCCGTGGTTTTTCCTTAGGCCGCGAACGCAAAGACAGCTACGTAAATGAGCTGTTCCAGTTTATGCAAAAAGGCGGAAGCAGAACATCATCGCTGGTTGACCGCCTCTTATTTTCGGCCATGATCGAAGCAAGAAGCTGTGAACGTTTCCGGGTATTATCAACCAATATCAGCGACAAAGAGCTGGCTGAATTCTATCACCGGCTTATGGTAAGCGAAGCCGGGCATTATGCCACATTTATCGGATACGCCAGGCAATACGGAAAAGACATTGATGTGGACAAACGCTGGAAGGAATGGCTGGACTATGAGGCTTCTGTTATTGCCAGGTATGGCAAACAGGAAACCATACATGGATAAGCTTATTCCTGTACAATATCTTCTTTTACAATTTGCGCGATCCCCTCTTTTTTCTTTCTGAATTTTTTCCTGATATCGGCAAGGCTGAAAAAACTGTCGTCCTCTTCGGGCACGATATCGCCCAGCAAATAGCCATAAGGTTTAAGTGGTGTGATGCGGTCGAAAATGATCTTTACCACACCTATAACGGGAATAGACAAGAACATGCCGGGAACTCCCCACAAGGCTCCGCCTATCAACACCACAACTACAGAAACCAGCGCATTGATCTTTACCCTTGAAGCCACTACTGCCGGTACGATAAAATTATTATCGATAAACTGAACAACAGTGTATAACACCAGCACCATAATTACAGCCGATTGGTCCTGTGTGAGCAATGCCATCAGCATAGGGAGCGCAACAGCTACGGCTCCGCCTATGTACGGGATAATATTGAGCAGGCCACCAAGTATACCCCACAATATGGCATACTCCACGCCTATTACCAGCAGGCCCACCGAATTCATCACCGCAATAATTCCGGTTTCCACCAGTAAACCGCCAAGATAGTGTTGCATGGCCGATTTGGATTCGGCCACAATTTCTCCCACCGCTCCATGCTTCTCTTTTGGAAAAACGCGCTTGGTAAATTCAGTGAACAACGGCTCATAATACAACATCATAAAAACATAGATGGGTATAAGGATGATCAACACCAATGTGCCGGTAATGGTGCTGAGCGTATTGCCTATAAAGCTCCCGCTGCCTGCTGTAAATTCATCTTTCGTTTTGGTAATGTATTCGTCAATTTGTTTTTTGTCAACCCCCGACCGGGACGACAGCCAGGTAGACCCATCTTCCAGTACCGTAGCTAATTTTGTTTTTAATTCAGGGATCCGTTCCGTGAACATGCTGAGCTGGGTCCACATAAAATAGATCAGCCCGCAAATGAGCAGGCTGGTTACCAGAATAACCAATGCAATGGCGATCATACGGTGAAGGCCATGATGAATGAGGTATTTAACAGCAGGATTTAACAGAACTGCGAACAAGGCCGAGAACATAACAGGGATAAAGATATCCTGCCCGATGTAAAACAGGAAAGTAACCCCGTACCCGGAAATGAGCAGGAAAGCAATCTTTACATAGATCGGGAGGTGAAAGGGTTCTTTAAGCATCATTTGAGTTAGGTATAGTTTTTTATGAACAAGTGCTATGAATCAAACGTTATTCCTGAGTGGCACAAAGGCCCAAACTATTTTTAAAAATCCGGAAAAGTGCGCAGAAGCTGCAAAGCTTATCTACGTAAGCGACAAGGAAGCGGGCGTAAAAAGGGTGAAGCATGGCAAAGCTTTCAGCTACTATTTTAAGAACACAAAGATCAACGACCATGAACAGCTGCGCAGGTTTAAGAGCCTGGTTATTCCACCGGCATGGGTCAATGTATGGATCTGCCATAAACCGAACGGGCACATCCAGGCAACAGGGTTTGATGTGATGCAACGAAAACAATACCGCTATCATGCCGATTGGAACGAACTAAGAAATAACACCAAATTTTCACGCCTGATCAGTTTTGGGGAAATTTTGCCGCAACTGAGAGTAAAAATCGAACACGACATTGCCCGCAAAGAATTGAGCAAGGAAAAAATCCTGGCCACCGTTATCAAATTAATGGAAACTACTTACATCCGCATTGGTAATGCCGGTTACGAAAAATTATACGGAAGTTATGGCTTAACCACCCTTAAAGACAACCACGTGAAGATTGAAGGGAGCGCCATGAGGTTTTCATTCAAAGGAAAAAAAGGTGTGTTCCATACCATCGACTGCAGGGACAAGCGCCTGGCGCGGATCGTAAAACAATGCAAGGAGATCCCCGGTAAAGAACTATTCCAGTATTATGATGAGCACCATGTGGCACACAGCATTCATTCGGAAGACGTGAACAATTACCTGAAAGAAATAACAGGGATGGATTTTACGGCAAAAGATTTCAGGACATGGGCAGGCAGCGCGCATGCGCTTGTGGTGTTAAAGGATATGGGTGTTTATCAAAATGCAACCCAATGCAAAAAGAACATGGTTGCTGCGCTTGATTATGTAAGTGGCAAACTTGGCAACACCCGCACGGTTTGCAAAAAATACTATGTACACCCGGCTATTTTTTCATTGTATGAAGAGAAAAAACTGATCCCGTTCTTTGAGAAGGTCAAAGTCAATAGCAAGTCTGCCCTGGCTTTTGAAGAACAGGTGCTGATGCGCCTTTTAAAGAAACACTGATGCTGCAGCATTACTTTTAGCACCGGATTTATTAACTTGGCGGTAAATTAGTTGTTCAAACCGTTTCGATGAAAAAAGCACTGAAGATCATCGCCATCATCCTTGGCTCAATGGCAGCGTTTGTTGTCTTGTATTTTGCATTTGCCTATACGCTCTCGCGCATCGGGGTAAACAAAACGCAAAGTGAAAAGGGGGATATCCCTGTGTTTATCCTCACCAACGGGGTACACACCGATATTATGGTGCCGGTTCATACTCCGGTGATCGACTGGAGCCGCGAGATCCGCTTTTCGAACACCCGCAGAAAAGACACACTGGCACAATGGGTTGCATTTGGCTGGGGCGATAAAGGTTTTTACCTGGAAACACCCACCTGGGCCGACCTTACTTTTTCTACTGCATTTAAAGCCATGTTCGGGTTGAGCCACTCTGCCATACATGCCACCTTCCACGACCAGTTAAAAGAAGACGAACGCACCAGGGCCTTATACCTGAGTGAAACACAATACAAAAAACTTGTGGGCTATATCCAGGAAAGCCTCCAGCTTGACGGGCAAAAAATGCCGGTTTACATCAATACCAGCGCAAACTATGGCAACGATGATGCATTTTATGAAGGCACCGGGAGCTACAGCCTTTTTCATACCTGCAACACCTGGGCAAACAACGGCTTAAAGGCATGCGGGCAAAAGGCCTGTTTCTGGACACCTTTCGACACGGGCATATTCGACCAGTACCCCTTACAGGCACCGCCTAAATAATTAACAGGCGTTCTTCAAAGCAAAGCTGCCAACTTTAAACATTTCTGTTATATTTGCCTTTTAATGAAGCTAATCATTACAAATGCCACTATCTGCGACCGGCAGTCGGCCTTTAACGGTAAACAATGCGATGTATTTATTTCAAACGGTTTTATTGAAGATGTAAAACCTGCTTCTAAAAAAAATCAATCTACTGCTACTAAAAAAATTGATGCAAACGGGGCATTTTTAAGCCCGGGATTTGTTGATATGCGCGCCTCGTTACGCGAACCGGGTTATGAGTTCAAGGAAGACCTGAACAGCGCTTCGCAGGCTGCTGCCGCTGGTGGATACACCACGATAACAGCTTTACCCGATACCTTTCCTACCCTCCAGCACAAAGCCGATATAGAATTTATTTTAAGGCGTGCCGAAAACCTTCCGGTTCATATACTGCCTTATGCTGCGGTAACTAAAAACCGCGAAGGGATGGATATGAACGAGCTTTACGACCTGCACAATGCAGGAGCCGTTGCATTTTCGGATGGGAACAAAACCATTATGCACTCGGGTGTGATGATGCGGGCTTTATTGTACAGCAAAATTTTCGGAGGGCTTATTATTTCGCATGCCGAAGACACCAACCTGAGCAGCGGTGGAAGAATGCACGAAGGCAATACCAGCGTTAACCTCGGGCTCAAAGGCATTCCCAATATGGCCGAAGAGCTGATGATCACGCGCGACCTTGAACTGGCCAGGTATGCAGGTGCACCGGTGCACATCGCCCACATTAGCAGCAGAGGCAGTGTAGACCTGATCCGCAAAGCAAAAAAGGCCGGCCAGGAGGTAAGCTGCGATGTGGCCGTGGCCAACCTTGTTTTCACCGATGAAAACCTCGAAGGCTTTGACAGTAATTTTAAACTGAACCCGCCATTGCGGGGCAGGACCGACAGGAAAGCGCTTTGGGATGGCATTGCAGACGGAACCATCGATTGTATTGTTACCGATCATGCCCCTGAAGATGCGGAGCATAAAAATGTAGAATTCGAATATGCATCAAAAGGCATGATCATGCTGCAAACCGCGCTAAGTCTTTTGATGATGAACAAACCGGAAAACATTACCACCGATCGCATTGTTGAAACTTTAACGGCAAACCCGAGAAAAGTGCTTAAGCAGGAAAAAGTGGCTGTACAAAAAGGAATGAGTGCGGCATTGTGCCTGTTCAATGCAAACGAAAAATGGACCTTCAACGAACGGTCTAATCTTTCTAAATCCAACAATAGCCCTGTATTTGGCCTGAGCCTGACAGGAAGAACGATAGCAACAATTAACAAAGATAAATTGTATAAATTTTAAGCGATATGAGTAATGCCGTTAAAGCAGTAGCAACCCTTATTAATGCATTTCAACACAATGCAGAACTTGCCGCAAGCATCAGTGCTATTTTTGAAAGCAATGACGATTTTTTGATCAAGGTGGGAAACTTCGATGCCCAATTTGATAAGAATCCAAGCCATGAGCCGATCCAGGAATATGCATTTGACCTGATGATGGCCCATCACCTGGAAATGAACAATGATGACGAGGATTATTTTGATACCAAAGAATGGCAGGATATTGAAGATAAAACCCTTGAACGTGGAACAGAGCTGCTCAATATGTTGCTTTACATCAGTGAGGCCATAGAAACCGACACACCAATGGATGTGGAAGACTTTTTATACGAATTTTTGCTGGTTGATGAAGACGAGTTCCAGGACGAACACCGCATTTATGAAGAGCTGATCGCAAACCAGGACCTGGTGGAGGAAAACGTGAACAGCATTGTTGAGGTATCAAAACGCCTGCCCGATGAATTAGAGATCCGC
>JAZKGM010000277.1:12773-30322 GCA_040385895.1 Bacteroidota bacterium
ACCAGGGTGGCCAGTAAAGAATTTCAAAGCAAGATCACCAAACCGGAATGCGCATTGCTGTCATCCCTGCTTGTATACTCCAACGGATAATCAATTCAGGAACGTCTCAACACTTGCCGCATCAACTACAACCATTTACATCCAACCCGTTTTAACTTTATATTGATATTCCACCCGAATGGGATAAACTTGTGCCGGTAAACGATCCTGCATATGAAAGCAATAAAAATAACAGCACTTATATTACTTGTGCTGGTCATTCTTGTTATCGGGCTTTTGCTATATATAAAATACAAAACAAGCACATCGAAGATAAAAAAGACCTGGAAGGATTTATTGATAAACAAGCCGTTAAATACATTGCCGATTCGAATGCTTACGGGCTTGTGATCGGGATTTACAAAAATGGAAAAGTGCTAATAAAAGGATATGGCACTACCGGAAACGGAAAGAACGAAGCACCTGATAGCAGCACCACTTTTGAGCTGGCATCCACCAGTAAGCTGTTCACCACTTCTACCCTTCAACTGCTGGTAGATAAGGGTGAGCTTAACATGGACGATAAGATCCAAACACTTTTGGGCGATAAGGTTCAATTACCTGCCATTGCCCGACACACCACTTTGCAAAACTTGGCCACACACCTTTCCGGGTTTCCGTCTTTACCGGAGTCGTTCTTAGCAAAGATGACCGATGAATCAGATCCGTATAAAGACCTAACCATTGCCGACATGTATGATTACCTGAAAACCTGTGAAGGAAAAAAAGCAGAAGGCACATTTGAATACAGCAATTTCGGTATGGGCCTGTTAGGCCATTTATTGGAACTAAAAACAGGGATCGCTTATGAACAACTGGTGAAACAACGTTTATTGAATGAGCTTGGCATGTACAACACGTTTGTAACGGTTGACAGCAACACACACACAAATATCATACAGGGTTATGATGAAAATGGCAAACCTTCGCCCATCTGGACCGATCACGTGTTAACGGGTGCGGGCTCTTTTTTATCAAACGGTGACGATATGATCAGGTTCATCAAAGCCAACTTAAGGGAGAATGAAACACCAATTTCCCCTTCCTTATTCAAAACACATATACGGCAGCTGAATGGCGAAAACGGTTTGGGCTGGATCCTTCCTACGGCTGTCGATAAGCTGGTTGGCAACAAGGATGTGATCTGGCACAATGGAATGGCGGGCGCCTATGCCAGCTTCCTGGCCATAGATAAAACAAACAACTCGGGCATCATCATTTTATCGAATAAAGCAATTGACGTAACCGGCCTGGGAATGAAACTCATGGTGATGACACGAACACAATCGTGGAAAGAATAAGCATACCGCGAACACTATCAGGATAAAGGAAAGCTGTTTATGTGGGAGATGAAATAAAGTTCCTGTCAGTTTTGAGCCTATCGGGACAGACCGACTGACAGGACTTATCTCACCCCCTAATGCAAATGGCCTTCTCTCCCTTCGCTGTTTTTCATCTTTGCTAAAAGGTTATACGCACCCCTGGTCACAATTTTATTCTTCAGTTCGAATTGCACTGGCAGGGTGATTTCAGAAAAACCCAGTTCTGTATTCCCCCTGTTGATCTCCACCATCTCAAACATGTATAATTCTTCTGATCCCTTATGGGCTTTTTTTGCTTCCTCTTTGCGATGATCATGAGCAGCCCTTTTTGTTCCTTTTAGCATAAAGATGTAATCCTTGCCTTCAAAGCTCACAATGGCTTCATCAGGAACAGCGGTTACATTATTATTATTTGTTTCCACCAAAGCCCTTAAATAGGTTCCCGGAATTAATTGCGCATCCTCATCATCAAGGTGGCAATGGATCTGCACCGAGCGGTCTTTGTTGATCTCCCTTCCTATCAGGTGCACGGTGGCCTTGCGTGGTTTGTTCTCGTTAGCCAGTGTGAACAATACCTTCTGTCCTATTTTCAGCTTCGGAACATCTTTTTCAAAAATGGTAAGCTCGGCATGCAGGTGTTCTGTGTTCACGATCTCGAACATTACATCTGTGGGGTTTACAAAGGCGCCAATGTTCACGTTCACTTTGGTAACAAAACCTGTAATGGGAGAAACCAGGTTAATGGTTTGATGCAGCTCCCCGTTTTCAATGCCCGATACATTAATGTTCAGCATTTTCAGCTTTGCCCTCACCCCTTTCACTTTCGCATCCATGCTCAGGTAAGCGGCTTTGCTTTGCTGAAGGGTTTTCTGTGCATTGATGTTTTCTTTTGCCAGCTCCTGCTGCCTGCTGTATTCGGCTTTTGCATATTCCAGCTGGCCCTGGAAATCAAGGTAATCCTGCTGCATCTGGATGTATTCGGTATTTTGCATCACTGCCACCACCTGTCCTTTTTTTACATGTGTTCCCTGCAGCAGTTCGGTTCCTTTTACAAACCCACCCATAGGAGCGGCAATGGTTACTTTACTTTGCGGGGGAACATCCAGCATCCCGTTGGCCTGTATCGTTCCGCTGATGTTGCGCATCTCTACTGTGCCCAGCTCTAATGCAGACGTTTCATACTGCTCCTGTGTAAATTCAACCTTGTTCTCTTCATCATGATGCGCTTCTGCTTTTTCAGCAGGTTTGTCCTGCTTATTTCCACATGCTGTTACACATGCAAGTGCAATACCTATTGCAACGATTTTATAATTGATCGGTTTCATGCTATTTATTATTTACACCTGTATAAAATTCAATATTGATAATGGCCTGGTTGTATTCGTTCAGCGTTCTCAGGTAGCTTTCTTGTATACCCACCACCTGTTGCTGACTGAACAGGTATTCGTTGTGGCTTAACTCCCCTTTCATATAAGCCGACTGCGATTGTTTGCTGATCAGTTCTGCATTAGACAAGGCCGTGTTCTTATAATACGCCAGGCTGTTCCTGCTTTTAATGTAGTTCTGCACAACCTGCTTGTATTGATTTTGTATGCTTCCTTCTTCAAATTCGTATTTGAGTCCTGCTACCGCTACCTGTGCTTTATAAGCCTTCGCTTTTGCAAGATCCGGGGCAAACCAGAGCGGGATCGCAATGCCCAAATGAAACCCCTGGAACCGGTTAGATGAACCTGCAAATTGTGTACTCGTTTCATTGAGCGGAACCCCGTAGAGGCTTTGGTTAAAATAGCCTATCTTAAGGTCGGGTAAAGAAGCATTCACTGCAACTTTCTTTTCCTTTTCGGCAATGGCAACCTGTTGCTTCAAGTAGTTGAGGTAAGGATTGCTTTGCAGTTGTACAGAATCAGTTTGAGCAACCAGGGTGCGTTCTGTATTGCCTGATGATACTGCAATGAACGGCTCATCTGTAGCGAGCAAAAATTGGAACTCTGCTTGTCGTTGCATGATCTCCGCTTCGTTATTCCTTAGCCTGTTCTCTGTTTCCTGCATCCGGCTTTCGGCAGATGTCTTTTCAAGCAGCGTGGATTCCCCTGCATCGTATTTAAAAGATGCTGTGCGGGCAAAGGCCTTGAAAATGGTGTCCTGCTGCCGGAGCATGTTCTGCAGCAACTGAAGATAAAGCATATCATAGTACACGCTTTTTACCCGGTATATCAATTCATTGCGGGTTGCTGCGATCTTAAACGCTGCGCCTTTTATGCGTTCGGTTTCCAGGGCCGACCTGGCAATAAGAAGAGAAGGAAAAGGAATGCTTTGGGTGACCGTGAAATTATTATCCTGTTTATAAAACCCATTGTATTGTCCATACAACAGGCTTATATCTGTTTTAGGCAGTTCTGTTGCCATGGCTTTCTGGTGAACATATACCTGTTTTTCCTGGCTCACAGATTGAAGCTGCTTATTGTTTTGAATGGCGATCTGTATGGCACTGTCTAAGCTTACCGGAACATTCTGGGCAGATGAAGGCGTGCATGAGAACAGCATCACCCCTGTTGCAAGAAGACTGATCAATGCGGCAGGTGCTGTGATGATCTTCTTCCTCCCCGACTCCATCAACGCATAAATACAGGGCAATACGATCAGCGTTAAAAGTGTGGCTGTTAAAAGTCCCCCGATCACTACGGTAGCTAAAGGCTTCTGCACTTCTGCCCCGCTGCCGTGAGATAAGGCCATGGGCAGGAAACCTAACGATGCCACACTTGCGGTCATGATCACCGGGCGCAGCCTGATCCGGGTTCCCTTTAAGATGATCTCTTTAAGATCGGTCATTCCACCTTTCTTTAGTGTGTTAAATTCTGCGATCAGTACAATACCGTTTAACACTGCAACACCAAACAAGGCGATAAACCCGACACCGGCCGAAATGCTGAATGGCATATCGCGCAGCCATAAGCCCAATACACCACCAATGGCCGATAAGGGAATGGCAGTAAAGATGAGCAGGCTTTGTTTTACAGAAGCGAATGTAAAATAGAGCAGCACAAGAATGAGCAGCAATGCCACCGGAACCGCAATAACCAGGCGGGAACGGGCTTCCTCCAGGTTTTTAAATGTACCCCCGTAAGTAGGATAATACCCGGGAGCAAACCTGATCTGGTCGCCAATCTTTTGCTTCATTTCTTTCACGATGCTTTCCACATCACGGCCGCGTACATTAAACCCGACAATGATCCTTCTTTTTGCGTCATCGCGTTGGATCTGGTTCGGGCCTGTTACAAATTCCACATCGGCAACCTGCTGCAGCGGGATCTGGAGCCCGGTTGGGGTGTTTACATAAAGCTCGCGCACATCCTGTATGCCCTGCCTGCTTGTTTTGTCGAGACGCACCACAAGGTCAAACCTTTTTTCTTTTTCAAAAACCAATCCCGCGCTCTGGCCTGCAAAAGCCGTATTGATGGTTTGGTTAATGTCTTCAATGTTCATCCCGAACTTTGCAAGCTGTTCCCGTTTATACTTCACCACGATCTGGGGCAGGCCCGTTGCCTTTTCCACATAGAGATCTTTGGCCCCTTCTACTGTTGGCACGATGCCACCGATCTTCTCTGCATACGAGGTAAGCATGTCAAGGTCTTCCCCGTATACTTTGATCACTACGTCTTGCCTGGCCCCGCTCATCAGCTCATTAAACCGCATCTGGATAGGCTGCTGAAAACCGAAACTCACCCCTGGAACAGCTTCCAGCGCCTCGGTCATTTGTTCTGCAAGCTCATCCTTATTGCCGGCTTTTGTCCATTCATTTTTCGGTTTCAGCATCACCATCAGGTCGCAGGCTTCAATGGGCATGGGATCGGTTGGAATTTCAGACGACCCGATCTTTCCTACGATCTCTTTTACTTCGTCCGGGAACTTCTTTAACAGGATCTTTGCTGCCTTTGTTGAAGCATCAACGGTTTCGCTCAGGCTGCTTCCTGTTAGCACGCGTGTTTCAACCGCAAAATCCCCTTCATCAAGCGATGGAATAAATTCGGCCCCCAAACGGGTGAACAGGAACAGGCTCCATGCAAAGAGGATGAGCGCTGACCCGATGACCAGTTTAGCGTGTTTCAATGCGCCTGTAAGCACCGGGCTGTAAAAAGAATGGGCCTTTTCCATCAACCTGTCGGAGAATGTTCTTTTGGGATCAATGTTCTTGCTTAAGAATAAAGCACTGGCCATGGGTACATAAGTAAGGGAAAGAATAAATGCACCCAGGATGGCGAAGGAAACGGTTTGTGCCATCGGCCTGAACATTTTACCCTCGATGCCTACCAATGCAAGAATGGGCAGGTAAACGACCAGGATAATGATCTCGCCAAATGCGGCAGATTTCCTGATCTTACTTGCCGATTCATATACTTCCAGGTCCATTCAGTCGCCTGTTCATATTTCTTAACCCCAGGTGGTGCATGGTGGCCTCTACAATAATCACTGCACCATCCACGATCAGCCCGAAGTCGATCGCTCCTAAGCTCATCAGGTTACCCGATACGCCAAATACATTCATCAGAGAAATGGCAAACAGCATGGCCAGCGGAATAACGGAAGCAACAATTAACCCCGCACGGAAATTCCCAAGGAACAGCACCAGTATAAATATTACGATCAACGCCCCTTCTGCCAGGTTTTTGGTCACCGTGCCGATGGCATTGTTCACCAGTTTGGTGCGGTCTAAAAAGGGCTCGATCGTGACACCTTCCGGCAGCGTTTTTTCGATCTGTTCGATCCGCTCTTTCACATTGCCGATCACAATAGAAGAGTTGGCTCCTTTCAGCATCATCACGATACCCCCCACCACTTCACCATCCGCATTATAGGTCATGGCACCGTAACGAACGGCACTGCCAAACTGAACAGCCGCTACATCCCGTATCAGAACAGGGATCCCGTTCAGCATGTTCTTCACAACAATGTTTTCTATATCGATCGTGCCCTCAATTAACCCTTCCGACCGGATATAATAAGCATTAGGCTTTTTGTCGATATAAGCCCCCCCGGTATTCTGGTTGTTCTTTTCAAGGGCTGTAAATATTTCGTTGATGGTAACATCCATGCCTTTCAGCTTATCCGGGTTCAGGGCAATTTCATATTGTTTCAGCTTGCCCCCGAAGCTGCTTACATCTGCAATGCCTTCCACACCGAGCAACTGCCTGCGCACGATCCAGTCCTGGATGGTGCGCAGGTCTGTCTCCGTATATTTATGCTCATACCCTTTCTGTGTGTGAACCGTGTATTGATAGATCTCGCCCAGGCCCGTACTGAGCGGGGCCAGCGTGGGTATGCCTACACCTGCCGGGATCAGTTCTTTTGCATCTGTGAGGCGCTCCGAGATCTGTTGCCTCGCCCAATACACATCTATATTGTCTTTAAAAACCACCGTTACAACACTTAACCCGAAACGGGAAAAAGAGCGCACTTCATGCAATCCATGAATGGTGGCAACGGCCTGCTCAACCGGAAACGTGACCAGTCGTTCGATATCCTGGGCCGACTGTGAGGGGGCCACCGTAATGATCTGGACCTGGTTGTTTGTGATGTCGGGTACGGCATCAATGGGAAGCTGGGTTACCGCATAGCTCCCCCACGCGATCAGTGCAAGCGTGAATATTCCTATAACCAGTTTATTCCGGATGGAAAAACGGATAATTTGATCAAGCATAATTTGATTGATTTGAAATAAATAAATGATACAGGCAAAAAGGCCTGGAAAAGGAAATAGTAAGAAAAGTGTTTAAGCCGTTTTAGGCGGTTGCCAGATCTTTCCCGAGGTATTTTTGATCACGGCTGAAGCGTAATGGCTTTGAAAAGCGCTGGTGGTACCGTCCGGTACAAAATCATATACAAAAAGTGTATTTGTTACAAATGAAACATTGCAGGTGCTGCAATTGAAAAAAGGAGAGCAGGTACCGCATCCGTCTTCATCTCCCTGTTCATGGCCTGCGTCAGCAGATTGTGCGGTAGCTGTTTTATCGTCAGGGCAATTATCAAATACGCAACAGGGCACAACTGCCAGCAGTGTAACGTATATGGAAAAAATGACCACCCAGGTTTTCATTCCTGGCAAATATATTCAAAGTATCTCAAAAAAGAAGTGTCGTAACCGGGATGCGTTTTTTATCTCGGGTAGTGTGCAGTTGATCATCCTCACCTGATTATTCATAACATCTTTGGGATGTTGTAAAATAGTGTTGACGCTTTCATGCAAGAATTGAGGAAGTGTCACAGATTAAACCAAACAATTGCGGGACAATTTTTCCTTGCATCCAGTTAATCATCAGGTAAACGCTTATTATCAGAACGCTGTATCTGTGAACTTTTCCGCCTTGGCCGAACACGTTATGGCGTTTTTTATCTGCACTGCTCTATAACATAACCAACATGTTCTGTTTTTCCGGCTTTCAAAAAAGTAATAGCCGCTTGTGAGCATGTATACCTGTACGTAAAACAAAGTTCTGTTATATTTGTTGCCTATCTAAATTGATTTATCTGTGCAAAGCAATTCTACAAACGATCACCCGCTCTTTATCTTTCCTAAGACACAAACGGGAATAGACGGGCTTGATGAAATTACGGAAGGCGGTTTACCCAAAGGACGCCCCACACTGATCTGCGGTGGTGCCGGCTGCGGAAAAACCCTTTTGTCGATGCAGTTCTTAATTAAAGGAATTACAGAGTTTAATGAGCCCGGGGTTTTTATGTCGTTCGAAGAACCATCTGATGATCTTAGCCTGAATGTACGTTCGCTTGGTTTTGACCTTGAGCAACTTAAAGCCGAAAAAAAGCTTGTGGTAGATCACGTACGTGTGGAACGTTCTGAAATTGAAGAGGCCGGTGAATACGACCTGGAAGGATTATTTATACGCCTGGGTCATGCCATCGATACTGTAAAGGCCACGCGTGTGGTGCTTGATACGATTGAATCGCTGTTTGCAGGACTCGATAACCAGGCCATACTTCGGGCTGAATTAAGAAGGCTTTTTCACTGGCTGAAAGACAAAGGCGTTACCGCAATAATTACCGGTGAACGCGGGCAGGAAACACTTACCCGCCAGGGATTGGAGGAATATGTTTCTGACTGTGTTATACTTTTAGACCACAGGGTTATCGAACAGGTTTCAACCCGCAGGCTTCGTATAGTCAAGTACAGGGGTTCTACTCACGGCACCAACGAGTACCCGTTCTTAATTGATGAGAACGGAATATCAGTATTACCCATAACATCACTTAAACTCGACAACGAAGTATCTTCAGATATTGTTTCTACAGGCGTTCCGGGAGTTGACGGGATGTTCGAAAAAGGTGGTTTTTACCGGGGCAGCAATATACTTGTTAGTGGCACCGCAGGCACTGCAAAAACTACTGTTGCCTGCTATTTTGCCGATGAACAATGCAAAAAAGGAGAAAAAACCATCTACTTTGCTTTTGAAGAATCGCCACAACAGCTGGTGCGTAACATGGCTTCTATAGGCATTGATCTACAAAAGCATATCAGTGATGGCAGTTTGCTTATACATTCGTCACGCCCGTCATTAAACGGGCTGGAGTTGCACCTGCTTACGCTTCGTAAGCTGATAAGAGATTTTAAGCCTACAACAGTAGTGATAGACCCGATAAGTAATCTTATTACAGTGGGGAGTGAGCACGAAGTACGATCTATGCTGGTGCGTCTCATCGATATGCTGAAGGCCAATAACATTACTGCCGTGTTCACCTCCTTAAATAAGCAAACCGATGCAATTAGACCCGACCTGGCAGAAGAATCGGTATCATCGCTGGTTGATACCTGGATCACCGTGAGGGATATGGAAGGCTTTGGTGAGCGTAACCGGGGCATATTTATTATAAAAGCCCGCGGCATGGGACACAGCAACCAGGTGCGCGAGTTCATCATCACCCGTAAAGGCATTGAATTACTGGATGTAAAATTAGGTCCTGACGGCATTTTAACTGGCGCTGCCCGTAAGGCCAATGAAATAAACAATAAGCTGTCTGAAATTAAACACCAAAACGAAATTGACCGCAAAGACCGTGAAATCATACGTAAACGTAAAGTATTGGAAGCCAATATTGAAGCGCTTAGAAATGAATTCGAATCGGTTGAAGAAGAGCTTAATCTTTTAAGAACAACCGAAGCTATGCAGCAAAAGCTTGGTTTAAACAAAAAGGAAAATGATAAATAGCGATACGGCCCTAACATTAAACGAAAATGACAGTGCCGAATGGCAGCTGCTGTTGTATATAGCGGGGCAAACCCCAAAATCGGTAAAGGCACTCAGTAATATTAAAAAATATGCCGAAGAACACCTTGCAGGTAAATACAGCATAGAGATCATCGACCTGCTTAAGAGCCCCCAGCTTGCCGAAGGCGACCAGATCCTGGCCGTACCTACACTTGTGCGCAGGGTTCCCGAACCTATACGAAAAATCATAGGCGACCTGAGTAACGAAGAACGGGTTCTTGTAGGATTAAATATTAAACCTCTAATGAAATAACTTTGGGAAACGAAGGGCAGGATTTACAAGAAGATGGTACATATAAATTTCTTTTGTTCGTATCGGGTATGTCTGTTAAATCAGTACATGCCATTGAGAACCTGCGCGCGATCTGCGAAACTTACCTGAAAGGCAATTTTGAGCTTGAAATAATAGATATCAGCCGCGATAAAGAGCAGGCGGTGATACACCAGATCGTTGCAATACCCACGCTGATCAAAATCAAACCCTTCAACAGGCGGATTATTTTAGGCGACCTCTCTGACACCAAAAAAGTATTAACCTTACTGGATATCAATGTGTAAAATTTGGAAGAGAAAAACTCATATATAAACAGGCTTTTATCTGAAATTGAAGATTTAAAGATTCAGCTCTTTGATGCCAACAGCCTTATTGATGCAATAAAGCACGGTGAAGTGGATGCCCTGGTGCTGCACAGCGATGGCAGTCCGCAAATATATTCAATGGAAAGCGCAGACTATACCTATCGCATCCTGATTGAAAAATTTGGGGAAGGGGCATTAAGCATCGCCCATAACGGGCTTATCCTTTATTGCAACGAGTACTTTGGTAAACTGGCCAATCTTTCGTGCGAAAAGATCACAGGCAGCTATCTGATCGATTATTTTGATGATCCTGCTGAATTTGACCTGTTGATAGCCAGCCTTAGTACCGAAGCCGTTAAGCGGGAGATCATTCTTCATATTAAAGACAAAAAGATCCCGGTAAACATTTCCTTTACAGATCTGCACCCCACTGTTGAAGCCATTGGTGTAGTGGTAACGGATCTTACCGAGAAAAAACGGAACGAACAGGCCCTGCTTGAATACCAGCAACAATTAGAAGAAAAAGTAGCTGAACTTAACATTACAAATGTTAACCTTGGGCAGTTCATACACGTTATTTCGCACGATCTTAAAGAGCCTTTAAGAAAAATACTGATGTATACGGAACGGCTTACTGATACCACCCAGGTTGCAGGCAGCACCCCGGTAAGTGTGATAAAAGCATCGGCACTCCGCTTAAATTCATTGGTAGATGACCTGGTTAAGTATGCGTTGAGCTCAGTTAAAGATGATGTTACTGCAGTAAACCTTTCGAGCGTGCTTGAAGAGGTTAAAGATGACCTGGAGCTGATCATTTCAGAAAACAATGCCAGCATAGAATGTGCGGAGCTTCCCGAAATTACAGGGACCAAAGTGCAGATGCGACAGCTGTTCAGCAATTTGATCTCTAATGCCATCAAGTACAGCAAAAAAGGAGTTGCTCCCCATATAAAGATCGGGTACCATATTGAACCTGACGAAAGCTTTTATAAAGTTACTGTTAGAGACAACGGGATAGGTATGGATAATGCCCACCTTGGCAAAATATTTACGATCTTTCAAAGGCTGCACATGCGTAGCGAATATTCAGGTAATGGAATAGGCCTTGCCATATGCAAAAAAATAATGGAAAACCATTCAGGCCGTATACAAGTAGAAAGCACTTTACATGAAGGCAGTTTGTTTTCCATGTATTTTCCAATCCCAAAATAACCCGTTAAAATGTCCGGATATAAAAAACTAAATATTGTTATTGCCGAAGATGACCTTGATGATGCCATGATCATAGAAAACAGTTTTATAAATAATGCGCATTTTGAAAGTGTAAAGCTGGTTGGCAACGGACAGCAATTAATCGAATACCTGCGGGCTAACCCTCAGCCGGACGTGATACTCACCGACATAAATATGCCCATCATGGATGGGATAGAAGCACTTGAAGTGATCCGCAATTCCAGCGATTTCAATAAAATACCTTGTTTTGTTTATTCTACAAGCATAAATCCAAACTATGAAACCCGCTCTAAAAGCCTTGGAGTAAAGGGATACCTGGTTAAGCCCAACACCATTGAAGGTTTTGACGACATTCCTGTAGAAATTTTGCGCTTGCTGGAAAAAGAAAACTAAGACCATTCTTACGCGGTTGCATGATCTCCGGTTGCCGGGTTTTCATTCCGGCAGCGATATTCAAAGCAGCTCAAAAAAGAAGCAGCATGCAGTTCCCTTCCGGGAGGATACACTCACAAAAAAAGGGGCCGAAGCCCCTTTTGTAAATTGATCTGAACAACTTCTTTCCTTATTTTATCTTCATTACTTTTTCTGCTTTTATAAGTTTACCGCTATTGTCATATAGCCTGATGATGTATACCCCCTCTTTCCAGGCTGAAGCATCAACAGTGAGGTGTTTGCGTCCTGTTTCGAAAGCTGGCTTTAAGATCAGGCGTCCCGTCATATCATAGATCTCAACCCATGCTGCGTTTGCGGATGTTTCCACGGTGAATTTTGTAACAGCCGGGTTAGGATACAAGGTTACCTGATCCTGGATCATTTGCTCTTTCATAACGGAAGCCATGATGGACTTGTCATCGAAACTTCTCCGGCAACCGGATTGGCTGATCGGGAGCCCGGAAGAGCTGTAGGTGATGTTCACGATAAAATCGTTTGTGCTGCTTATGCCGTAGCTGGTACCGTCAAGCACAACGTTGTTGGCACCAACAACTGGGCTGGTATTAGGTATGAATGCAGGCGTTGTGTGATACGTAAACCCTGAACCAGTGTTATTCCCCCAAATGATATCCCAGTAGTTGCATGAGAACGTATTGCCTGCATCTGCTTCTGTTGTAAGGCTGGAAGAGGTATGCACCTGGTTCAGCATGACCCCGGTACCCAGAATGCCATAATCGGCAGCGATCCTGTTGCAGTAGATCCAGGTGAAAAGGGGGTAGCTGTATGATGCGGAAACCAATGCATTGTTTCCGGAATAGTTATTATAAGGATCTTCGGCATAGCTCACTACCACACCCGACCTTAAAGCATAAACGGTGTTCTCCCTGATGTGGCTGAGATCTGCCGGATCAGTCCAAACCCTGTCCTGGAAGTATTCGATCCCGTTGGTAAAGTTCCGGATCGTATTGCTGCTGATATAGTCACCCAACTCGGCTCCACGCTCCGAAATACCGGCAATGCTGCTGTTGCCGTTTTGTGTGTTGGTAATGATGTTGTTGTCTATATACCTTGCATGGGCAAGGTTGTTGTTATCACCGTTAAAACGGATCCCATAATCCTGGATGTCTGCAACGAATTGGTTGTCCTGGATGATCTCATGGCTCGGGGCATTATAAATATCAATGCACGAACGATACGTACCATTCACCCTATTATCGGAAAAGCGGACCACGGCATGATCTCCTTCCAGGGTTTTGATGTAAGAACCGGAAGAAGGTGTTGTTGTGCCGAAAAAGAAGTTATCGCTGAATTCATGGCTCAGCATATTATGCATACTCAGCTGGGCATTCGGGTAGAGCTCTCCCGCTGCTATCAATCCGTTGCCATAACTGCAGTAATCCCTTTCATCGAGTGCAAGAAAATTATTATGGGCGATAAGCCCTAAGTTGTTCACACCTCCCATCACGAAATTGAAGGCTGCGGCCTGGGTGTAGCCCAGGTGATTCAGGTTATAAGCAAAGTTAGATGTGGTGACCTCCGACCGGAGGATGTCGTAGCTGAAATTGTTGGCAACAGAAAGCACCCCTACATCTGCACGGCTTATCCCTGAATTCTGGATAAGCACCGCCATGTTGAAGCCGGGCTGCTGCTCTTCCTGAACAATGCCATGCCAGTTGGGACAACCGGTAAGCGCTGAACCGTCTACATACAGCTCTCCCCCATCCTGTACCACAATGCGTGAGCATGGCGTGCCTACCATAAGGCAGTTTTTGATTATGAGGCTGATCCCCGAAGGCACAACCAGGTCTCCGTCAAGGTACAGGTTTTGTCCGTCAAAGGTTGTTGTGCCGTTGCCTTCGGAAAACTGTTCTATCATATTCACTTCCTGCGGCTCACAGCTTATTTCGAAAGTGATGTTTTGGGTATGTAATTCTCCGCATGCAAATCCATCCTGGCTGGTGGCTTTGAGCACAGCATGGTAAGTGCCCGGAATATTAGCAAAGAAGGTGAGCGGGCTTCCTGTATTGGTTTGAACAGGCATGCCATCGAGGTACCATTGCACGCTGTGGGCGGGCAAGGTGCTCATGTTGTTGATCACGGATAAGGTGCTCGGGAGGTTGCTGCCGTTGGAAGAGCTGATGGTAAAAACAGGAGAACCGCTTTCGAGGTCAACCCGGCAATTTACAGCCGAAGGGGGCGTTACGCCAATGTCGTACGTTTTCCCTGTAATGAACAGATAGCGGTTGCACTTATCAAGGCACATCTCCTGCGCAATATCCGCATAGGTTCCGCCCAGGAGCGTTGTATAGGCATGGGTATTATCAGGGTTGAAACGGGCAAGAAAAATATCCAGGTAGTTTGGCGAAGATCCATTGGCGGGCGAAGCGCCTGTCTGGTTATCGGTATAGCTGAAATTGGATCCGTTGGTGGTTCCCATCACATACGTATTCCCATAAATATCGGTCTTGATCACACAGGGTGCATAAACTCCCCAGAAAGACAAGGTAGGATCGGGAACGGCCTCAAAAAGAAAAGATCCGTACAGGCAACTGCTGAAGTTATTGCTCAGCATCATAAAAAAATTGTCGGATGACGAGGCAATGTTTTGCTGGAAAGAGGCCACCGAAGTAAAAGCGTTCATGCCGGAAGAAGTGGTGATCATTGACAGGTAGATCTTATCGTTGAAAACCGGGTGTGTTTGAACACCGCTGTTCATATCGTTATCGATATCCACCCTCGGCCATTTTTCGTTGCCCCCGTCATCACCTATAAAAGTGCCGTTAATGATACTGGTCAATCCCCCGTAATAATCCATACGCACCACGAATACATCATCATCCCCACCCGACCAGTTCGGGTGCAGGGAAGAACTGATCGCGGGCACAAAGTTAAACGCATCGGAAGCCGTGTGTCCCGTTATTATAGCATCGTATCCATCGTCCATAAGTACATCGGTCACCTCATCATCACTATATGGAGAACCCATGTAGGAATATTCCGTGTAACCAAGTAATCCCGATGAAAAACTGACCACCGTGGCAATAAAACCATCCCTGGCTCCCATGTATGGAATAGGATTTACGGGAAGGTTGGAACCGGCAAAAACGATCTGGCCTTCCGAATAACCGCCAATGATAAGCTTCGTGTAATCAGCCGTGCTCATGGCAATCGTTTTAGCCACATCCACCTGCGGACTTCCAATGTACCTGCTCATGATGAGGGCTCCCCCCGTGCTGAACGAAGCGATAAAACCATCACGGTTGCCTTTGTAACCACCGGATGTTCCTGCCAGGTCATCGTCTGAGCTGCCACAAACAGTAATGGTATAAGCTGTTTTGGCCACATCGTTTATTTCAGTTGCACCTGTCCCTTCAATGGTGGTTACCCATAAGAGTGTTCCCGAAGCATCGAAGGATGCAATAAATCCCCTGGAACTTCCACCCGTTCCATAAGCAGTGGCACCGGCAATAAATGGCGAAGCATCCGTATACCCCACAATGTTTACCGTTCCGTCCAGGTTAGTGGTGATGCCGTTGCCTGTATGGGTGTACCACCCGGAAGTGTTTCCGAATGCATTAAAAAAATCCTGCACCGGGTCGATGACCAAGGTACGGCTGCGGTCGTAAGACCCAACACAGAAACCGATGCTGTTGCCGTGCCTGTGGTGCTTTACTTTTACTTCCTTCTCAGATCCTTTATCCGACAAATAATAAGAATAAGGAATGTGATCTGTGAGCTTGCCCAGAAGCGATCTTACCGTGAGCTTTTCTTCCTCATCGGCAGAAATACCATCGGCATGTTCATAGTCCATCCGTATGTCCGACAGGTCGGCTCCCGGGTGTACGATAAAATCATATTTCAGCCCCTCCTTATCAAACTTAAAAACAAGGTCGATACCGCGGTAAAGCTCCTTATATGTCAGCTTTTCGAAGCTTTCCACATCCCTGGCCGCCTGGCCCTGTAGCTTGCCGGTGTAATAGTGATAGGCCGCTTTGTTCTTTTTGCCGGGAATGATGGTACTGCCCGCATTGGCATTTGCAAACCTGATCCTGATGCTGCTGGCCGAAACCTGACCAGGGGCTTTTGTGCCGAAATCATTAAAAACGTAGGTGATGGCATTGTTACTAAAAAAAACACCGGTGCTACCGATCTGGGTACTGTACAGGATCTCCGGTCTTGGCCGGTTATGTTCATCTAATACTTGTCCGTGGTTTTTTGTGAAAGAAACCGGGATCCTGAAGTTGTTGAGCGACAACTCCGGTGTGACTGAGAATGCGCAGAATGCAAACAGCATCCACACATAGAATAAATAGTACTTAAGCATGATTTTGTTTGTTAAAGGTTTATGTTTCTGAAGGCCTATTTGTTAGGCAACGCTAAGTTCGATCTGCAATTTCATTATCACATGGTAAAATGTGAATTCGTGAGAATACGCTTGAGGACGCTATTATCCGCTGAGAATTTGCATCTCCCCTTCCTGGTGTCAGGGTATTTTTTGCTATGCAAGGCCCGGAACAAGTAATGGTGTTTCTTATCTACACTGCTCTACAACATAACCTACTTAATTTAAATAGAAAAACCGCTTCACAAACGTGAAGCGGTTTTTTTGGATATTTTTTAGTTGGTAACTGTAGCTAGTTTACTTTAACAATCTGTTTTGAAATAACACCTTCTCTTTTGATCATTTGTATGGTATAGATACCCGCAGGTGCTCCTGCAGCCCATAACGAAAGGTCTATAATGGTTTCACCTTTTTTCAGGTCCAACCGTTCTGTATACATCGTCCGGCCATTCATATCCGTAACCTTTATCGCAGCATCCCCTGCTTCGTCCTGGTGAATACTTAAAACAAGCTGTTTGCAAAACGGATTAGGCATGATGGTAACATCCATTTGTATGCTCATTTCAGGCATTACCGCAATGATCCGTGATGCAGACTTTTCGCCATCATAATCTTCCTGGATAAGCCTGTAGTAAATGGCCGCGCCTGATCGGCTGATTAAAAGATCCGAAAGCACCTGCTCATCAGTAAAAGTATATTGCGAAATATTTGAAGTGGTCCCATTGCCATTTACCGTTCCTATAGCTTCGAAATGTTGCTGATCAAGCGACCGCTCAACGATAAAATGGTTATTGTTTAATTCACTTGCAGTAGACCAGCTCAGCACAACATCATTGTTTTGCTGTTTACCCGTGAATGAGACCAGTTTCACCGGAAGTACTGTTGCAGCTTTGGATACGGTATCTCCTTTGCAACCATTATTATTGATTTCCACCACCCTTACCTTTGCATTTCCTGCGGTACTCCACAATACGGAAATGCTGTTAGAAGTTGATCCGCTTAGCTGGGTTCCGTTTTCAATGATCCAGTAATACATTGACCCGGTTGAATTGATCACATTGTAATTTTCTGTGGAATTAATCATGGGGTTTGCATTGCCGCTCACTGAAGAGGTATTAGGTTTAGGGTTCACCGTAAGCTGTGTAACAATAATGCTGTCACAGCCTTTTATGGTATGTAGCGTATCACGATACGTTCCTGCTGAAATATAAGTATGTGCATTGAATACGTATGAACCTCCATTGCAAATTGATTGCGCGTTGTTTACAGAGTATGTAGGATTCACCGTAAGCTGTGTAACCACAATGCTGTCACAGCCTTTTATGG
>JAZKGM010000278.1:0-4626 GCA_040385895.1 Bacteroidota bacterium
AACGCCAAACAGAACAGAATACTTATAAACCGATGCTACATAGTACAGGTACTTATATTGGGGGTAATCGGTACCAACATTGTATTTAAGACCTGCCAGTATAATAAAAAAAAGGTAAGCAACGGATACAAGCGCTATTTTAACCTGTTTGTTTCCAAATAGCTCCAGCACCCCGGAAATATATAAGAACAACAGGATAAAATAATAGATCATTGGCCAGGCTATTTTGAATATGCTTTCAGGTGTTCAAGGATCTTTACACTGGCCGTGCCATCACCATAAGGGTTTGCAGCAATACTCATTTTTTCATACAGGGCCTTATCGGTAAGCAGCTTATGCGTATTGGCAATAATATTGTCTTTATCGGTTCCCACCAGGATCACAGTACCTGCTTCAAGAGCCTCCGGTCTTTCTGTTGAGTTACGCATCACCATAACCGGGATACCAAGTGCAGGTGCTTCTTCCTGGATGCCGCCACTATCGGTTAAAATAAGATAAGCCCTTTTCATTAACCAAACAAAGGCCGGGTAAGAAAGCGGTTTGATGAGCTTTATATTGGATTTGCCTGCAAGGAGTTCATACACCACATCATACACATTAGGATTAAAATGAACGGGGTATACGATCTCTACATTTTCATAAGCAGAGATCTGTTGCAGCGCATTGCAGATATTGACGAACCCTTCTCCGAAGTTTTCCCTGCGGTGTCCTGTTACCAGGATGAGCCTTTTTCCCGGGTCGATCAGCTGCTTAAGTGTCTCTATTTCTTCATCATTAATGGTTTCAACTTTTGTCTTGGCAAAATGCAGCGCATCAATTACGGTGTTTCCGGTAACAAAGATGCTATCCGCAGCTATATGCTCGTTAAGCAGGTTGGCCCGTGATGTTTGCGTAGGTGCAAAATGCAGATCGGCTATCCTTGCTGTTAACTGCCTGTTGATCTCTTCCGGAAAAGGTTGTTGTTTATTATAGGTTCGCAGCCCTGCTTCCACATGGCACACTTTGGCACCGGCATAATATGCAGCAAGTGCCGCCATCGTTGATGTGGTCGTATCTCCGTGCACAAACACATAATCCGGTTTATAGCTTTCAAAAACAGGTTTCAGCTCCACGATCACATCGGCCGATAACTGGTACAGGTTTTGATTTTCTTTCATCAGGTCCAGGTCAAACTCCGGGTTGATCTCGAAAAAATCAAGCACCTGGTCGAGCATTTGCCTGTGCTGTGCGGTTACGCAAACCTTTACCTCAAACCCGTTATCAGCAACAAATGCTTTTATCACGGGGGCCATTTTAATAGCCTCGGGACGTGTACCGAAAACAAATAATACTTTTTTCATGCTCATGCCTTTACACATTCTTTTAATGCTTCCAGGTATTTTCTTCCATACCTGAGATCGGGCTCCAGGTAGTTTCCCTCTCCCCACTCGTTCCATGATTTAACAAACACCACGCGCTCATCGGCCGGTTTGTGCTGAACGGAAGCGATCACCTGGCTTGCATGTTTTTCAAACAGCTCCGGTGTGGAATGATTAAGGATAAAACCCCTTGCACCGCTTCTTGGCGAATGGTCCCAGTTAGGCACAATGGTGGGTATGCATGTTAACTGATGATCTTCTTCTCCGCTCATATATTTTATGGCGCCCTCATACTCATACACCCTGATCTTTCTCAGGATAATGTGTTTAATCCCACGTTCGAGCTTCGACTTGCCAAGCCTTTCAATATCATACATGCGCACCACATTCACCGAATCATAACCTTGTGCCAGCAGCTCCTGCATTTCCTCTATTCGGGTGGTTTGAGCCACAAAGTACATTCCGTCAAATCCATGTTGCCGGGCCTGTTCGGTAAAGGTTTCAAAAAACACCTGCGGGTCTTTGATCAGCGCGGGCTTATACACCATAAATAAAGGCTTGCCTTTCACTTTGGTATAGCGCTCATCTTTTAAAGCGGGCAATATGCACTTAAAGTGCTCGATGTAATCTTGTTTGCCGGGATAAAGCTGTTCCATCAAGATCTTATTGCCGGCCCCATGCCAGATCCCCGACCAGCTTTCGTTTGCCCAGCCCAGGCAAAACCCTATCCTGATCTCTTTATTCTCCACATGCCTGTTAAACGGCATTTCGAGGATACGCCTTCCGTTACCGAACCAGTAATGCCAGTAACAAAACGATTCGATGCCCGAGTCGAGCGCAAGTTCCGATTGTTCGATCTGCACCTGTGGTAAACGCAGGTCGTAATAGCCAAGATCGGCCGGCACGCGGGGCTGGTAATGGCCTTTAAATAATTTTTCGGCTTTGCCCACATTGGTCCATTCTGTAAATCCCTTCCCCCACCAGGCATCGTTTTCGGGTATGGGGTGGAACTGCGGTAAATAGGAAGCTATAAGTCTTGCCTTTTTCATTGATCAATTGTTTTATAAACCCGGGCTGCCGTTCCCGTTACAACGGAGTTGGGTGGAACATTTTTTGTAACCACTGCATTTGCACCGATAATTGAATGTGCACCAATGGTTACATTGGGCAGAATGGCAACCCCTTCGCCTATCCATACATTCTCCTCAATAATTACCGGGCCTTTCGAATCAAGCGCCCTTAGCGATGGGGGTAACTGCAATGCCTGCCGGTCGGCCTTTCCATGCGCATGATCGATGATCAGCACGCGGCTTCCGATCAGCACATTGTCCTTAATGGTAATATGATCGATACAACCCAGGTGACAATCGAAGTTAAAGCATACGTTATCTCCGATTGAAACCGAAGGAGTATAGGATATTCCTTCAAAATGATCGTACGCTTCTATGCGCAGGTTAGCACGGGAGCTGAACCCTTTTCCGATTGTTATGTATTGCCCGCCAATAATAACAGCGGGAGATTCCACGCTGATGCGGCCGGTGGCAGTAAGCTGGCCCGAAAGCCAGCCGCTGTATATGGTATTGCAAACCTTTTTAAAAAAAGCCGCCAGGTTAAGCCGGAAGATTAAACCAAAAAACTGGCCGGTTGTATATAAAAAGCGTGCAAACACGGATGCCATTCCAGCCATTTATTTCAATTTATTTTTAACTTTCTGAATGATGATTTCGGGCTGAAAAAATACGATTTTAATGGCACTTACCAACGCCCGGCCAAAGTAATCCCTCACATAGTCCTTTTTCAACAAGCCGAACTTCATTAAATCATAGGCTTTCAAAAAGTTATTTTCCGTTTCGAGATACAGGTCAAAAATAGCTTCTGTATCAATTTTTACAGCGGTATAGTTAACCGTTACCAGCTTATCCTTGCCCATGTTCTGCATCAATGTGTGGTTGAACTGGCCCGCATCAGGCACACTGCCTTCATAATTTTTCACGTTATTCTCCCTGTACGGTACGTCATTGATGAGCCGGCCTGTTTCTGCTATAAATTCATCTTCATCCTTTATCGAATAGGCAACGGTTCTGTCTACCGGTAAAAAATCTTCTATAAAATTAGATGCCAGGTCGCTTGTGGTATACGAAACAATGGGCTTACGATTGCATACGGCAAACTGGGTCATTAATGCGCCTATTACCGGGTAGGTATTGATGTAAATATCGATGTTCCGGTAAACAGCATTAATGTCTTTCCGGTCCCCCAAAAGTATGATCCTGTTCTCAAGCTGATGTTGTTTTATAAACTGGTGAACAGGCCTTGCGTTGCCTGAACCCGCAAACAAGAATATAAAGCCTGGATTCTGTTCCAGTATGGTTTTGATGAGCTTAAGGAACGTATTGTTACGCCCGTAGATCTTATAAAAATTTGCTCCCGAAAAACCGATGGTTTTGTTGGTTACATCAACCGGGAAACCGGCAAAAGGCTCATCAGACTGAATGGGGTAATAGGGCTGCCACAACAGCTTGTGCTTATCAATTCCCCTGTGGTCGATCGCTATGTTATAGCCATAATTCCTGAACTCGAGGTAGTAATCGGCACAACGGGTGCCGAGCCAGAATGCATGATCGGTAAGGTCGATAAAATAACGTTCAATATGGGTTTGCCTGTTCCACACGGTTATTCCAGGCACATCCCACGGAGAAAGGTGCAGGAATGCTTTTGCCGGCCTATGGGTTTCTATGATTTTTTGCAATGCCAGTGCCGAACTTACCTCATCGGGTTCATTCAATACCACGAGCGTTGCGTAGCTGCATTTTTCCAGCTCGTCAATAATATTTTTACTTTTATGAAGCTCCCCGTTATTGGCCAGTACAAAAACAAATGGTTGCCCGAACTGTATTAACGCATGCAGGTATTGCTGGGTAAGCCCTCGGTTATCATAAGCAAAGCAATCATAAAATAAGTAGCCGGTATTGCTTCCCTTTTCCTGTTTTTCTTCAAAAAGCGCATCTCCCATCTTAAGCATCAGGGTTTCCAGCTCATTGTCGGAATACCTGAAATTTAAATGATAAGCTAACCGGGCGCAGGTTGCCGTAAACCGCATGGCCTTATTGTACTGCCCTGCTTCTGCCAAAGATATGGCCCGCGCTTTAAACAGGTTATATTCACTGATCACTTTCGTTTTACCGATCATAAAACCGTTTTTTGAAATAGCGTTTTCCTGAATAAAACCACCATGGTAATAAAATATAACAAATAGTTGAGGGCATAG
>JAZKGM010000279.1:0-3241 GCA_040385895.1 Bacteroidota bacterium
CAGGTCTGTTTTTTCAAAAGATGGTGAAACAGACAGCCGTGAATATTCAAGCAGGTTATCGATGAGGTCGAGCATACGTTTTGACGAACGGATGCTCTTTTCCAGGTAAGGCCTGGCATTCTCATTATCTTTTAGGTATTTTTCGCTGATCAGCGAATTAAAGGTCTGGATCTTTCGAAGCGGTTCTTTCAGATCGTGCGAGGCCACCCATGCAAATTGCTGGAGTTCGTGGTTGCGGGTTTCCAGCTCTTCGTTTTTGGCCTGCAATTCACCGGTGCGTTCTTCCACCTTTTTCTCCAACATCTCGCTCACCTGTTTCTGCTGGTGAATGTCAGTGAATGTGCCCACCCACCTCATGTGCACATTGTTCTGGGTAACCGGGATAATGCGGAGCAGGTAATACCGGTATTCCGTACCATCCAGCTTTTTCATCCGCACTTCACGGATAAATTCCGCGCCCGATGCAAATGCGCGCTCCCAGTCGTGGCAAACGTCTTTATCATCTTTATGCATTTCGGGAAATGCAGTGGCATTGTGCGAATAGTTATACCATTGCTCATTCACATATTCAATGTCACCGTTTTGTGCAATGGTAAATGCAATCTGTGGCAACGATTCGATAACCGACCTTAGTTCGGTAATGCGCTCGTTCAATAAATTCTGGGCGGCCTTGCGGGCATCCACTTCCTTTTCGAGCTCGCGTTGTGCAGTAACAAGGGCCCTTCGCTGCTCCGATAATTTGTAAAACGTTTTTACCTTGAGCAGTAAAATATCCGGGTCAACAGGCTTGGTTACATAATCAACACCACCCGATGTGTACCCTTTGGTGATAAACGATTTTTCTTTATTAACGGCCGAAAGAAAAATGATGGGCGTGTCTTTTGCTTTATTGAAACCGCTTATTGCTTCGGCCACTTCAAAGCCATCCATTCCCGGCATTTGAATATCGAGGATAATGAGCGCATAACTATGCTGCAGAACTTTGCGCAGTGCCACCTCACCAGAATCGGCCGTATCAACTTTAAAACCATGGTGCTCGAGCGTGCTTTTTAAGGAAAGCAGGTTTTCGGGCCTGTCGTCAACAATAAGGATCATTTTCAGGGTTACATCAATTAACGGGCGTTTTATATTAAAACAACATTAAACAATTTTAGCGGCTTCTTCATAAAAGAAAAAACAGCAATTATAAATAAATGCTGTTTTTTTCTAACCGTAGGCAATAGTGTTATATGCTTCAAACTTAACTGCTTCTTATAAATAATTAATTCATGTTTTTTTCCGATTCTGCAAAAGGCTTGTTCAATGCTTTTGTGGCCGAATATTTTGCTTTAATCCCTCGTATGGTTTTATTGTCTTTTTTACTGATCGATTTTGTTTCATCAAGCTTGTCCTTAACATCATTCAGACTTTGCCAGTAATTATTGATGTTGATCCATTGCTCTTTCGAATAGGTTTCTTTGTTCTTTTCAACCTCTTCAATAAAATGTTCGTACACCGATGCGATATTGGCGCCTGTAATGTTTTTCAGATCGGCATTAATCCCTGCCGGCATTAATGATGCGCGCAACAAACGGGCATCTTTTTCTGCCTGTTTTATTTCCTGGCGGGCAGCAGCCTTTTCCTTATACTGTTCCCAGTCTTTTACAGCTTTGGTATAACTTTCTTTTGCACCTGCTTCCAGTTTTTCGGCTTCCGCATCTGCTTTTGCTTTTTTCTCGGCATACGCTTTTTCTACATCCTCCCATTTTTCTTCTCCCGCATCATCGGCCTTACTTACTTGCTGGTTCACATACCCTTTAAATTCCTCAACGGCATTTTCGCTCTTGTTCTGTTGCTTTTCTGTGCAATAAGACAAACTAAAAAAGGAGATGAGCAATAGCGGGATGAATAACCAGGACGGGGTTTCGCGCATCAGTTTAGTCGTTGTGGTCATATCACGTTAATTTAATAGACTTGCTGCACTTCAAGCTTTATACCCTTTTTAAAAGCCAGGTAATAAGCGATGAATAATACTGATAATGTAGCTTATAAAATAAATTTACCCTGACCGGTAACATCCCGAATCGGGAATTTATGGCTACACAAGGAAAATTATTCTACACTTTACCGTTGGTTCGTGCACAATTAGGCCGCAGTATCGCTTGGGTTGCTTTTTGTAAGCAGGTGGCTAATGAAACGTTTACTGAAGGTATTTGCCATTACATTAATTGTTATTGCAGCTCTCGCCATTGCCGCCCTGCTCATCCTACCTGTATTTGTTAAAAAGAAACTGGTGGGTTATGTGGAACAGCATACAGACTATACGCTGAAGATCGATGCCATAGACCTTGGCTGGAATGAGGTGGTGATCCATGGCATTGAGTTTAAACCGAAGCGCAACAAAGAAGCCTTTTTTAAACAGAAAGGTTTTGAAACGGATTGGGTACGGGGCAAATTACAGATCATTAAAATAAAAGGGATCAACTGGAAGAACGTGATACAAGGCAGGCATTATAAAATAAACTACATCGATATAGACCAGGCTGATATTTACGTGTACCGCGACAAGCGTATGCCGGATGTTTTTAAGTATAAGCCTTTGCTCTCCTCCTTATTGCGCGAAGCGAAGGTGCGGTTTACAGTACCTGAGATCAAGCTTACACGCAGCAACGTGGTATACGAAGAAGTGCAGAAAAAAACAGGTGAGCCAGTAAAAATTTCGTTCAATCAATTGAATGCGGTGATCAGCCACGTGAGCTCTGATAACATTTACCTGGATAAAAACCCGGTGATGACCATTGCTGCTGATGCGATGATACTCGACTCGATAAAAACCCATGTGGATTACTCGGCAAATACCCGGAATAAAACCGATGAATTTATGGTGAAAGGCCGGGTGCATTCTTTTTCGGCCACACAATTAAACCGGTGTATAGAGCCGGCTGCAAAAGCAAGGATCGTGAGCGGGTATATCAATCAGATCGACTTTAGCTTTACCGGAAATAATAACAGCTCCAAAGGGGTTTTAAATATGGATTACCACGACCTTAAGCTTAAAGTGGATGAAGAGGTAAAACAAAATAAGGTAAAAACATTGCTGGCAAACTTCTTTGTTAAAAACGATGACCATAAAAAACGCGGTGAAACCAATACGGGTGAGATTGACTTTACCAGGAGAAAAGACCGCTTTATCTTTAACTACTGGTGGAACTCGTTCAAGTCAGGTATTGTATCATCCGTATTAAAAAAGCCTGCACAAAAG
>JAZKGM010000279.1:3251-4263 GCA_040385895.1 Bacteroidota bacterium
AAGAAAAAACGATCAGGTGAAAAAGCAAAGCCAGATAAAGATAAACAAAGGAAGCAACACCGGTAAGGAATATTTAAGCATGTATTGAAAAAAGCCCGGCATTTTAACGCCCTGCTCTTCTGCAATGGCTTTAACCATAAAATTGGGTCCATTGCCAATGTAGGTGAGAGCCCCGAAAAATACGGCCCCCACCGATATGGCCGCTACAAATATTTTCCCGTTGCCTGCAACAAAGTCCCGCACATGATTTACGTCTGCTATAGAAAGGCCGTGAGCCGTTAAAGCCAATGTTAAAAAATTAAGGTAAGTGGGCGCGTTATCAAGCATGCTGCTGAAAATGCCGGTGCTCCAATACATAAACCCCGCACTCAGGTTAGCGCCTTTGCCCGATGTTTCTAAAAACTGCAGGGCTGGTATCATCGCTAAAAAGATCCCGAAAAATAAATAGGACACTTCTTTTATCGGTTCAAAGCTAAAGCGGTTGCTGTCCATGGCTTTTTTATCCGCTGTTTGATAACAGGTAAATGCAATGGCTAATTGCAGCAGCTCTCGTATATAGGAGATCTTTTTGCCATGAATCTCCAGGTACGGGATGCCGTCTATCGTATTGGGGTCGATAAACACCGAAGCAATGATGGCAGCCAGCCACAAAAAATTATGCGCCCCGGTGATCTTTATTTTACGCGAGTAATTTTCGCTTGTATCCACCTCGTTCAATGCTGTGTTTTTTCGTTCGAACAGGTAAAATACACCGGTTAAAAAAGCAATAGCGATGCACCAATGCGGCACCAGGTTTTCAAACGTCCATAAGAAAGGAACACCTTTTAAGAACCCGATAAACAAGGGAGGATCGCCAATGGGTGTAAGCAGCCCGCCAATATTCGACACAAAGAAGATAAAAAACACAATGTGATAGGGCTTTAACCGATACCGGTTAACGCGCATATAGGGCCTGATAAGCAAAATGGAAGCTCCGGTAGTGCCTATAAAATTAGTAAGTACGGCACCGGCC
>JAZKGM010000280.1:0-2338 GCA_040385895.1 Bacteroidota bacterium
GGTTTGACGGCCCGCGCTTTTAGCGCGGGCCGTCTTGTTTTATACCGTGTTCTTAAACTTTTCTCCCCTCATAATAATTCAATACCTTCGGAGCATGGAAGTAAAAGACAGCAACGGCACTTTATTGAACGAAGGCGATTCGGTAACCCTTATCAAAGACCTGAAAGTAAAAGGCTCATCTAGTGTATTAAAACGCGGAACTGTGGTGAAGAACATCCGCTTAACCGATAATGATGATGAGATAGAAGGCCGGGTGAACAAAGAAATGATGGTGCTGCGCGCGGAGTTTTTGAAGAAGGCGTAGGGAATTTTGAGTGATAAATTTTGGATGCCGGATATTGGAAGATAGAAGACGGAAGAAAAACTCATAGTTACTACAGGAAATGCGGAGTCCGAAGTAAAAGAATTACGGTTTACGTAAAGCCCGGCCCCAATTATTATGAACCATAACTGTTTCCTGTAACTTCCAACCAATAACTAATAACCCCTCCCCGCTTGCTCATCCCTCCTGCTTTTGTTATTTTGCAAAACCTAACTGTTATGATGTTGCTTCGTTTCTTTTTTTTTACCACATTATTTTTTCTGCTTGCAGCAAAATCACCTGCACAGCAAACGGTATACGACAGCCTGCTGATGCGGGTTGCCACCGCACCAAATGATACCAACCGCGTCAACCTGATGGCCGAGCTGGCCATGCAGTACCAATACATTAACATCGACAGCATGAAGATAACAGGCAGGCGCATGATACAGGATGCGGATGCGCTTGGCTTTACATCAGGTATTGCAGCCGGGTACAAGATCCTCGGCATTGCAGCCTATATTGAAGAAGAGAAAGAAACTGCGCTTTACAACGATTCAATTGCCCTGCATTATTACCGCCTTGCCGGCAACCAGAAAGGTATAGGGGCCGTGTATAACAACATGGCCGTTTTGTATAATTCCACCAACGATTTTTATGCGGCCAACATTTATTATAAAAAGAGCCTCGCGGTAAGGCAGGAGATCAGCGACCTGAAAGGCGTGGGCGATTGCCATGCCAATCTTGCCAACACCTGCATGGCCACCGGTAACTTTGAACAGGCCTTGGTGCATGTGCTTAAAAGCCTTAACATCCGCAAACAGGTCAACAATGAAGTGGGCGTAGCCAATAGCTACATGATACTGGGCGATGTGTATGCCAGCCTGCACCAGTTCGATAAAGCCGAAGGTTATTACCGGGCCAGCCTCAACCTCAGTTCAAAGATCGGTAACATTGCCGAAGTGGGAACACGCTACAATAACCTGGGTGGATTGCACCACATGAAGGGTGCATACGATTCTGCCATTCATTACTTCCGGCTGGCATTGGATGTTTCACAAAAGATAGACGACCACAGCCTCAACCAGATGGTTTTGTCGAACATTGCCGAATCGCTGGTAAAAAAGAAGGCATACACTGCAGCGCTTTCCTTTTACGAGCAGGCCATGGCCATGGCCCGCACCGATTTCAATGAAGGTGTGCTGGCCGGGCTTAACTACAGCGTGGGTGAATTGTACCTTAACCAGCAACAGGTGGACAAGGCGCTTCAATATACCCTTGCAGGGTATCACATAGCCGTTAAGCTCAACGATAAAAAGGCCATCGAGTACGGGGCCGAACAACTGGCCAGCTGTTATGAAAAAACAGGTGAAGCCGGCAAGGCGCTTGCTTATTTTAAAATAGCCCGCCTGTACCACGACAGCTTGTTCAACGAAACTTCATTGAAAAAGATCAAGGACCTGGAATATGGATTTGAACTGGAACAGAAAGAACAGCAGATCTCCCTGCTCGAACAGTCATACGACACCCAGCAGCACCGCAACCGGCTCCAGCAGCTTGGCCTGGTGTCGCTGATTGCGTTGCTATCGCTTGCAGCCTTTACTGCTTATACCTTGTTTAAAAGCAAACGCAAAGAGCAAAAAAATACGCAGCTGATCATCGAACAAAGGAACGAATTGCAGGCGCAGGCCGATGAGATGAACCGGATCAATTCGTTTAAAAATAAATTGTTCTCGATTCTGGCGCACGACCTGCGATCGCCTGTAGCTTCCCTGGTAGGTATATTTCACCTGCTCGAGAAGAATATCATCAGCACCGAAGAGTTTATGAGCATGCGCGAGGGGATCTCACAACAGATCGGAGCCCTCAATATCCTGCTCGACAACCTGCTTAACTGGTCGAGGATACAGATACAGGGCGGGGCCAAAAGCAGGCCAACACAAGTGCAGGTGAATAGCCTGGTGAAACGCAACATGGAGCTGCTCGGGGCCATGGCTGCATCAAAGCAGATCCGCATCAATAATACACTGCCCGAAC
>JAZKGM010000281.1:0-1761 GCA_040385895.1 Bacteroidota bacterium
TTTGTGAATGAAGTGGCCGGTTACCGCCCCATTTTTGCAGCAGGAACCACCATAGATGAAACCGGTAATTTATGGGTAACCAGTTATGGCGCTGCCAATCCTTTGGCCGTTAAAACAAAAAGCGGGCAATGGAACTCGGCCCGTTTAAATAATGGCGTGAACACACTGGGCTATATCGCATGTGATAATAACTCACCACGCAACAACAAATGGATCATGAACCCGCGTTCGGGAAATTTGTATGTGTATAATGAGGGCCCGAATATTTCATCGGATAATGATGACCTGTTTGCCGAGCTGACCACCGAGAAAGGAAAAGGGGCTTTGCCAAGTAAATATGTACTATGCATGACACCTGATAAGAACGGGGAAATGTGGATCGGAACAGATGCAGGCTTGTGCATCATTTCGGACCCCACTGCGGTGTTCAGCAACGACCCGAAACGAAGCTATGATGCACGGCAGCTTATCTTCAATACAGGCAGTTTCAATTCCATATTTTTAGGTACAGATGCCATCCTGTGCATTAAGGTGGATGGAGCCAACCGCAAATGGATCGGCACACGCAACGGTGTTTGGCTGGTGAGCGAAGATGGTTACACGGTGATCAAAAACTTTACCACCGAAAATAGTCCTTTGTTATCGAACACGGTTTATGACATTGGCATTTTTGAAGAAACGGGCGAAGTGTTCTTTGCCACCGAAAAAGGAATTGTGAGCTATGCAGGAAACGCCACGCAGGCTGATTCGAAACATGGCAACGTGCTTGTTTACCCGAACCCGGTTAAACCTGGTTATACCGGAGACATTGCCATTCGCGGACTGGTTGAAAACGCCAATGTGAAGATAACGGATATTGCAGGCAACCTGGTGTATGAAACCAAAGCCAACGGAGGCATGGCCACCTGGAACGGGATCACTTTTGCCGGGAAAAGAGCATCCACCGGTGTTTATTTAATTTACAGCACGGGCGAAGAAGACACCAATGGCGAACGCGATACGTATGTAACGAAACTATTGTTTGTTAATTAGTGGTGATTGGTTGTTCGTGTTTAGTTGTTTGTTAGTTATTTTCTAAAAGCCATTGGCTTTTAGCGTTGTACAGGAAGTATACTAATAGGAAACTGTACCTAATATAGGTAACCCTCTTAGCTATGGTCTATTAACTATGGACTTCCCATAATCTTGCTTAAATTGCACTGTTTATGTTAGCCAAGTGCAGGGCCATTGTTATAAAAACCATTGATTACAGCGAAAGCAGCATCATTTTAAAATGTTATACCGATACGTATGGCATGCAATCTTACCTGATTAACGGGGTGCGGAAGAGCAAAGGCAATGTAAGGCCATCGCATGTGTTACCGCTAACACTGCTTGAACTGGAAGCATACCACCAGAACAACAAGAACATCCAGCGCATCAAAGAGCTTAAGTGTGTGCCGGTTCTGCACCATATCCACTTCGATGTGGTTAAAAGCGCCATAGGAATGTTTGTTTCGGAGGTAATATACCGGGTGATCAAAGAAGAAAATAATCCTGACCATGCCGTGTTCGGTTTTCTTTTCAACACCATTCAAATGCTCGATATTGAAGAGGAAAGGCTCACCAACTTCCCCATTTATTTTTTGCTCCAGCTCTCGCGCTTCCTTGGATTCTATCCCAAAATAAGCAGCTCAACTTTACATTCGGGCTTTAATTTTAAAGACGGAACCTTTGAAGCTTACGATGCTAAAAATCCCTTTATGATGGATGAAGCAAGCG
>JAZKGM010000282.1:0-2826 GCA_040385895.1 Bacteroidota bacterium
TACATCGACCACATGGGTCCTGTAAAGATGAGTGAGCGGCAGAACTTTGATGTATTGCCGCATCCGCACATCGGCTTATCCACCCTCACTTTCCTTTTTGAAGGCAGCATCATGCACCGCGACACCCTGGGCAATGAAGTGGAAATAAAACCGGGCGAAGTGAACTGGATGACTGCCGGAAAAGGCATTGTTCATTCGGAGCGGACACCTGAATATTTAAGGCATTCTGAAAAACACATGCACGGCCTGCAGATCTGGGTGGCATTGCCCAAACACCTGGAACAGATGGAGCCCGAATTCTTTCACATCGGCAAAGCGCATATTCCAATGTGGCAGCAGGATGGTGTGGACTATAAGCTGATCGCAGGCGCGATCTTCGGCCACAGATCGGCCGTGCCTGTATACAGCAGCTTATATTTGCTGGAACTTAAAAGCACATCGCGCCAAACCCTGAACATCGGCAACGAATTGTATGGCGAAACGGGCTTATATATTTTAGACGGAAGCGTAGAAATTGAAGGAAATACCTTTGGGCCCAAACAAATACTGGTGGCGAATAACAGCAAGCTGTGTTCGTTCGTAATGGAAGCCAGCACCACCGTATATATTTTTGGCGGAGAACCTTTTACAGAAGAGCGCTTTATCGACTGGAACTTCGTATCAAGCAGCAAAGAGCTGATCGCAGAAGCCAAACAGAAATGGATGGATCAAACCTTTGATAAGATAAAGGGAGATGAAGTTGAGTTTGTTCCTTATCCTTCGCTTCCTAAAAAACAATGAACAACATCGTATTGCTTCACAGATAAAATGGATATAAAACCGTCAAACGCCCAGATTATTATGCCAACCACAGCGCAAGATATGGACACTGTGCTCTGGCTTTTTGAACAGGCTATGGCTTTACAAGGGAAAAACGGGTATAAAGTTTGGGACACTATTGACAAAAAAGCATTGCAGCTGGATATACAAAATGGACTCCAGTATAAGATCTTAAAAGGCAATACCATTTCGTGCATTTTCAGCATTCAGTATACTGACCCTTTGATCTGGCGGGAAAGGGACCGGAATGATGCCGTTTATCTGCACAGGATTGTTGTGAACCCTGAGCTTAAAGGGCAAAAGCAATTTGCTCATATATTGAACTGGGCGAGGCAATTTGCAGAGCAACGGAACTTATCCTTTGTAAGAATGGACACATGGGCAGATAATGAACAACTCATCGCTTATTATAAATCGTTTGAATTTACGTTTATCGAAACCTACCGCACACCTGATGCGCCCGAACTTCCGCTCCAAAACCGGAACCTGGATGTGGCATTGTTGCAGTTGAAGATCAACAACTAAACGTACACCCTTTGTGCGATTTAGCATGTTACCTGGTTAAGAATTAACTGCCCTTTAAAGAATTGAAGCTTGGCGTTCGTGCATTGATTCTGAAAATTTGTATGTTGCACATACAATCAACTTATAGAAGTAAGTACCTGATACAAACATAACCACATGAAAAAACTCATTATAGCCTCGTTGCTTTTATTCGGGGGAACATTGGTTTCCTTCTATTTTGGCGCACGCAATGAGATCGGTGAGTTTTCGGGTGCGTTGAAATCACTGATCCTGCTAATGGCCATTGTTGTGCCTTTGATTTCCATGGTTTCGGGCCTGCTTTTTTCATCTTTTATGGATAAAAGCGAGCCCTTTAAAGACCGGTTCGCAAAAGCCACATGCGTGAGCATCGTGGTGATCTACACCCTCATCTTCCTGCTTGTATTTTTCAGGGCGGTATCGTAGCAGCACATTTTCATTCCCGCAGGCATAGGCCTTTTCTTTTTTTTCAAAACAATAATGCCGATTTTTTTATTATTACGGAATGAAATCTCAGGACCCTGATTCTTTGACTTTTTTAAACGGTGGTGGTGAAATGGGCGAGCTTACCCGCCAGTTCAACTGGGCACAAACGCCTTTAGGTGTACCATCCACCTGGCCTCAAAGCCTGCGCTTAACGCTGGCCATGATCCTTTCCTCAAAATTTCCGATGTTTTTGTGGTGGGGCGATGACCTCATACAATTTTACAACGATGCATACCGGCCAAGCCTGGGCAATAATGGCAAGCATCCTTTGGCTTTAGGGCAAAAAGGTAAAGATTGCTGGCCCGAGATCTGGGATATTATCCAGCCTTTGATCAACCAGGTGCTTACCACAAAAGAATCCACATGGAGCGAAGACCAGCTGATCCCGATATACCGCAACGGCCGGATAGAAGATGTATACTGGACCTTTGGTTACAGCCCCATATTAGGCGAAACAGGACAGGTGGAAGGCGTGCTTGTTGTTTGTACAGAAACCACGTCAAAAATAAAGACAATGAACGCGCTTGCCGAAAGCGAAGAGCGGTTCAGGAACATGGCAGAAAATACCGACATCCTGGTTGCGATGAGCGATGAGACCAGCAATGCCACATATTTTAACAAAGCATGGGAGGAGTTTACAGGACGATCGGTGAACGACCTTAAATATTTTGGCTGGGCCGACCTGATCCATGAAGAAGATAAGCAGCCGTTCCTTGATATTTACCTTAATGCTTTCGCAAAAAAGCAACCCTGGGTAGGGGAATTCCGCATGCTGAATAAAAAGGGGGAATACCGCTGGCTGATGGCAAAAGGACCTGTACGCCAGGCGGCCGATGGCGTTTTTGCAGGATACATCAGCTCAAGCATTGATATTACCGAGCGGAAAAACATTGAACAGCTCATACAGGAAAGTGAACAACAGGTACGGTCGATCATTGATGCTGCTCCCTTTCCCATAGGTGTGTACACAGGCGAAGA
>JAZKGM010000283.1:0-1223 GCA_040385895.1 Bacteroidota bacterium
CCTATAAGCAACTTGCCAAACAAACCGATGCAGTGTTTATTGCCTTGCACGGAAGGCCCGGTGAAGACGGCACGGTGCAGAAGGAGCTGAATAAACTGGGCATACCCTATAACGGATCGGGAGTGGAAAGCTCACAGATCACCATTAATAAGTTTGACACCAATGAGCTGCTGAAAAAACACGGCCTGAACGTGGCCGAACACATGCTGGTGTATGAGAACGAATGGAAAAAAGACAGCAAAAAGATCATAGCTGCCGTTGAAAAGATCGGCTACCCGTTAATTGCCAAACCCGCGGATGACGGATGCAGCAGCGCGGTGAAGAAGATCAAGACCAGGGAAGAGCTGAGCAATTATGCGGAAGGTGTTTTCCGGAATGCATTGGCCATTACCCCGGCATTGGCAGCTAAACTCGGGTTGAAGCCAAAAGAGGAGTTCCCTAAAAAGAATTACTTTTTAGTGGAAGGATTTATTGACCGGAACAAGGCCGCACATTTTTTAGAGATCACCGGTGGCATGCTCACCCGTTATGATGACAAAGGCAAGCTGGTTTACGAATCGTTTGAACCAAGTGAAGCTTTAGCCGAAGGCGAAATATTAAGCCTGGAAGAAAAATTTTTGGCGGGGCAGGGGCAGAACATCACACCGGCACGTTATCATAAGAATGAAAAAACAAGGCTGGCCATCAGCAAAAAAGTGCAGGAAGTTTTGGTAGAAGGCGCTAAGATTTTAAACGTGCAGGGCTATTGTCGCATTGACGCTTTCGTGAGGATTGACAAGCGAAACAACCCCGAAGTGGTATTTATTGAAGTGAATTCTTTACCAGGCATGACACCTGCAACAGCCATCTTTCACCAGTGTGCATTGAACGGTTATAAGCCATATGAATTTATTGATGCGATCCTGGAGTTTGGTAGGGAAAGAATGGAGAAGGGGATGTAAGGAAGGTTATTGGTGGTTAGTTATTAGTTGTTGTCTTTTTCCCTTAGCCCTTGGCTGTTTATTCACCTTCGGGAAAGTGTACAACAGAGGCATCGCTTAACCGTAAGCGCTATGGACTATCATCTATTAACTATCGACTTTCTTACAGATTCATGCCACCAGAAACTTCAATGCGTTGACCGTTGATCCAACCAAAATCACCCGACACCATAGCCTTGATTGCAGCGCCAATATCATCGGGCAAACCGACGCGACCTAGAGCAGTTTGCCTGGCAATCATTT
>JAZKGM010000283.1:1233-18617 GCA_040385895.1 Bacteroidota bacterium
TAAGAACGCCACCACGCCACCGATGTCATCGGGCTTGCCGGCACGGCCCAAAGCCGTAGCACTGGCCACATGTTTGTTATACTGTTCGTTATCCCTGATCACCCCGCCACCAAAATCGGTTTCGATGGCACCCGGGGCAACCACATTAACAGCAATTCCGCGTGCACCTAATTCCTTGGCCTGGTATTTAGTAAGTGTTTCAATAGCGCCTTTCATGGCTGCATACGCAGCATAGCCCGGTGAGCTGAACCGTGCCAAGCCGGTTGAAAGATTGATGATGCGGCCACCATTGTTAATGAGCGGCAATGCTTTTTGAGTGAGGAAGAACACGCCTTTAAAATGAATGTTCATCAGCTCGTCAAACTGATCTTCTGTGGTTTGTGCAAATGGTGCATTAATCCCGATGCCGGCATTGTTGATCAGAAAGTCGAAACGTTCTGTGTCAAACGTATCTTTTAACACGCTGCCCAACTCATTTATAAATGCATCGAAGCTTTTTATATTGCCCGTGTTTAGTTGCAAAGCTGCCGCTTTTTGCCCGGCTTGTTCAATGGCCGCCACAACAGCAAGCGCTTCGTCTTTTTTGGTGTTGTAGGTCAGCACCACATCAATTCCTTTTTGGGCAAGGCTCAGTGCCATGTTTTTGCCAAGTCCACGGCTGCCGCCCGTAACCAGTGCTATCTTGTTTTTTGTTGTCATGTTATTTAGTAAGATGAAAAGAAGGTGTTAAAAGAAAGGCCCCAAGCATGTGCCTAAATCTGTAGTTTAGAACTGTGTCTTAATGATCTGCGCACCCACCAGTTCATCATACTTAAACTGGATGTGCTTGTGGTAGATCAGGATAAGGTATTCGTTCTCTGTATTGGAATGCGAGCCTTCGAAGGTGCTTTCATCAGGCGCACCGGTGGCATCGGGCGTGGCATATTTATACTCGTAGCGGCCTTGTTTTAATTGCGTATCCAGTTCATAACGCAGGCGGTTCTTGTTATACCACATTTTATATTCGGGCAATAAACGCCAGTCGGTAAACTCACCAAACACATATACATCCTGGTCGAGCTGGCTCAGGTTCAGTAAATAAAACGTGATGTTTGCGTAGTCTCCGTCAATGGCCGGGTTCTGTCCGTCCTTATTATCAATTACCCGCTTGCCGTTAAAATCAATGTATTGAAAGTACTGTTTCGACCCCCGTGATTCTTCAAATTGCAGGTAAGCATGGTACACACTGTCTAAAGTTTTGGTTTTTACGTTCGGGCTGAACTGCCTCAGGCTCCTGATGTCGAAAAAACGGAATTCATTTCCGCCCGGAAAAAGGTTCTGGTCGAAGTAATTGTAATCGAGCGTGTTGTCGCGGATAAACAAAGGCTTTAAGCCGCGGATGGCATTGTCCCAACGGAAGTTCTGCATGATCACTACGTTCACATCCTGGAAAGGATCGGGCATGGTAAATCCTTTATAATTCACACTGAACCCGATTTCCTGTTTGGTGTAGCGGAATTGGGCCAGGGAAGCCGGTTTTACGGTGCCTGTAATGGTGGTGGTGGAGTTCAGCACCATCATCCTGCGGGTAAGCACCAGGTCTTCTTCGTCAAAATTGCGGTATATCTTTATCAGGTAGTTACCCGCGATCATGGGTTTGATGTTCTCATTGGGAAGCGCAATGGAATAATGAACATACTTTACATAAGTGTTGGTAGAGAACTTAAAGTCGTTCACATTATCAAATGTAAGTCCGCGTATGTACTCATTCTGATTTAAACCGGTAGGCTGCCATTGCGCATTGCAATGAACAATGGTGTATTGAAAGTACTCATTCTTATTGCCCAGCATATCAAAGCTCAACTCCAGTTGCTGGGTGCTGTTTAATGAAACAATAGGGTAGCGGTCGTCTGTTCCTTTTTTAACCAGGTAAACGGTTCTCACATTTTTATCATATTCCTGGTTATCATACACCAACTGGCAAAACGAAGAAAAGCTTAAGAGGAGGGAAAGAAGGAAGACAGACGTTTTTATCATATCAGTTTTTTATTTCGTAAAACAAGGATACAACCGGGCGCTCAAAAAAGCACTATTATCTTTATTGGTTGTTGGTTAGGGATAACCACTAAGGTCACAACGGTTTCACAAAGAACACAACGGAATCCCCCGAGCTGCAAACGCTATGGACTATCTTCTATTAACTATTAACTTTTCCATAAACTTAAATTTTCTGCTTCCCATTGCCTGCTGCCTTTAGCTTTGCTGTTCCAGTTCAAGAATGGCCTCAAACGCTTTCTCATAGTGCTGCTCCAGCTGGGCCAGTTGTTTTTTTAATTCATCATAGCTGGCATTTACCTGCGAAGCTTTTGCACTGTCCTGCATCAATTGGGTGTCTGTAAATTTCAGCTCCACCGTTCCCATCTGCTCTTTTACATTGGCCAGGTTCTTTTCAATTTCGGCAAATTCTTTCTGCAGCTTCTGCAACTGGTTGTTCGATGGCTTCGCCTGTTTTTCAACGGGCTTCACTTCTTTCACTACCGGTGCAGCTTTGACTTTCACTACTTTTTCAACCGGTTTTAAAGCTTCCTGTTGCTTGCGCCAGTATTCGTATTCATCGTACGTTCCCGGGTATTCTTTCAGCTCGCCATCTTCAATCCACCAGATCTTATTGGCAATGTTCGATACAAAATAACGATCATGCGATACAACGATGAACGAACCCTCGTATTGTTGCAGGGCTTGTGTAAGGATATTGATAGAGCGGATGTCGAGGTGATTGGTGGGCTCATCCAGCAATAAAAAATTGGCTTCGGCTAAAAGTGTCCTGGCCAGCGCCACACGTGCTTTTTCGCCACCGCTTAGTACTTTGATCTTTTTAAACACCTCATCGTTGGTGAAGAGGAAACAGCCCAATAGGGTACGCAATTCCGTTTCGCTCCTGTCGGCACCGTAATTGCGCATTTCATCAATGATCTCATTCTCCACGTTCAGCGACTCCAGCTGATGCTGCGCATAAAATGCGGGGATCACATTGTAACCGGTATTAATGGTTCCTTCAAAAGGCTCGGTTCCGGCAATCATTCTTAGCACGGTCGACTTACCCTTTCCGTTCGCACCGATCAATGCAATTTTATCGCCCCGAACGATCTGCCCGGTGGCGTTTTTAAGGATCTCAATATCGGGGAACGACTTGGAAACCTCCAGCACATCACTTACGATCTTGCCCGATTGCTGGCTGATGCGGAAATCAATGTTAATTTCAGCATTGTCATCTTCAGGGGCCTCAATACGGTCAAGCTTTTCAAGCAGCTTAACCCGGCTTTGTGCAGCAGTGGCCTTGCTGGCTTTTGCCTTAAAGCGGTTAATGAACTGTTCCTGTTGCTTAATGAATTGCTGCTGGTTATCGAACTGCCGTTGCTGCAGATCGGAGCGCTCGCTTTTGGCTTCAATAAAGAAGCTGTAGTTGCCGCTGTACTCGTTGATCTTCTGCATGCTTACCTCTACGATCTTGGTCACCATTTTATCCAGGAACTCCCTGTCGTGGGATACCACAATTACAGTTCCTTCGTACGATTGCAGGTAATTCTCCAGCCATTCAATGGTAGGCAGGTCCAGGTGATTGGTAGGCTCATCGAGCATCAGTAATTTAGGGCCCTGCAAAAGCAACTTGGCCAGCATTACCCGCATGCGCCAACCTCCCGAAAACTTTTTATAAGGCTGCTGAAGCTGCTCGGTGGTAAAGCCAAGGCCTTCCAATACCTTTTCGCATTTATGGTGTATGCTGTACCCGTCAAGCGCATCGAACTCCATCTGCAGGTCGCTCAGCTTATGCAAAACCTCGTCACTGTAATCCGTTTCCATGATCTTCAATACCTTGTCGATCTCTATCTCCAGGTCGAGCTGGCGCTGGAAAGCGCTCATGGCCACCTGCAAAATGCTGCTTTCGGTTTCAAAACTTAATTGATCCTGGTTCAGGAAGCCGATGGTCAGGTCGCGGGGTTTTGAAATGTTGCCCTCGCTTAGCTGGTATTCGCCATTTATAACACGCAGCAAGGTCGATTTCCCTGTGCCGTTCATGCCTATCAGGCCAATGCGTTCGTTCGGTTTAATGTGCCAGTTGGCGTTGCGGTATAAAAATCTTCCGCCAAACTCAAATCCTATGTCAGTTAATGCTATCATTTTTCGTGGCGCAAATATAATGGGTTATTGGGGATATGTTATTCGTTTTTGGCGGGTGTTTTTTGGTTTGGTTGCTAAAAATGCATGAACCACAACTTGTCCCGGCTCAGTGGGAAAGGCAAAGGTTCCCGCTTCAACATCCATCAGGAATTAACCCGTAACAGGTTGTGCGCTTCGTGGCCCATTGTGTACGTTCTGGTTATCACTGGCGAATGATAACGCTATCTCCTTATTTCTGACGCGGTTTCAAAAAAAGTAATCCCCATGCTTTTAAACATCGTTCAATACAATTATTTTCATGGCGTCAATTACCCCCGAAACGAATGCTACAATTTAACGGAACTGTTAAAAGTAAACTCCCTAAAACAGGCACCACCATTTTTACTGTAATGACCGCGCTGGCCAATGAGCACCAGGCCATAAACCTTGCACAGGGCTTTCCTGATTTTGAATGCAGCCCCAGGCTTATTGAACTGGTTAACCACTATATGAAAGCCGGCCACAACCAGTATGCACCCATGCCAGGGGTGATGAAGCTGCGCGAAGCCATTGCTGAAAAAACACAACAGTTGTATAGTGCCGTGTACGACCCGGATAAAGAAATCACCATAACTCCTGGCGGCACACATGCCTTGTATGCGGCCATCAGCGCCTTTGTGGGCGATGGTGACGAGGTGATCATTATAGAACCTTGTTACGACAGCTACCTTCCCGCTATTCAATTAAACGGGGCACGTGCTGTTTTTGCAGAGCTTAAATACCCTAATTATAAAGTAGACTGGGACGAGGTGAAAAAACTGGTGAACTACCGTACCAAAATGATCATCATCAATACCCCGCATAATCCTACGGGAACCACCCTGGGTGCGCAGGATATGCAAAGGCTGGAAAAAATCGTGAAGAACAGCGAGATCATTGTGCTGAGCGATGAAGTGTATGAACACATTATTTTTGACGGGGTAGAACACCAGAGCGTGGCACGTTACCCGAAGCTTGCAGAACGCAGCGTTATTGTTTCTTCGTTCGGCAAAACCTACCATACCACGGGCTGGAAAATGGGTTATGTGCTGGCGCCCGGCAACTTAATGGCCGAGTTCAGAAAAGTGCACCAGTTTATGTGTTTCAGTGCAAATACACCTATACAATATGCGCTGGCCGACTTCATGGACGATAAAAGCGCCTACCTGGAGCTATCGGCATTTTACCAGCAAAAGCGCGATTACTTCCAAAAACTGTTAAAAGGAAGCAAGTTTAAAATATTGCCTTGCGAAGGTTCTTATTTCCAATTGCTGAACTACTCAAAGATCACCCAGGAAAAAGACACTGATTTTGCCATCCGCTTAACCAAAGAACATAAAGTAGCTTCCATCCCCACATCCGTTTTTTACCACAAGAACATCGATAACCATGTGTTGCGGTTTTGTTTTGCCAAACAAAATGAAACGCTTGAAAAAGCGGCTGAAAAATTACTGAAAATATGAGCGCATTAAAAGTTGCCACCATACAAACACAGCTGCATTGGGAAGATATTGATGCCAACCTGGCTATGTTCGGTGAAAAGATCGCTTCCATGCCTGAAAAAGCAGATGTGATCGTACTGCCGGAACTATTCAGCACCGGTTTTAGCATGAACACGGAACTGGCAGAAAGCCAGGATGGGAAAGCCATGCAATGGATGCAACAAACGGCCGCCATGCACAATACGGCCATTTGCGGAAGCCTGATGATGAAAAACAGGCATGACGTATTTAACCGTTTTGTGTGGATGAACCCGAACGGTATCTATCACGTGTATAACAAGCGCCATTTGTTCAGGATGGGCAATGAGCACGAGCATTACAAGGCGGGTAACGAAAAGCTGATCATTGATTTTAAAGGGTTTAAGATCCAGCTATTGGTTTGTTACGACCTGCGTTTCCCGGTATGGAGCCGCAGAACGCTGAAGGAAAATTATGATGCCCTGTTTATTGTAGCCAACTGGCCCGAACGCAGGTCGGAACACTGGAAAACATTGCTCCAGGCACGTGCCATCGAAAACCAGTGTTATGTGATAGGGGTGAACAGGGTAGGGAGGGACGGAAAAGACATATCCCATAGTGGCGATACTTCATTTATCGATGCCCGTGGCAAAATAATTTACCGCAAAACGGATGAAGAGCACATTGCCGTGCATGTACTTGAAAAAGAAACAGTAACAATGTACCGCATGGATTTTCCGGCCATGAATGATGCCGATGAATTTACTTTGTTGTAGTATTGATGCAACTTTACGTGTTAAAAAAACATCAGCACAAAAGCAAGGCGCTGAATGATGCGCCTTTTTCGTTAAAAAATATAGTGTTCAATGAAAAGAATTATTAGCTACCCGTTCACCTTCTGTCTCATATTCAGCTTAGCTTTAACAGCCTCAGCCCAAACCAAAAGCAAATCTCAACCCAAAGCTAAAGCACCGGCCCCGGTGGCCGAAGAAAAAGGAGCTTTGTTCTTTGATAAAACCTTTATTCCTTTAGGGCTTGTAGAAGATACAGAAACTTCTGTTCCTGTTGAGTTTACATTTAAAAATTTAAGTAAAGTGCCGGTAACGATAAGCAGTGTGAAAGTGGAATGCAGCTGCCTTGCTGCAGAGTGGCCCAAGCAACCTTTAAAATTTAATGAGGAAGCTAAAATCGTGGTGCGTTATTTCCCTAAAGGACAAAGTGGTGAGCAGCAAAAGGAAGTTACCGTGTTTACGGATGCTTACCCGGCTGTTTATTATCTAAAAATGAACGTTTTTGTAAATGATGTGAATGCAAAATTCGCAAAAAGATTCCCGCAGCAACAAGGCAATTTGCGCTTTAACAACTACCAGCTGCGGTTCAATAACCTTTATCCATACAGCACCGATTCGTTCCTGGTGGATATGTATAATTCCTCAAACCGCCCCATGCGCATTATAGAAATAAAGCACCCTTACCATATTGCCGCTACGGCATCTGCTTTAACCATTCCGTCTAAAGGAACTGCCACCATAAAGGTGATGTATTACGCAGCCATGGCAAAAGATTATGGAGAACGGTTTGAAGAAATCGTGGTGAATACCAACGACAGCTTATTCCCTGAAAAGAAGATCGTGGTGCGTTCCAATATTTCAGAAGACTTTAGCAACCTGTCTGAAAAGGAGAAAAACAACCCGCCAGTTTTTGAGGCGCTTACCCCGGTTGTCGACCTTGATACGGTGCTCTACAAAAGCACGGCAACCGCTACTTTTATTGTAACCAATAAAGGTAAAGGCCCTATGTATATCCGCAAGGCTTATGGCAGTTGCGGGTGTACTTCTGTTTCTTTCGATAGCAGTAAGCCCATCAAAAGGAATAAAAAAGGGATCATAAAAGTAACGTTCAGCACCACCTACGAAATGGGCCAGGTATCGAAAAAGATCTTTGTAATTACCAATACCCCGCAGCAAACCATGCACGAAATGGAGCTTAAGGCAAATGTAATATACCGTAAAACCCCTTAACATAAGGTTGACCGATTCCCTTCTATCTTGTATTTTTGAGTTCCAAATGAATGAGAAGAAATGAAATTGAAATTTAGTTTAATAGCTACAGGTTTTATAAGTGGTGTGGCCGGTGCGGCCTGCTTTTATTTTATATTACCGAACCGTGTTATTCTTTCGCAGGCCGCTCCGCTGGCCGATCGCGAAGAAATAGTAAGTACGGCTGGTTACCAAGGCGCATACGTTGCAGGAAATGAAGACATGATCAAAGCTTCTGCCGTAGCTACCCCAACCGTTGTTTTTATCAAAACCATCAGCAACCAGCAAGCTTCAGATCCATATTATGATTTCTGGTCGGCCTGGGACTTTTTTGGCAGGCGAGGACCTGTTACCAGCTCGGGGTCGGGTGTTATTATCAGTGCAGACGGGTATATTGTTACCAACCTTCACGTGGTGAAAGATGCGGACGTTATTGAAGTGATCACCAATAACAACAAACACAGCTATAAAGCAAAGGTGATCGGTACAGACGGGTCAACAGACCTGGCCTTGCTTAAAATTGAAGGCAGCAACCTGCCGCACGTTGCTTTTGGCAACAGCGATGAAGTGAAAATAGGCCAGTGGGTATTGGCAGTGGGTAACCCGTTCAATTTAACCTCTACTGTAACTGCAGGGATCGTGAGCGCGAAAGGCCGGAACATCAATGTGGTGAATAACCGTTTCCCGATCGAAAGCTTCATCCAGACCGATGCAGCCATTAACCCCGGAAACAGCGGGGGAGCCCTTGTGAATACAAATGGCGAGCTGGTTGGCATCAATACGGCCATTGCATCAAATACGGGTGCTTACAGCGGTTATGGTTTTGCCATACCGTCAAACCTGGTTCAGAAAATTGTTCGCGACCTTATTGAATACAATGAAGTTCAACGCGGTTTTACAGGTCTTGATGTGAAAGACATTGATGCAACACTTGCCGATAAGCTGAACATCAATGATAATTTAGGCGTATACGTGCAGTATGTGCTTCCCTCAGGTCCTGCCGATGTTGCAGGGGTTAAAAACGGGGATGTGATCATTAAAGTAAATGAACGCGAAATAGAAACCAAATCGTATTTTGATGAGCAGGTGAGCTACAACAGGCCTGGCGACAAAGTAAAACTTACCTTGCTGCGTAATAACAAACCTGTTGAAGTTTACGTTAAACTGATCAACCGGGATGGAAACACGGAGATCACCAAAAAACTAAGTGTAACATCCAATGTGCTTGGTGCCGATTTTAGCATGGTACCGAAAGTGGAAGCAGAAAAGTACCAGATAAAAAGCGGGGTAAGGATCTCGAACATAAGAGGAGGAAGGGTGCAGAGCATGGGAATTCCCGAAGATTTTATCATTACCACATTAAATAAAAAAGAATACAATAAAGCGGAAGAGCTGGTTAAAGACCTGGAGGGTGCAAGGGGCCAGATACTGATCGAAGGTTTATACTCGAATGGCGGCCGTGCATTTTTCTCCTTTTACGCTTACTGATAATTTATGAAAAAGACTTTTTTAGTTTTACTGATCACAACATTGGTTCTCACCGAATTATCGGCACAGGCAGGTAAGCAGATCACCCGGTTCAAACCTACTGTGCTGGTTGAATTTTTTACTTCAGAAGGTTGCAGCAGTTGTCCTGCAGCTGACGAATTTGCACAGGATATAAAAAGGCTTTCTGATTCAAACAACCTGTTCGTTTATACTTTAGACTGGCATGTTGACCTGTGGGACAAATCGGGTTGGAAAGATCCGTTTTCAGACTCTGTTTATACTGCCAGGCAGCTGCAAATGGCGTTAAAAAACAACCAGAAAGCAATGTTCACACCAATGGCATTTGTGAATGGAAAAGGCGCTTTACCGGGCGCAGCCAAAGGCGAAGTGGGCAAGCTGATCCAGCAATTTGTTGATAACCCTGCCAGCCATTTTTTATTATTTTCCGCTACCTGGGTACCCGATCAGAAGAACCTGATGCTTGAATATGAAATAAAAGGCCCGCCCGATAGTTGCGACCTGTTTTTTGTGTGGGCCGAAAAGGAGATCACCAACAAGGTAACAGCCGGGGAGAATAAAGATAAAGTATTGAGCCATCACAACGTGGTGCGAAAAGTGGAAATGGAAACCAGGGGTTCTGAATTTGGTACGGTGATCATGCCGTTCGAAACAGATCAGATCGACTTCAGCAAATACATTGTTTTTGGTTTCTTACAGCACAAACGCACCTTCCAGGTATTGGCCGTGCAGCCGCTTATATTTAACACCAAAAAACCTGAGTAGGAGGAATGGAGTTATTAGCGGGAAGTAGTTGGTGGTGCTTGGTTTTTAAGCAATGGTCTATCAGCTATTTACTTCTCTTGTATCCTTTTGCAAAACTGCGGTTGGGGTTTGAGGTTTTATGGTGATAGCATTTGCAATTCATCTGAAATAACCACTAAGTACATAACGGAAACACTAAGGACACAGCGGAGTTTATTTTAAATAGTGGCCTATAGCCTATTAACTATGGACTTCCTCAATAAACTCCAGCACCTTTTCAAAGAACTCCTTCGGTTTATCGGCATGCAGCCAATGGCCTGCATCAGCAATCGTTTCAATTTGATATTCAGGAAAGAGCTGACCGATCAGCGGAAGATCCTTGTCCTGTACATATAATGAATTCGCTCCTCTTATAAATAAGGCAGGCTTATTAAACGTATGGTCGCTTTTTACTTCGCTAATAATGTCTTTATAATCACGTTGAAGCACATCGATGTTAAACTTCCATTTGTAATGCCCCTCATCAACACGGTCTAAGCTTTTCATTACAAACTGCCTTGTTCCCGGATCGCCAAGATGCTGCGCCATGGCCTGGTCTACTTCTTTCCGCAACTGGGCTTTGCTCAGGTCAACGTTGTTAATGGCTGCAAACACATCATCGTGGGCTCCGCCTTTATAAGCCCTGGGCGACATATCGGCCACGATCAGCTTATCGGTTAGATCAGGGTGATCCAAAGCAAATTGCATGGCTACTTTTCCGCCCATGCTATGGCCGAGTATAACAGCCTTCCCGATGCGGTGCTGCTGCATAAAATCATGCAGGTCGTTCACCATTAAAGCAGTGCTGTGCTGTTCGGTATGTGGCGAACGGCCGTGGTTTCGCTGGTCGGGGAGGTACACATGCAGGCCTTGTTTCGCCCATTCTGTAGCAAGCGTATGCCAGTTATCAAGCGAGCCTAAAAAACCATGTAAAACCAGCAGGTTATTTTCCCCTTCTCCGTATTCCTTATAATTCAATTCGATCATAACAGGTTTCAAAAATACATATTTACAGGTAAGGCAGCAGATAAATTAGTGACTGAAATAGTTGTGTAAACCTGATAAATACCGTTTATTCGCCACGCAACAAAAACACAAAACAATGTCGGATATTACAACCCAGGAACTGAAACAACGCATGGATAACGGTGAAACCCTTCATATTATTGATGTACGCGAACCGTATGAATACGAAGAGTTTAATATCGGGGGGCAATTGCTCCCGCTTGGCACACTGCCTTCAAAACTGGCAGAACTGGAGAACCTGAAAAATGAAGAAGTGATCGTGCATTGCCGTTCGGGCGCACGCAGCAGCAATGCAAAACTTTTCCTGGAAGACGCAGGGTTTACCAATGTACGCAACCTGCTTGGCGGGATGCTCGATTGGCAGGCACGTTTTACGGGTTGATAACTTTTAAAGAGGGCAGGGCACCATTTTTGTTAAATTAGCGTTTCGATAGCAGGCCGGTTACCTCATTAACAGGCCCGGCATTGGATTCTTAACCTTTATAATTAAAGATAACGATATGAGTACCACCGTAAACTTACTTTTGAAAGCCAACACCAATAACCTGAACGAAGCGTTGGCAAAAAATGTTGAACAGGCTATTTCTAAGAGCTGCTGTTGGGTATTGGGGAAGCTTTCTGCGGAAAACGGTCTACAATACCAGATCAAAGCATTTAGTGAGAAGCTGGAGAAATTACAGCATGAACTTGTTAATTCAGGCATTGAACTGGCAGAAGATGCCACAGCCATGATCTCGAATGCTGCAAGCCAGTATTCTGTTTTCAGGGATATTGAAATAACACTGATCGTTAACGAAATACCTTTTAAAGCAGCTGCTATTTAAGCAGTGCAGTTAACCAACTTTTAAGGGAGCTTGCTATTGTAAGCTCCCCTTTTTTTTGCACTTTTGTTACATATGAAAAATAGCCGCCTTTTTCTTTTTGCTCTTCTGTTCATTGCATCATCAGCCGGTGCGGTTAATACGCCCAACTTAACAGGCCCCACCAATAATATTACAGATGTAAGGGCTAAGGTCGCCCTGCAATGGAGCAACGTAGCTTCTGCAACCTATCAATACCAGTTCGATACCACAGACCTGTTTAACAGCAACATGCTGCTTAGCAATATCATCACAGGCACTTCCGTTGAAATGCGGGAACTCAGCTATAATACAAAATACTATTGGCGCGTAAGGGCTTTTGTGAATACCGATTCTTCGTTATGGTCGGCTACCCGGAACTTTAAAACACTGGATGCTTTCGAATTTTCCTCCCCAACCAACAATTCCACAAAAATAAACCCCACATTAAGTGTCCTGTTTAAGCGAACGGGTGGTTTTGTGCGTTTAACCTACGACACTACACCCGCTTTTAATTCACCTGCCTTAACGGATACCATTTTTGCGGATACCATTAACGTGGGAAGCTCCAGCCCGACAAGCACCAATATTATCCTCAGAAAATTATACTGGGGCAAGAAGTATTACTTTAAGGGGATTGCATACCATGGCAAAGACAGCTTAAAAACAGCTCTCGCATACGCTTTTACGGTTAAGCCATACCCGGTTATTACTACCCCTGCAAACAATGCAACAAATGTGTTTCCCTTTTTCACCCCAAATTCAGAGGTCATCACCATTGGATCTATGGATTCTGATTACGTGTTTTTGTATGAAATTGATACCACAACAGGTTTTAACTCAGGATATAAGAGGGCGCTTTTAAAATACAACGGTACAGGGGAGCCTGCATTTACGGTGTACTTTAACCAGACCTATTACATCAGGACAAGGGTTTTCAGCTCAAAAGACACTTCGCCATGGAGCATGGTGAGTACCTTTAAAACCACTGATAAACCTGCGCTCGTATTCCCGCAAGGCTCCATCACTTACCTGAATATCGACTCCAATTATTTTCGTACCACAGTGATGATTGGTTCAACGGGATACGAATATAAAGTGGATACAACGCCATTGTTTAATTCCCCTGTATGGAAAGGTGATACGATGAACTTTTTAAGTTATTACGGACAAATGAGTTTGAAGAACCTGTTTTTCGGAAGAACTATTTATGTGGCCATCCGTGCATTCTCGGCCATTGATACTTCGGAATGGCTGGTAAAAACATACCTTACACCAGCAAGCCCTGCTTTATTTTCACCGTCTCCTTTTTCCACCTTTATGGTCACCAACCCGGTATTGTCGTGGCAATCTTTTAAATCTGTTACAGGTGCAACGATCCAGGTAGATACCCCGGGAAGCAACTGGCAAAGCGGCCTGTTTATGCAGAAAGACACCACAAATGTAACCTCATTTACCACCCCCGATCTTCGTTACGACCAGGAGTATATCTGGCGTGTGAAGCTGAGGACCAGCTACGATACAAGCGCATGGTCGGAAACATGGCAGTTCAGAACCTCGCCTTTTGCAGTATACATCAACAACCCGCTCCAGTATGAGGCCAATGTGGCCATAAACCCCACCTTTTTAAGCTGGGATCAGCCTGCTGGCGCACGCGGTTATCATTACCAGGTAGATACCGACTCGCTGTTTGAAGATGCCAGGAATGTGTTTATTAAAGACGGAACAAAAACCTCCGATAACCTGAACGGGCTTCAATACAGCACAAAGTATTATTTAAGGGTAAGGTGCTATAATAATGCAGATACTGCAGACTGGTATTACCTGCGTGTGTTTACCACACAGGCTGAACCGCCCACACCAATTGCCCCAAGGTTATTAAGCCCTGCAAACGGGGCAGTTAATCAATCGTACAGCCAGCTGCCTTTAAGCTGGCAGGCCGTAGCGAATGCTACTGTTTATGAAATTCATACCGCACTGGATTCCATATTCTCCAATCCCATAGCAGGTTCTTTTGCAGAAACAGAACTCGCATTTACCGGGGCTCCGGCCACTGTTTATTTCTGGCGTGTGCGTGCTAAAAATGGCAATAAAACAGGCCCCTGGTCAACCACTTTTAAGTTTACAACTGTTGTTCCTGTGTTACCCCCGTTAAACCTGGCCCCGGATAATTTTAAAGTGGCAGGGGCTACCTATGCATTGTTGCAATGGGATGCGGTAGATGGCGCCAGTTATTACCAGTTGCAATATGCCAACGATCCGTTCTTTTCCGGTTCTCCGATCATACAGGTTAATAATGTAGAGAAGGATATTTCGGGGCTTACCTCAAACCTTACTTATTACTGGCGTGTGCGCACAATCGTGGCGGCCTTTGTTTCGGCATGGAGCGATTATGCCATTTTCAGAACAGCGGCAACCGGCCTGGCCGATATTGCTTTGAACAAAGAGCTGAGCTTGTATCCATCACCAACAAAAGGTGTATTACATCTTCCGGCTATGCTGCTGCAACAAGCCCGGCAAATCGAATTGTATGATATGAAGGGAGCGCTTGTGTTCACTGTAAACACACCTGCGGCCGAGATCAACATTTCGCAATTACCGGAAGGCATTTACACGGTGAAAATAGTAACAGCGGATGACGTGTTGCAGCAACGCGTGGTTAAAGAATAGGAAGATCCCAAAAGTAAAGTCAGTTCGAGTACAACCGACATGGATAGGCTAAGCAAAGGGGTGTGTATCGAGAACCTAAATAACATCTCGATACAGCCATTGTGTTTAGTATGATCACTTTATATTCATGACCTACTCGATGTGACTGTAATCGCTTATTATTAAGCCCGATATTTATCCGCTATTTTTCCTGCACCTCGTACATGTCAAGCCTGCGGTCTTTCCAGTTCAATACCGTTCCGGTGTTGCGCGCGCGCTCTATTGCTGCAAGATCCAGGTCGGCAATTACCACCGTTTCAATATTGGTGCTGCATTCACCTGCAATGGCATCCGGTGGAAATGAAAAATCACTTGGCGTATAAATTCCCGATTGGGCGTAGTTAATATCCATGTTGTCAACCGAAGGAATATTACCTATCGTTCCTGCTGTTGCCACAAAGATCTGGTTCTCTACTGCACGGCTTTGTGCGCAGATCTTCACCCGGAGATGCCCGTGTTTTTCGTCAGTGCTAAACGGTACAAATAATATCTTAGCCCCTTTCTGGCAGGCAATGCGGGTCATTTCCGGGAACTCCACATCATAACACACATTAATGGCCACCTTGCCACAATCGGTATTAAATACTTTTATTTCATTACCGGGTTTCACACCCCACCATTTAGCCTCGTTGCTGGTAATATGAATTTTATATTGTTTTTCATACGTACCGTCCCGTTTAAAAAGGTATGATATGTTGTACAGGTTATCGTTCTCCACCTGCAAATGGGTGCCGGCTATAATATTGATGTTATATTCCATGCTGAGCCTTGAGAAAAGCTGAATATAATCTTCCGTATACTCATCCAGCTTACGGATACTATCTTCAGGGCTCATGCTTTTGTATTCATGCAGTGATAACAACTGCGTGGTGAACAGCTCCGGGAATAAGGCAAAGTCGCTTTTGTAATTACTCGCCACATCCGTAAAATATTCGCATTGCTGCGCAAACTCCTTAAACGACTTTATCTTTCTCAGCTCATACTGGATACAGCATACACGAACCTTTTTCATTAACACGCTCCGCTCACGTGTTTCGGGAACATAATCGAGATTGATCCATTCCAGTAAGGTGGCGTATCCTTCGCTTTCTATGTCATCTGGCAAATAATCTTTAATGATGCGTTGGATGGTAAAACCCTGCGAGAGCTGGAAAGTAAGTACAGGGTCTTTGATCTTTTTCTCGATCACGCGTTTAACATAGGCCCTCACCCCGAACTTGTCGGAGTGCTTATGGTAATTGGGCAGACGGCCTCCGATAAGAATGGCTTTCAGGTTCTTATCCACGCACATCTGCCTGCGCATGTCGTACAAACGCCTCCCGATCTTCAAGCCCTGGTAATCAGGGTGAACCATTACTTCTATCCCGTAAAGCGTATCGCCTTCTTCATCATGGTTGGTGATAAAGCCGTTGTCGCAGATCTCTTTCCAGGTGTGGTCGTCATCATATTCATCCCAGCTCACAATTAAGCTGGTGGCCGATCCCACTATTTCGCCTTCGTATTCAATAACCTGCATGCCATCGCTGAAAATCTTATACTGGCTTTCAAGCATTTCGTAGGTCCACGGTTCGTTATCTGGAAAACAGATCCTCGAGAGTTTTATAATTTCATCAAAATCACTTTTTTCGGCAGGGCGTTCGATCAGCTTTGGTTTGCGCGGTGAGCGTGTTTTCATTCTTTGGGTCTTTCTTGTTTAACATGATCGCGCAGTGCGATCATTACTACATCACACAAATTTACACCTTAATTTTAACACTTTACAACACAGGGTTTGTAGTTACAGATACTTAATGTTTATTTCACGGCAATATAAAAACCACACCAAATAATGAGCTTACAGCAAACCATAGAGCAGGCCTGGGAAAACCGGGAACTATTAAAAGATACAATAACCCGGCAAGCCATTGAAGAGGTGATAGAAGCGCTTGATAAAGGCAAGCTGCGCACGGCAGAACCCATTGATGGTGGCTGGCAGGTGAACGACTGGGTAAAGAAGGCTGTGATCATGTATTTTCCCATCCGCCAAATGGAAACCATAGAAGTGGGACCGTTTGAGTTCCATGATAAAATGAAGTTGAAAACGAATTATGCCGCACAGGGGGTACGCGTTGTTCCGCATGCTTTGGCCCGTTACGGAGCTTTTTTACAACGCGGGGTTATCCTGATGCCGAGCTATGTAAACATTGGCGCTTATGTAGATGAAGGCACCATGGTGGATACCTGGGCCACAGTGGGAAGCTGCGCGCAGATCGGTAAAAACGTGCATTTAAGCGGAGGCGTTGGAATTGGCGGGGTGCTTGAACCCGTTCAGGCTGCGCCTGTTATTATTGAAGACGATTGTTTTATCGGCTCGCGCTGTATTGTTGTAGAAGGGGTTCGTGTAGAAAAAGAAGCCGTGCTGGGTGCCGGGGTAACGTTAACCATGAGCACAAAAATTATTGATGTGACCGGCAACAAACCGGTGGAGTATAAAGGTATTGTCCCTTCGCGCAGCGTGGTGATCCCGGGCATGTACACCAAGAAATTTCCTGCTGGCGAATACCAGGTTCCCTGTGCACTGATCATTGGCAAGCGAAAAGAATCTACCGATAAAAAAACTTCGCTGAATGACTCGTTAAGAGAGCATAGCGTAGCGGTTTAAGAAAATTTTGAATTTTGAATGATGGATTTTGAATTCATTAGTCATCAAAAAATAGTCGCATAAAATGGGTTCAGATCATTCAACATTCAAAATTCAGCATTCAAAACTTCGTATCGGTTTCGATGCCAAGCGTGCGTTTAATAACCAAACCGGTTTGGGCAATTATTCGCGGTTTGTTATTGAAGGAATGGCAAAGGAGTTTCCG
>JAZKGM010000283.1:18627-20124 GCA_040385895.1 Bacteroidota bacterium
TTTATGCAAGGGTATGATAACGTTCATATCATTACCCCTCAACATTTTTTGGGAAGAACGTTTAAATCGTTGTGGCGTACATATGCGCTAACCGCCTTAAGTAACAAGCTTAACCTGGATGTATTTCATGGGTTGAGCAATGAACTGCCCGCAAATATTGACGCATTTAAAGGCCGTAAAATGGTGACGATCCACGACCTGATCTTTATGCGTTACCCGCATTATTATAAGTCTATTGATCGTGCGATATATAAACGCAAATTTAAAACAGCATGTGTTCATGCTGACACAGTGGTTGCTGCCAGCAATCAAACGGCAGAGGACCTTATTTCATTCTTTGGGATCGATCGCGGAAAAATAAAAGTGGTGTACCAGGGTTGCGACAGGCAGTTTGGGCATCGCGTGGGTGATAAAGAAAGGCAGGAGGTACAAGCAAAATATAAGCTTCCTTCATCGTTCATTGTTTGCATAGGTACTATTGAACAACGTAAAAACCAGCTCACCGTTTTAAGGGCTTTTCACCGGGCGAATGTTGGTTTAAACCTGGTTTTTGTAGGAAGGCAAACGGAATATGCGGAGCAGCTTCACCAATACATTGCCGAACATCAGCTGCAGGAGAAAGTAAAGTTTATTGAAGGTGCAGCATTCACCGATTTTCCTGCATTTTACCAGATGGCTGCATTGTCCGTATATGCCAGCGAATTTGAGGGCTTTGGAATTCCCGTGCTGGAAGGGCTGAAAAGCAGCACCAACATGATCGTGGCAAACACATCCAGTTTACCGGAAGTGGGAGGGGATGCGGTAACATATTTTGAAACGGGAAATGAGCAACAGTTGAGCGGGCTGATCGAAAAAATGCTTCATTCGGACTTTAACACAGCTAAGGTGAGCAAGCAACTGGCAAAGTTTGATACCGGCCTTTTAATGCAGCAATTGAATACGCTTTATCAACCCCGTTAATAATGAAACAGTACTGCTTTGCTTTTATATTTTGTTTCATCGCCCTGATTGCATCTGCTCAAAAAGAACGCCTGCAGCAGCAGGTGGATAGCATGGCAAGCCTGTTGGAAAAGCATCCCACTTCCCGGTCTATTGAAGACTACATGCGAGTGGCCACACGCCTTATTTATGTTGAACCTGAAAAGGTGGATGAACTGGCAGCAGTGATCGAACGGGCGGCCTTGAAAAGTGGCTACAGGTTTTCGGAAGCACGGAACAATGTATTGAAACTGGTCATCATGATCAATGAATCGCAATACGATTCGGCAGAGCTGCTGCTAAAACTCGTTAAGGAATCAGCTGAAAAAAACGATGATAAACTGGGGCTTATTCATTATTACCTCAACCAGGGCATCATCCAAAAAAGAAAAGGCAATTACGAGCTCTCTACAGAAATGTATTACAAAGGGCTTGTGGTTGCAGACGAAATAAACGATAACCGCTTTAAGCTGGCTTTGTACAACAACCTGGGAGCATTGTATAATGCCATCAGCGATT
>JAZKGM010000283.1:20134-26184 GCA_040385895.1 Bacteroidota bacterium
TGAAACAATGGTCGAGCCAATCAACAAAATCGGCGAAGCCTGCCGCGCGATCGGGCGCGATCCGGACACGATGGGCATCACGGCTCTCATCGGCCTGTGGTTCCCGGATCTTCAGGCAAACAAAAGAAGAAAGCGCCATGAGCATCGGTAACATATACTCGAACCTGGCTGTAACGTATAAAAACACGAAGCAGCTGGATTCTGCTTTGTATTATTATGATAAAGCGCGCGAAGAGTTTGAAGCCTCGGGTAATGTGCTTGTTAGCGGGGTGTATTGTAATATTGGCATTTTATATGGCGACCTGAAGAAGTATGACCAGGCCGAAAAGTATCTTCAACAGGCATTGACACTCACCCGTTCGTTTAAGCAGATAAATTATGAAGTAAATGTACTTAACTCGCTGGCTGAAATAAGGCTGAGCACTCAAAACTATAGAGAGGCCATTGAATATGCCAGCCAATCGCTTGAGCTGGCAAAAAGCAAAGGATTGTTGCAGGCACAATCGCAATCGCTCAAGTACCTGCATATTTCCTATGCAAAGCTTGGAAAATACGAGATGGCCTACAGCATATTTACCGAGGCTGCCGCATTAAACGACAGCCTGTATAGTATTGAAAAAGAAGAAGTGGTGAAGGAGATCAAAGAAAAATACGAATCGGATAAAAAGGATGAAGAGATCACATCTGCAAATACACGGATTGAAGAGGAAAAGCAGCGGTCTTATTATTTGTGGGCCACCATCTTAACATTCGGAGGCTTTATTGTTTTTATCTGGTTCCTGTATGTGCGTACCGGAAAGCTCAATACCAAAATTGCCGCGCAGGCAAAGGCGATCGAAACGCAAAATGCCGACCTGGAACAGGTGAACCAGGTTAAGAATAAGCTCTTTGCCGTGGTATCCCACGATCTTCGGGCACCGGTAAGCTCGCTCCATTCCTTGCTTATGCTGATCAACAACCCAAACCTGAGTTCCGAAAAAAAGGAAATGATGCACCACCAGCTGCAGGCGGAGCTTGAGCAAACCACTATCTTAATGGAAACCCTTTTACATTGGGCTAAGACCCAGATGAAAGGATGGGAGGTAAAGAAGGAAAAGGTGGAATTTAACGGCTTGATCACAGGTGTTTTCCGGCAATTTGAAAAAACAGCAAAAGAGAAAAAAATCGAGCTGAGCACTTCTACTATCGGAGAAGATGTTTTTCTGAACGCCGACCCTCATCTACTGCATATTATCTTATATAATCTGGTATCAAATGGCATTAAGTTTACACATAAGCATGGAAGCGTTTGGATAGAGTATCACCAATACGATTCAAAGGTACTTATTTGTGTGTGCGATGAAGGCACGGGGATAACGGAAGAAGAAATAACCTTGTTACTGAATGAATCGTCATACAAAACCACAAGAGGAACGGCCAGCGAAAAAGGGTTCGGAATGGGGCTGAAGATCTGCATGGAACTGGCCCGGCAGATGAACGGAACGATCACCGTTCAGTCAAACCCTGAAGACGGCAGCCGGTTTTGCCTGGAGATGCCGGTTTAATATGATCATAAAATGATCAGCTTTCCGGATAATGTTGGCTCATTTTATCGAAGTTGATTATATTTACCGCTCACTTATCAATGCATGAATTTTTTTAAGGTTTTAGGGATAAATTTACTGGTTATCTTTATCATAGTGTTTGCTTTTGTTACAACCATTGCCTTTGTTTTAAAAGGATATACCCGGCATGGCGAAGCATTGGAAGTACCCGATATCAGGGGGCTGAAAATAGAAGACGCCATTCGTGTGCTGGAATCCAGGCAACTGCGGGTTACCATAAGCGACTCTTTGTATTTTGATGATAAGCCAAAATTGAGCGTGCTGGAGCAAAACCCGCTGGCCAAAAGCCGCGTAAAGGAAGGCCGTATGGTGTACATCACCATCAACTCCAACAGCGCCCCTAAAGTAAGCTTACCCAACCTGCTCGATGTTTCGTTGCGCCAGGCCCAGGCCATCCTGGCCACTTCCGGCTTAAAAGCCGACAAGTTTATTTATAAGCCCGACATTGCTAAAGATGTTATCCTGGATGTATTGTACCATAACCAGAGCGTTCAGCCGGGCACAAAAATTCCCAAAGGCAGTGCTGTTGACCTGGTGCTGGGGAATGGCCTTAATGGTGAAAACATTGATTTACCTGATCTAAGCGGCTTAACACTGAAAGAAGCACATAATTTGCTGCAGAGTTCTTCGTTAAGGTTGGGATCAGTGGTTTACCTGGGCGCTGTTTCCGACAGCACATCAGCAACGGTTAGCAGGCAAAATCCTGCGTTTACAGACGGGGCAACCATACAGGAAGGCCAGTCTGTTGATTTATTTTTGAGGCAATAATTTAATGAAAAAGATATTCTTACTGTTAGCAGGCGCCATTTGTTCCATTGGTGTTTTTGCACAACGTGAAGGCATTCTCCCTTTAGAGAATAATCCTGTTCTGCAATCGTATGCCAAACAAGAACCTGTAAGCACCAGGCTGGCTAAAAAAGCACCGAACAGGCCTGTTCATTTCCCCGTTACCGAACATTTTGTAAAATCGCGCCCCGATACTTTTTACTGGGCAGACAGTAATGTAACGGTTCAGCAAAAAAAGGCTGTTTTTAATGCCCAGGATTTTTCGGGTGTTACCTATAGAGGTGCAGACGGAAGTAAAGGCATTACAGACCTGTTAAGCAGCAAAGTTTTTAATTTTGTTGACTTTGCAGACAGCTGCTATGTGTATTTCGACTATTCTACAGGTGCAACCTGGCAGGCCGGTGATTCATTGGTGCTGCAGGCCTATAACTCGGCCGGTGAGTGGGATAACATCTGGATCTCGGTACCGATCATGGCTGCAGAAAGGAATATTTCTTTTCCTTTCTCATTGGGCCTGCTTTACCAGCATGCCTCGTTTAAATTACGTTTTGTAAGTTATTCGGATGCTTCTGCTTCCAATACACAAACCTTCACCCTCAGTAATTTTATTTTTTCGTTTAAGCAGCAATTGCCATTTTATGAGAACATTTTATGGGACACGGTTTATACCTACCGCAACACCTGGAGTAAAATGCAGGGAAGTGTGACCGGGGGATACGATATAAAATGGGGCAACCTGGTGAAGCTAGATGCTTACGATGAGAACGGGGCCTTGTACAACAACGGATTTAACGATACCATCCAATCCAATTCGTTCGATCTGTCGGTGTTGGCACCAAGAGATTCTGTTTTCTTCCGGTTTTATTACAGGGCTGTTTCCACGCAGAACACAGACTCCCTGATCCTGCAGTTTAAAAACAACGGGGGAATATGGGTGAACCAGTTAACGGTGAGCGCAGGCGCAGCCAATACCTGGAATACCTTTATCCGCAATGTGAACGGAAACCGTTTTAACCACAATGATTTCCAGTACCGTGTTATTGCAAGGAGCAATAGTACGGTGAGTGATACGCTGAAATGGCTGGTAAGCGGCTTTCATGTGGGCAAAAAGATCATCCTTCCTTTTCTTGACGATTTCTCGGCTTCATCTGTTTATCCCGACCAGGAAAAATGGACAAACAAGCTGGTGTTTGTAAACCATAATTACCCCATAGCGCCACCCAGCATTAAAGTAGCAACGTTTGACGGGCTTAACAGGCTTGGAGAGCCATACGGAACAGGGAAGGGCTATTGTGATACCCTTACTTCAAAACCGATAAACCTGCATGGCTTAAGCGAATCTGATTCGGTGTATTTAAGCTTTTATGTTCAGCCTAAGGGCCTTGGCCATGCGCCAACAAATTCAGATTCGCTTATCCTGGAAGCCCGCTTCAATGCGGCATCAACAGATTCATTCCGGCTTTTGTGGAGGGTTTCTCCTGCCGGGTTTTCAACAACCACCTTTACACAGGTACGCATGCTCATACCGCGCATTTACCTGCACGATGATTTTCAATTGCGTTTCCGCAACATAGGAAGCCGCACCGGGAACCTTACCCATTGGCACCTCGACTATGTATACCTGGATGATTCCCGCACCTCTTCTGATGTGATCCTCGATGTGGCCATCCGTGATTACCCATCCCCGTTATTTAAAAAATACAGCGCTGTTCCATACCCTCATTTCAAACAATCTCCTGCATCGTTCCTGTCCGACTCCCAATATGTTACCGTAAATAACAATAGCCTGCAAACCTATGCTGTTAATTATGGCCGCGAGGTTTTCGACCAGGAATTTAACAGGCTGGATACCTTCGGAAACCTGTTTAATAATTTTGCACCACAATCTACCCAGGTTGGCAGTGTAAAAAGAACGATAACCGTTAACAACTTTTACAATACCGACTCGGCTTTGCTTCACTCCAGGTTTTACACGCGCATTGGTACCACCTTTGATGAGTTACGCGCCAATGATACCGTATGGCAACCTACTTACATGGGCAATTATTATGCGTATGACGATGGGACTGCAGAAGCAGGCTATGGAATCCTTGAAGGTTTTGGTAAAGTTGCCCTGAGGTACGCATTTTCAAAACCGGATAGCTTATACGGAATAAGCGTGAGCTTTAACCGAAGCACCATGGATGTAAGCACATTGCCTTTTAGCCTCAAGGTATGGAGCAGCATCAGTCCCGAAACCGAACTGCTGAGTATTCCTGCCCGTGCCATGTATTTCAGTGCACGTAACGGGTTTCATTATGTAAAATTCGAAAACCCGGTGTATGTGCAGAACGAGGTATACATAGGATGGGAGCAAAACCAGATCTTTCCGCTAAATGTAGGGCTCGACCTTAACTATAAGGTGAACGACCAGTATGCCCCCAACCCGGAGATGAGCTATTATGTAGATGGCCTGTGGCGCCCGAGTGCGGAAGGCTGGGGAGCATTGATGATGAGGCCTTTGGTTGGCAAGTGGATCGATCCGCCACCGGTTGGCCTGAAAGAAAATACACAGCAAAAATTACAGGTTAGCGTATATCCGAATCCTTCTTCGGGGCTGATCTCGATAAAAGCAGAAACCTTTAAAGGGTTTACGGTTGTTGTTTTCGACCTGGCAGGCAAGGAGGTTTTCTCTGCTGCTGATCCAAAAGGACCGATCAACCTGGAACAGCTCAATAATGGCTTGTATTTTATAAAGGTAGCGGATAAACAAAACGGATCATCTGCGGTAAGCAAAATACTGATCAGCCATTAAGCAATCTGCTCGCCCTGTTCCCTAATCGATTCGATATGGCAACGCTCCATTCATCTAAAGGGGTGAACGCATACCGGCAAATAAAAAACGTTACCGGAATAGCGCAAGCCATAGCAACAAAGGCCGATGCATGATAATTGCCTGAAAACTGATAAATAAGATTGAACAGCGGGCATACCAACTCACAAACAATAAGCAGGTGAAAGAGGTATAAAGCATAAGAAATCTTACCCAGCCATTGTACGGGCGCTTTGTTTAATGCTTCCTGTAGTTTGGAATGATAGCACACCAGGAACAATAAAGAAACAGCCCCTATAAAATTGGGTTTTGTTATTTTCTCAAGCGGCTCCATCCATTGCCATATGGTCAATTCACTTCCAATTTTATAACTGCCAAAACACAAACTTATTAATACAAGCAGCGCCCATCCTGTCCATGAGATCTTTAATTGTCGCAATTGCGAATTGCCAAGGTCGGCCAGTATAATTCCGGAAATAAACAGCACAAAATGGCCTTTAAAATAGTACAATAGAAATGCTGCATAAATGGCATACCTCCATTTGCTTTTAGGGGCGATCAAGAGGATAAAGAATACAAGGAGGGAGCCCTTCAGCTCGGTTGAAATGGTCCATAGCACAGGGTTAAGCGGTGTAGGGGTATTGTGCGCTAAGAACTGTTCGTACCCTATATTTTTGAGTAACCCGGTAAACGATTGTGCGTTATGAAACAACTCCTGCAACCACAAAGATCTTGTAAGCGTGGCTGTTTCAGCGGTATCATAAAGATCCAATTGCTGAAGTGCAAAACTCACCAGCACACTTACCCAAACCAATAACATTAACCGGGGATATCTTTTTACCGCATTG
>JAZKGM010000283.1:26194-28199 GCA_040385895.1 Bacteroidota bacterium
ATGACTGAGCACATAGCCGCTTATGACAAAAAAGATGCACACGGCCAGCTCTCCGTTAAACAATACATTAAAAGGGGTATTGCGCATAAACAGCTCCGCATTACCCGTGATATGCACCTGGCTTGTAAGGCCTGTATTGGTGGCCGGATAAAATGCACACAGCAAATGACTGAAAAAGACCATACAGGCAGCCACTCCGCGTAAGCCGTCAAAATACGTTAACCGATGCCCGGTATTGATCATGCGTTCAAATATATTCACTACTTCCGGTTTTGTAGCATTCACCTATCGGCCAAATGGTTTCACCTAAAAAACCAGCAGCCTGTTTAACTAATCCGTAACCTTGCAGCCGTGAAACGTTCAAAACGAATTATGATCATATTATTTGCAATACTGGCAACCCTTGGCGGAAGCGGATTTTTATTTATGCAGCAAAAAACCTTTGGTGTTGATCCGAAAGGCGCAAGGCTTGAACGAATCTTAAAATCGCCAAACTATAAGGACGGGGCTTTTCAGAACCAGAGCTTTACCCCGGTTATGGCCGAAGGGGTAACAATGACCAAAATATTGGGTGAGTACTTTAAAAAAGTGATCGGTAAAGAACCTTTGGAGGACCTGCCTTCTGTCCGCACCGACCTTAAACAATTCAATGATACTGTACCGGTAATCATCTGGTTCGGGCATTCATCCTATCTTATTAAAACAAACGGTAAAAACATCCTGGTCGATCCTGTGCTGAGCGGCAACGCATCGCCTGTAAGTTTTTTCGGGGGCAACTACAAGGGCAGCAACACCTATTCGGTTGATGATATGCCTGAACTTGATGCCGTGCTGATCACCCATGATCATTACGATCACCTGGACTATAAAACCATCCTGAAACTGATCCCTAAAACGAAACATTTTTACACCAGCCTGGGTGTTGGTGCACATTTGGAGTACTGGGGCATTGACCCTAAAGAAATTACCGAGTTCGATTGGGGTGAACAACAGGAAATGGACAGCGGGTTTACATTTATTGCAGCTCCTGCACGTCATTTTAGCGGAAGGAAATTTAAACGGGGAAAAACACTGTGGGCTTCATACATCCTGCAAACCCCAACCCATAAATTTTACCTGGGAGGTGATAGCGGGTACGACAAGCACTTTAAAGAAATAGGTGAAAAGCATGGCCCATTTGATATTGCATTGCTGGAATGCGGGCAGTATAATGCGTACTGGCACAATATTCATATGATGCCGGAAGAAACAGCACAAGCCGCTACCGACCTGAAAGCAAAGGTGCTGATGCCGGTGCATAACAGTAAATTCACGCTTGCGCTGCATCCCTGGAAAGAACCCCTGGAGCGCGTGACCAGGGAAGCGGAAGCAAAAGGCATAAAAGTAACCACCCCCTTAATTGGTGAACCGGTGCTGCTTGATAAAAGCTATCCTTCGCTTAAATGGTGGGTTGATGCCAAATAATGCTCATTGACAGGATGGCGGCAATGGTAGGTGTTACTACCTGTTTTCTTTCATCACCTTTATAACTTCTGAAGCTGTTGCTGTAACTACTTTAATAAAGTAAATGCCCGGCTCTTGTTCAATAAGGTTTTGTGCCTTTAATATATTTTCACCCTCTGCAAGAGATACTGCCCGGGAGCTGACCAGTGATCCCTGCGCATTGCTGATCTCTATATCTGCCATTTCAGCCACTGGCGAAACAATACGTATAGTGAATGCGTCTTTAAACGGGATCGGGTAAGCAGTTACCTGCATAGATGCAATAACATTATTGTTAATGCATAACAAAACCGTGTTGCTGTATGTAAAGTCACCGTTTAAGTCAACCTGTTTTAATCGGTAATACAATTGATGTATTCCGGTAGCTTTAAAAGCATCAGCATCTGTATAGCTGTACTCATTATAATCAGTTGTACTTCCGGTGCCTTTTATGAACCCGATCTTTCCAAAGGTTCTTCCATCCGAACTTCGCTCCACCTCAAATCCCGAATTATTCTTTTCG
>JAZKGM010000284.1:0-2693 GCA_040385895.1 Bacteroidota bacterium
TATCAACCAGGATCAGGTTTTGGGCTGCGGCAGTTTCAGTACCAAGCTGGAATAGTTTGCGCGTATAGTCTTCCAAAACCAAATAATCGGCTTCGTTCACCAGCCCGCTTTTTAAAATGTCTTCGCGGCTAATGTCTTCATCGTGCCCGTGGCTTGCCTTAATCGTTGGGGTGATAATGGGTTCAGGAAGTTTGTCATTTTCCCTTAAGCCGTCAGGCATAGCAACCCCGCACACCTCGCGTTTTCCCGCTTTGTATTCGCGCCAGGCATGGCCGGCCAGGTAACCCCGGATCACCATTTCCACCTTGTAAGGGGTACACATGTGGCCTATGGTTACATTGGGATCAGGGCTTGTGATCTTCCAGTTCGGAACAATGGCAGCAGCCATGTCTAAAAAGTGGGAAGCGATCTGGTTCAGCACTTGCCCTTTATAGGGAATAGGCCTTTTGAGCACCACATCAAAAGCACTGATGCGATCGCAGGCCACCATCACCAGGAGCTTATCTCCAATATTGTATACGTCTCTTACCTTGCCCCGGTAAAAATGTTTCTGGTGTTTAAAGAAATAATTGGTTGATACGATTGCGTTTTCCATAGTTTACATAAAATGTAAGGGTGCGAATTTAACCGAAATAAGGATTTATTCGCCCGTTTTTTGCTCGCGGTCGTATGCCTTGATAATGTCTTTTACCAGGCGATGCCTCACCACATCCTCATAGGTAAGGTACGCAAAATGGATGCCTTCAATTCCATCCAGTATGGTTAAAGCCTTCAGTAAACCTGATTGTGATTTTTTAGGGAGATCGATCTGGGTAAGATCACCCGTTATAATAAACTTGGCATGGGGGCCCATGCGTGTTAAAAACATTTTCAGCTGAAGATCGGTGGCATTCTGCGCCTCATCAAGAATGACGTACGCATTATCCAGGGTACGGCCACGCATAAATGCCATGGGTGCAATCTCGATCACCCGCGATTCAATGTACTGCTTCAGTTTTTCGGCCGGTATCATGTCATCCAGTGCATCATACAAAGGTCGTAAATACGGGTCTATTTTTTCTTTCAGGTCGCCAGGCAAAAAACCGAGGTTCTCACCGGCTTCCACTGCTGGCCGGGCAAGGATGATGCGTTTGATTTCTTTATTCTTCAAAGCCCTCACGGCAAGGGCAACTGCAGTATATGTTTTCCCGGTTCCTGCAGGGCCTATAGCAAACAAGATGTCATTATCGTTCATCAGCTCCACCATTTTTTTCTGGTTGGGCGTTTTTGCACGGATTATTTTACCGCTGTTGCCATATAATATAACATCATTTTCCTTCGCAGGGTCGTTGGTGAGCTCTGCTTTTTCAAGTTCCTGCTTTCCCAAAACGGTTTCGATCAGGTTCTGATCCAGCATGCCGTGCTTATTACTCAGCTTGATGAGGCGGTGCAGGTCATTCTCGAAATTTTCGATCTCACGGATCTCGCCATTTACAAAGAGCTGGTTGCCACGCGATACGATTTTTAATTTTGCAAAATGGTGCTGCAGCAGTTTAAGGTTTTTATTGTTTATGCCCAATACATCTGTTGGTTCGGCACCTTCTATTGTTATTTCTTTTTGAATCAAAATGTAAGATTTAGCTGTTGTCCTTTATGTAATAACTTTCTAAACAAATATATGTTTGATGTGTATTAAAAAAAGTAGCGTACCGCGTAAATTTTAGCAAATTGCGGACAGTAAAATACAGCTAAATTCTAAACAGCTTAAATGGGAATTATTACACTAACAAGCGATTACGGAGCAAATACATACTATGCCGCTGGCTTAAAGGCGAAATTGTATGCATTATTGCCCGAAATTGTGTTGGTGGATATTTCACACAACCTCCCTTGCTACGACCTGGTGCAGGCGGCTTTTTTGGTAAAAAGCTGTATGGATGATTTTGAACACGAAACCGTTCACCTCATTGCGGTAGATACCAGCCTTATTTTATATAATGAGATATTGATCGCGAAGTCCGGGAACAATTGGGTGATCTGTGCCGATAATGGTTTTTTATCCATGATGGATGAAACCTGGGACGAAGTGTATGTGGTAAAGAAAGAACTATATGATGTTGCAGACCTTTCTCCCGAAAAAAATATTTTCACCAAACTGGCTGCCCGCATCTTTAATAAGTCGCCAATAAGTGATTTTGCACAAAAGGGAACTCCCCGGGTTGTTGTTGACAGCCTCAGGCCTGTGGTTGAATCCTTGCAGATCCGCGCTTCCATTGTACATGTAGATGGATACGATAATGCGGTTTCTAACCTGAATAAAAAGCAGTTTGAACAATGGTTAGGTGAAAGTCAATATCGCATCTATTACAAACGGAAAGAGTTTTTAGAACAGGTGGAAACGAACTATGCAAAAGTTTCGGCAGGTATGGGTGTGGCTGTGTTTAACGACAAAGGTTGGCTCGAAATAGCCATAAATAGAGGAAAAGGAAAAAGCCTGCTTGGATTGAAGCTGGGCGACCAGGTTATTATTGAAAAACAAATATGATTAACAGGATAGTGCGTTTATCGTTTATGCCCGAAAAGGTGGATGATTTTATGAAAGTGTTTGAACAAAGCAAAACGTTCATTGCTTCATTCCCGGGGTGTGAAGGGTTGAGTTTGTTGCAGGATGTAAACCATAAACACGTTTTTTATACCTATAGCTTGTGGCAGGC
>JAZKGM010000285.1:0-5074 GCA_040385895.1 Bacteroidota bacterium
TACGCGGTTTGCCCTGGCAAAAAGTGCGCTCAACAATACACATATTATAATCAGGTATTTCTTCATTGCTTTGTTCCTGTTATTTATTGGTTATTAATTGTTGGTTATTGGTAGGAGTAATTGGTTTGTGGCTTTATGATAAAACCACGATTTGCCCCACCATAGCGGGAAAGGTCACAGAAGGTTTGATGATGGAAACAAACTTGCTAATTGCCCACTTTCCCATTTGCTTACTCACCACTCCCCATTTCTTAATCGCTTTAATTATTAATATTCTCCACGTCAAACTTGCGCCAGGTTCCATGCTTCTTCATCACCATTTCAATAATTTCCCGCACACATCCATTGCCGCCATTATGCGTTGAAACATACATGGATATCTCCCTAATCTCGTGCGTTGCATCTGCAGGGCAGCAAGGCAAACCCGATATTTTCATCACATCATAATCGGGAAGATCGTCACCAACAAAAAGTATTTCCTGCGGGGTAAGCGACAACTCATTGCAAAGTGCATCAAGCGTTACCACCTTATCTTTAACACCCAGGTGAATATGGCTGATCTTTAAAAACTCCAGCCTTTTACGTACACCCGTTTGGTTGCCCCCGCTTATAATGGCTACTTTATACCCTGCCTGTAATGCTTTTTCAATTCCATACCCGTCTTTAATATTAAAGCTCCGCGTTTGCTCCCCGCTTTCCAACGCAAGTACAGTTCCATCGGTAAGCACGCCATCCACATCAAATACAAAACATTTTATCCGGTTTAAAACTTCGTGTGCAATACTCATTTACATTTTTTAATCAATGGCAATTTACGGTTTTTCGGGGTGAAATCTTTGGATGCTTTCTGTAATCAAACGGTATATTTTTTCCGCATCGGGGTTTGTACCCAGCAACTGCAGGTGGCTTTGTATGGTTTGGTGGTCGTACCTCATTGCAGGGCCGGTTTGCACCGTTGCCGGATCATTGGCCAATGCATTGTTGATGGTTTGCTGAATGAGCGGTTTGAGCAGTTCGAACGGAAGCCCGCTTGCATCCATGATCTGCTTGGAAACAACCAGTAAATGATTGGTAAAATTATTGGCAAAAACAGCTGCCACATGAAGGCCCTGGCGCTGCTGCGAAGTAGCCGGAATAGCCGTGTTGCTTAGCTTTTTTGCCAGCTCAAGCAAAACGATTTCATCACCGGGCGATGATGATTCGATCAGAAAAGGAACTTGCAATAAATCTGTTCCTGTATTTTTATTGAAGGTTTGCAAGGGATAAAACACCCCTGCCCTTTTATGCTTTTTCAGCACGTTTAATGGGGTTGCTCCCGATGTATGGCTTACTATCCCATTAACAGACAATTCACCCGAGATCTCGCTTAAAGCTTCATCTTTTACCGCAAGTATGTACAGGTCGGCACCAGGCGGAATGGCGTGCAACTGGTTAGTAAAAGCAGTTTGTAACTGATTGGCCAGTGTTTTTGCATGAGCCATGTTCCTGCTGTATACACAGGCAATGGTCAACCCTGCTTCTTTTAAAGCCATTCCCAGCACAGTTGCCACATTGCCGGAACCTAATATAACGATGGATTGAATGCTCATGCTATGAATCAAATGTACAAATTAAGCCACACCCGGTTTGAAACTATTTCGGGGAAGTCATTTTTGCAATGTACTTGCCTATAATATCGTATTCAATATTTACGCGGGTCCCGGTTCTTACATTTTTTAAATTCGTATGTTCAAAGGTGTATGGAATGATCGCCACACTGAACATGTCTTCTACGCATTGAACCACGGTAAGGCTGATCCCGTTTACACAGATGGATCCTTTGTCTACTATAAACCTGGCATCGGATGGCTCAGACAAACGAAAAGAAAACAGCCAGCTTCCGTTTTCATCTTTCACAGCCGTGCATCTTGCTGTTGAATCCACATGTCCCTGCACAATGTGCCCGTCAAACCGGCCATTTGCCTGCATGCAGCGCTCCAGGTTCATGGTGTCGTTAACAGCTGCATCATCCAGGTTCGTTTTTTTAAGGGTTTCATCAATAGCTGTTACCGTGTATTGGTTCCCGTTAATTTTCACTACCGTTAAGCACACCCCGTTATGCGCAACGCTCTGGTCTATTTTAAGCTCAGGTGTAAATGCTGCTTCAACGGTAAAATGTTTGTTGGTGCCCTCTTCCGTTATACTTGTCAGTCGGCCCGTTTGTTCGATAATTCCGGTAAACATATTTTTGGGTATTTAATCAGACCAGCTCCATTGAAAAAACAGAAGCGATCGTTGTTTTCAGGCTTTGTTTCACTTCTTGCATATCTACCTCGCGGCCAAGCTCTTTTTGCAGCGAAGTCACCTGTTTATCATCAATACCACAAGGTATGATGTGGTTAAAATAATCAAGATCAGTATTTACATTTAAAGCAAAGCCATGCATGGTGATCCAACGGCTGCAGCGTACGCCCATTGCGCATATTTTACGGGCCTTTGAAGGAATGGAAGCATCCAGCCACACACCTGTATAGCCTTCGTAACGTTCGCCTTTAAGCCCATATTCAGCAAGGGTTAAGATCACCGCTTCTTCGAGCAGGCGCAGGTATTTATGAATATCGGTGAAGAACTGTTCGAGGTCTAAAACAGGATAGCCCACCACCTGCCCCGGGCCATGGTAAGTAATATCGCCACCACGATTAACAGCAACATACGTAGCACCAATCTTTTGTAAAAACGTTTCATCAATAAGCAGGTTATTTTCGCTGCCGCTTTTGCCTAAGGTATACACATGCGGGTGCTCGCAAAACACCAGGTCGTTGGCAGGTGCTTCGTATTCTGATCCGGGAAGGTTGCGGTTTAAAAACTTAAGGTCGGTTTTTTGCTTCAACAGCACTTCCTGCCTGGCCCATGCCTCATCATAGGCAATAAGGCCCCAATCGGTGAACTTTACTTTTGTCAATTCCGCAAGGGCTTCCACTATTTATAAATATCTTTAAGCTTAACCGGGTTATCCGATTTTTTGCGCAGGCGCATATTAAGCAGTTCGACCCCGATAGAGAAAGCCATGGCGAAGTATACATATCCTTTCGACACATGCTGCCCGAAACTTTCGGCAACAAGCAGCATACCAATGGTTAATAAAAATGCCAGTGCAAGTAATTTTATACTCGGGTGCTTATCAATAAACCTTGCGATAACCGAAGAGAAGAACAGCATGATGACCATGGAGATGATCACCGCACTGATCATAATAGGAAGGTCTTTTGCCAGGCCAACAGCTGTAATGATCGAATCGAAAGAGAACACGATATCAATGACAATAACCTGCAACACCACATTCCAAAAGGTTTGATTGGCCTTTTTGGTGTTTTCTTCATGATCCACCTCCAGCATTTCGTAGATCTCCAGTGTACTTTTATATAAGAGGAATAAACCACCCGCAAGAAGAATGATATCGCGCCAGCTTAAGCCATGTCCGAATACATTTAAAATAGGCTCCGTCATTTCGTTAACAATGTAACTGATGAACGATAACAGGATCACCCTGATAAAAAGGGCCAGGAATAAGCCTAAACGCCTTGCCTTATTCTGATTTTGAACGGGTAATTTTGAAGTAACAAGTGAAATGAAAATAACGTTGTCGATGCCTAAAACGATTTCCATGACCGAAAGCGTGATAAGCGAGAGCCATGACTCAGGCCTCGAAAAAAGCTCAATTAAATCCATAAATGTGGGCGCAAATATACTATTTTTAATCCACCGTGTTTAACAACTGACTTTTGTGATAGTTTTTTGATTGCTTTTCAGGCACATTTGTATGCTTTATTATGATTATAACATACAGCACACGAAAGAAAATGAGATACGATAAACATATATTTATATGCAATAACCAGAAAGCGCCCGGAAAAAACTGCTGTGGCGATGAACGCGGGATGGAACTGGTGAATAAATTCAGGGAAGTATTAAAATCAAAAGGGTTGCAGGGCACTGTTCGGGCGCAACGCACAGGTTGCATTGATGCGTGCAGCAACGGACCGGCTTTGGTTGTTTACCCTGAAGGAACATATTACGGTAACGTGAAACTGAAAGATGTGGAACGGATCATCGAAGAACATATTGAGCATAACCAGATCGTGGCCGACCTGGAACTGAAGTTCTGATGCGTTTTAAACAACCCGCTGTTTCCAGTGCTGGTTAATAAAATGCTTTAGGGATCTGCCTGTTCACCCAGGGAATATTACCAAAACTTATTAATGAATTGATCAGCCACACCCTGTCGCTTAATACTTTTTGCAGGTAGTAGTGGTTTTTAAAGTTGCCCCACATCTTTTTATATACCCGTTCATCGTAGGCTTTTAAAGTTATGGCACCAAAATCGTCCGTTGCAAAACTTTTGATGATCTGCTCGGCTGCGAACTTGCCGCTTTCCATGGCGGTTTCAATTCCCTCCCCGCTAAACGGATCGATCAGGCTTGCTGCATCTCCGCAAAGCATAAAACGATTGCCGCTTATCGCATGTTTTTTTGAACCCAAAGGCAAGCCAAATCCTTTAATATCTTCCAGTGGCTCCGCGTCTTTAAAACGGTCCCATACCTCAGGAATATGACGGATGATATCGGACATGCTTTGTTTAAGGTCGATCTTTTGTTTTGAAATGGTATCGCTCAACATTCCGAAGCCCACATTGGCTTCGTTATTGGTGTGTGGAAAGATCCAGAAATAGCCGGGCAGGTATCCTTTTAAAAAATACACCTCCAGTGCATTGCCTTCCAACCCTTTAACATTTTTGTAATACTGGCGCACGGCACCACTGTAATGTTTTTTATCCACTTTAAAACCCGCAAGCTTTTTGGCAGCTATGCTGTGGGCGCCATCGCAGCCCACCAATACTTTTGCCTGCATCAAGGTTCCATCATCCAATGTTACCTCCACATGGTTCTCATGCACGCCCACATCCTTCACCTTCACCTGCTGGTAAATGGAAGCATCGGTATTTTTCTGTGCTTTTTCAAACAACCAGTTATCAAAATCAATGCGTTTAATGCAATGCCCTACCAGGCTGAACTCAATTTCAAGGCTTTCAAACTTC
>JAZKGM010000286.1:0-2422 GCA_040385895.1 Bacteroidota bacterium
CGATTACGCGCTTTACCTGCTGAACCGCACCAAGCGAAAATATGCAGACCTGTTTAACGGGGATACCCTGTACCGCGAAGAAGTGTTTTTAAAGATCATTGAAAAAATGCTGAAGAACGTATCCGTTAAAACCAATACCAAGCTTAAAAAAGAGTGCGCTTATTTTTTATCCCTAAAGCAATACATTCCTGGCGATAAGGAGTACATCAGCTTAAATGCCTGGCTCGAGTCTAAGCTAAACGGGGAATCGTATTATTACTGCTTCCTCAACCCGCAGCAGCCTATCAGTTCTTAATCATCAGGTTGATCATTTCATACTTACAGATGAAGCTCGACCATCGGGTCCCAGAATAGTTTCCTGAACTCAACCACACGATCTTCTTTAACTTTTACCCCTTCTTTTTCAAGCAGCTTCTGCATTTGTGTCTGCGTTTTAAAATGATGCTTCCCCGTTAACAAGCCAATCCTGTTCACTACCCTGTGGGCAGGAACATCTTTTAGCCCGGCAGCGCCATGCATGGCATAACCCACCAGCCTGCTGCTTCCGGCAGCGCCAAGGTATTTTGCAATAGCCCCGTAACTGGTAACCCGCCCTTTCGGGATCAGCTTTACGACTTCATACACATCATTAAAAAAAGTTGAATCGGCCATAATCTGGTGATTAGTTGTTGGTATTGTTCAATCGAATTGATAGAACCACAAAGTACGCAAAGGAAACACAAAGAACACAGCGGAAGTATCCCGTAAATCGCAATTGGCTAAACTTCGTTTCAAAATTATATCCCTTACTTCCCACTTCGGGCGCGACTTCGCACGCAACGGCATTCCGTAAACCGTAATGCGTAAACCGTAAAAGAGATTGCTTCACTTCGGAGCACCGAAGTTCCGCTCGCAATGACATATTCTCCCTTCTATGAACTGTGGTCTATGAACTTCCCGTAACGTCCCCTCACTCCTGCCTTCTCACCGCATCGTATACCGCATCCTGCATATCCGTACGTATGTTCATTTCAATCAGCTTTTTATTCTCTGACGAAGGGTAAACACGGTTCGAAAGAAAAATAAAGATCACCTTGCTTTTGGGATCGGCCCAGGCACAGGTTCCGGTGAACCCGGTATGGCCAAAAGTTCCGGGCGAACACGAACGGCTTGTGGGAGATCCTTTTTTATTGTCTGTTTCCGGCTTATCGAAACCAAGGCCCCTGCGCGTTTTACCCTGCTTTTTAGTGAACAGCTGAACAGTGCTTTCCTTCAAAACACGCTTGCCTGCATATTCCCCACCGTTCAACAGCATCTGCATGATGACGGCCACATCATTGGCGCTGCCAAATAACCCGGCATGGCCGCTCACCCCGCCAAGCATAGCAGCCGTTTGGTCGTGCACCGTTCCGTTGCACAATTGCCAGCGGAAAAAAGTATCCATTTCAGTAGGCACGATCCAGTCGTTGTTAATTTTGCCAAAGGGTTTAAAGGTAAGGTTCGATAAATTAAGCGGCTTGTAAATGATGGAATCCACGTATTGGTCAAACGGCTGGTTGCTGATGTTTTCTATGGCTTTGCGCAACAAAATAAAACCGAGGTCGGAATACACATAATTTCCTTTGGGTTTCACCTCGCTGTTGATCACCGCATCCCATAAAAACTGCTCATAATCGGCATGCATAAATAAGGAAGGCGCAACCTGTATGGTATAAACACTGTCTTTAGTGGCCTGGTAAATAACCGGGTTTGGTTTTCCGTCAATCAGCGTACTTTTATAAAAAGGAATGAACGCCTGCAAACCCGCCTGGTGCAGCATCACATCCTGAACCGTTATTTCATCTTTGTTGCTCATGGCCAATTCAGGGAGATAGGTACTTAATTTATCCTCCAGCTTAATCTTATGGTCATCGTACAGCTTCATAACCGCTAAAGTAGTGGCAAGTACTTTTGTTAAAGAAGCCAGGTCGTACAAATGGTAATTTTTTACCGAAGTAATATTGTCATACGTATGATACCCGAACGATCTTTGGTAGACCACATCACCTTCTTTGGCAACCAGCACCTGGCAACCCGGTGTTGCTCCCTTATCAATGGCATTTTGCGCAAGGCTGTCGAGCTTATAAAATGCATCACCCGGAAATGCTGCCTCTTCAGGGATCACGTAGTCAAAACGATCCAGCTTTTGCGTAGCCACCCCGCTTCCCAGCGGGAATGCAAGCCCTGCACTAACCGGCATTTTCCCTTTGGCGTCAATGCCTCCGTATAATACTTCGGCAGCCAGCTGGTTATTCAGTTCCAGGTCTTCGTAAGAGATGATCACATTGCGGGCCGACTGGAAGCTATTGAGGATATACGGATTGCCATTGCACATTAACACCACCTTACGTTTAGAGTTTAAAACGCGGTTCACAAAATCGATCTGTTGCGCGGTTAATCCTAG
>JAZKGM010000287.1:0-7083 GCA_040385895.1 Bacteroidota bacterium
GGTGCATCGGCCGATTGTTTGGCAGAGATCACTTCAACAGCGCGGTTCATGTCCACTTCCATTAATTCTTCTCCACGCGGCAATGAAATAAACTCTTCGCCCCATTTTACATAAGGACCGAAACGCCCCACATTTACAGACACTTCTTTGCCTTCATGCTCCCCGATCGTACGCGGAAGCTTGAACAGTTCCAGCGCTTCGTCTAATGTGATCGATTCGATGCGCTGGCTTTGCAATAGTTTTCCGTACTGGGGTTTCTGTGTTTCATCATCACTATTTTCACCCAATTGCACAAATGGCCCGAAACGGCCAACCTTGGCATATATATTTTTTCCTGATACGGGATCAACCCCCAACGAACGTTCACCGCTTTGTCTCTCCGCAGTTTCGGTCGTGCGCTCCACATCTTTATGAAAAGGGGTGTAGAATTGCTCGATCATTTTATTCCATTGGATCTGGCCGCGTGCAATTCCGTCAAATTCTTTTTCAACACTTGCCGTAAAGTTGTAATCCATGATCTTATCAAAATGTTTCGATAAAAAATCGGTTACGATCATGCCGATATCGCTTGGAAAAAGTTTCGATTTTTCGCTGGCGTATCTTTCGCTTTTTACTTCACGGTTTATGTTTCCTTTTTCCAGCACAAGGGTGGTAAAGTTACGCTCTTTGCCTTCGCGGTCTTCGCGCACCACGTAACCCCGTTTTTGTATGGTTGAAATGGTTGGCGCATAGGTAGAAGGACGGCCAATGCCAAGCTCTTCGAGTTTTTTAACCAGGCTTGCCTCTGTGTATCTTGGTGCAGGGCGTGTATACCTTTCTGTCGCATCCATATTGATCAGCTGCAGCTTGTCACCTACATTTAAAGGGGGAAGCATTTTGCTGTTTTCACCATCGGTTTCATCATCCGTGCTTTCCAGGTATACCTTTAAGAAACCATCAAACTTTAATACTTCACCGGTTGCCGTTAGCGTATCGGGTAAGGTACTGATGTTGATCTGGGCAATGGTCCTTTCGATCTGCGCCTTGCTCATTTGCGATGCAATGGCGCGTTTATAAATCAACTCGTATAAACGTTTTTCCTGCGGTGTCCCGTCAATTTCCACATTTTCGAAATAGGTCGGGCGGATGGCCTCATGCGCTTCCTGTGCGCTGTCGCTTTTAGTGGTATAGCGTTTGGGATTGCTGTATTGTTTACCAAACGACCCGGTAATGTAACTTTGCGCTGCGCCAATGGCCAGTTCGCTTAAATTCACGCTATCGGTACGCATGTAGGTAATAAACCCATGCTCGTATAATTTCTGGGCAATGCTCATGGTGATGCCCACACCATAACCCAGCTTGCGGCTTGCTTCCTGCTGAAGTGTGGAGGTAGTAAAAGGAGGGGCAGGAGATTTTTCTGCCGGTTTCACTTCCAGGTTCTGTATGGTAAAATCCGCTCCCGCACATTGCTGTAAAAAATCCTGCGCTTCTTTTTCGGTAGTAAAACGTTTGCCTAATTCAGCATCCATTTGTTTACCGCCTATGGTGAAGTGTGCCGTTATTTTAAATGCCGATGAATATTCGAACCCTGTTATTTCCCTTTCGCGCTCCACAATTAAACGTACAGCAACCGATTGAACACGGCCTGCACTTAAATTTCCTTTTACCTTTTTCCATAAAACGGGAGAAAGTTCAAAACCAACCAGCCTATCCAGCACCCTGCGGGCCTGCTGTGCATTAACCAGGTTGTAATCAATACTGCGCGGGTTTTCAATGGCTTTTAAAATGGCAGGCTTTGTAATTTCATGAAAAACGATCCGTCTGGTGTTCTTATCGTTTAAGTTCAGCACCTCGCTTAAATGCCACGAGATGGCTTCTCCTTCACGGTCCTCATCGGATGCGAGCCATACTGTTTCACTTTGTAGTGCCAGTTTTTTAAGTTCATTCACCACCGCCTTCTTTTCGGCAGGTACTTCATAAGTGGGCTCGAAATTTTTAGCAATATTAATGGCCTCGTCACCTTTGGCTAAATCACGGATATGTCCGTAACAGCTCTTAACGGTGAAATCCTTCCCTAAAAACTTTTCAATTGTTTTTGCCTTTGCAGGCGACTCTACTATCACGAGGTTTTTTGCCATAACGGGTAAATAAATGCTACTGTAATAAAACAAAAAACAGCGAGGGTAAGCTCACTGTTTTGCGTTGCATGTTAATTTTTTTTTTAGTTAACTACAAGTTTATGTGAAAATGCACCTTTTGTAGTTTCTATATGTATCAGGTAAATGCCGGGTGTTAAATGTGTCTTATCTATTGACAGGCTGTGCATTCCCGCCTGCATTTGCCCTTGCTGCACGATTTGTATTTTCCTTCCCACCAGGTCAACAATACCCACATTCAGCTGTTCGCTTTGCTTAAGCTCGAACTGGATACGGGCCATATCGCTCATCGGGTTGGGATATACATTGAACGCCAGCTCTCTCTTTAATGTTTCTGATAAACCGGTTGTTGTGCCTATTGCAAAATCATCGATAAAGATATTATTGCCTTTGCGGTTCACAAACTCAAACCTGATCCTTGCATTGGTCATGGATGCGTACGGGGTAAGGTCCCACGACAGTGTTTTCCAGTCGCCTGCAACGGGGGTGTAAGCGGTAGCCAAAGCACCATCAGGTCTTTCCATGTTAGTGGCGGTGCCCCTGATCAGGCGGGTTTCTGTACGCCCGAAATCGCCACTGATAAACACATCAAGAAAATCATTTGTCCCGGTTGAAAGCCTTGCATAAGCGACTTTAAAACTCAATATCGGATTCGCCACGGTGGTCAGGTCGATAAGCGGTGAATTAAACTCATCGCGGCTATTCAGTACCACTGTTGAATTGATGGCGAAATTACGGAAGCCTATAGACCTGGTTCCGCTAAAAGCTGCCACATCCGATTTCCAGGCATTGGCGCCATTGTTCAGGTTTTGAATCCTCCATCCGGCAGTGGCAATGTCTGCATCCTCAAACCCATAGAAATACGGTGCCTTAATGGCCGAGTTAGGAACGGCTAAATAGGTTCCGAACGAAGTTACACCTGTTGATTGCAGGTTAGCTGTTGAATAAACATTGGAGCGGTAAATGCTCATTTGTGCAAGCGCCCTGTCTTTTTGCCCCTGGGTATATGTGTTGGTGCATTTGCCATCCATGTAATCCATGTAATTTTCGATCATGGCTTCTCCGTTACAGGTGGTACGCGATGTAAGGCAACCAAATGTTGCATCTTCAACCGGTGGCGTATCACAAACCCTGTCGCCCTGGGATGAGCAGGTATTTGCGTTTGTTCCCACACAGCCATCCTGGAACGTGTGGTATAAGCCGATCCAGTGACCAACTTCGTGTGTAAGTGTGCGCCCGGCATTGTTCGTATTACCTGTTATGATCGTGCCTGTATAATCGGCACGCATCACCACCCCGTCTGTTTTAGGCGATGAACCTACACTATAAGGGAACTGGGCAAACCCAAGTACAATACCTTCTGCACCGCTGCCTTGTATGGTTTTAACGATCCATATATTTAAATACCTGTTGCTTGGCCAGTAGCTTAATGCTTTTACGTTATCGCGTGCATTGTCTGTTAAGGTGCTTTGTACCCGGTTGATCCCGTCATGACGGTTTCCGTTCGGGTCGATCTGCGCCAGCCTGAACTCAAATTCCATATCAACCGCTTTGCCATTGGTGGCAGAACCACCCGGTGTTCCGGTTACTTTCCTGAAGTCATTGTTCAGTATCCGCAACTGGTCCATCAGCTGTGCCTGTGTAATATTTTCAGCCCCCCCGTTGTGGATCACATGAAAAACAACAGGAATATAAATGATCCCGGCCTTTTTTCCCTGCGCCCTTGATGCCCTTAACTGGTCAATAACCGCTAAGGTTCTCTCATTGGCAATGCGTTCTTCCTCTACCAGTTGTGGGTTTTGGATCCTAGCCTGGTAGCTTGAAACATCCGTTCCGCAAACCTGAACTTGCGCCTGGGAATAAAAAAAGGTTAAGGTTATTAATGCAGCGGCAAAAAAGTTTCTCATTAATTATTTAATTTTTAGATAATTGGTGTAAAGTGAACTGCAAGATAGAACTAATTTTTATAAAAAGGGTGGCTTGCCTGTGCGGTAATTACTGTTTAATGACAATATAGAACCTCATTATCAGCATGTTTATTTTGAGCCACTTGAAGCCAATGGCTGATCAGTGGTGGGTTTTAAAATCTAAACAGGATGCTAAATCGCTTAGTGATTTTTATCACTTAATGCATGTTGCCGCATCACAAAATCGGTAAGCACAATGGCCGCCATGGCCTCAACAATTACTACGGCACGTGGCAACACACATGGATCATGACGCCCCGCGGCTTCCATTGTCACCTCACTGCCGGCATCCGTAATTGTTTGTTGCTGCTTTTTTATGGTGGAAACCGGCTTGAACGCACAACGGAAATAAATATCCTGGCCATTGCTTATTCCTCCTTGGATGCCTCCGCTATGGTTTGTAGTGGTACTGATCCTGCCGCTGTTTATCATAAACGCATCATTATGCTCACTTCCTTTCATCGTTGTGCCTTCAAAACCACTTCCTACTTCAAAACCTTTGCAGGCATTAATGCTCAGCATGGCTTTTCCCAATTCGGCATGTAACTTATCAAAAACGGGCTCGCCAAGTCCTGGCTGCACGCCTTTTATTACACAAGAAATAGCCCCGCCCACACTATCACCTTCCTGCTTTACCTGCTCAATCAAGCGGATCATTTTAGCAGCGGTTTCTTCTTCAGGACAACGAACGATGTTGTTTTCAACCGAGCTTAGATCAAGCCGGGTATAGTCTTTGGTTACTGAAATATCAGACACCTGTTGTACATAGGCTTGTATGCTTATTCCGTGTTGCTTTAAATATAGTTTGGCCACGGCACCGGCCAGAACCCGCGCTACGGTTTCGCGTGCCGATGAGCGGCCGCCTCCGCGGTGATCACGGATGCCATATTTGGCCTGGTACGTATAATCGGCATGAGAAGGGCGGTATACATCTTTCAGTTGGTTGTAATCGCTGCTTCGCTGGTCTTGGTTATGCACCATCAAACAGATTGGCGCCCCGGTTGATCGTCCTTCGAACACACCGGAAATGACCACGAAGCTTTCATCTTCGTTCCGTTCTGTGGTAATAGCTGATTGTCCCGGCCTGCGTTTTGCCAGTTCTTTCAGGATAAAATCCTCGTCAATAAACAAGCCTGGCACACAGCCGTCAATAACAACACCCAATGCCTTGCCATGGCTTTCGCCAAACGTGGTGATCCTGAATAAAGTTCCGTATGTATTGCCCGCCATGTTTTAGTCAAATTTCTTTTAATTCAAATCCCGCTGCCGCCAGGTCTTTCCAATAAGCGGGGTATGATTTTTCAACCACACCGGGGTCATTGATCTTTACCTCATCAAATATAAGTGCCAATGGTGCAAATGCCATGGCCATGCGATGGTCATTATAAGTATCAAAACCAGACTCAGGCGCTGAAATAGCAGCCGGATCGGCCGGCCTGGTGAATAACTCCCTTCCGGTGTGCCAGCAATTAAAGCCGCATTTTTGCAATTCGGCTGAAAGTGCAGTTAAGCGCCTGCTTTCTTTTGCTTCCAGGTGGGCTACGTTGATAAACCGGCTTTCCACGTTCAGCGCACACATTAATACGGCCAGGGCGGGAACAAGATCGGGGTAGTCGGCCATATCGAACGTGTAGCTATTACCAGGCACGGCAGAACCTGATCCCGGTATAGGGGAAAGGATAGCGCCCCTGTGGTTAAATGCTGTTGCCACACCAAACGACCGCATCAGGTCAACCAAAACAGCATCGCCCTGGATGCTCAGGGATTTCAATCGGTTAAGCTCAATGAGATATTCTTTGTTCAAAGCTGCGATCATATACCAATAACCGGCCGCGCTCCAATCGGGTTCTACATCAATAATAACATGCGTTTCAGGTACTGGTCGCACAAGCGGTTTAACAACAATATCACCTGATAATGTTACGTCAAAACCACATTGCTGCATCAGTGAAGCGGTCATGGATACATATGGCTTTGACACCACAGCCTCATTCCGGGTGATCACCAGCCCGTTCTTAAACAAAGGCCCTACCAGCATTAATGCGCTGGTAAACTGGCTGCTTACCGAAGCATCAACCGAAACCACCCCGCCATCCAGGCTGCGGCCTTTTATCCTGAGTGGGGCAAAACCGGTTTCATGGATATGGTCAATATCGGCACCCAGTGTTTTTAATGCATCAACCAAAACACCAAGCGGCCTTTTGTGCATCCTTTCATCGCCATGCAATACCACATCGATGCCAGGCGTTGAAGCATAATAAGCCGTAAGAAAACGCATGCAGGTACCGGCATTTTTTATGTTAACCGTGCCGCCTGTTTGTTTTAACGCATGTTGCATGATCATGCTGTCGTCCGCTTCCGAACTATTTATTATGGTGCATTGGTTATTGCCCAGTATCTTTTGAAGAATGAGGGCGCGGTTGCAGATGCTTTTTGATGCAGGCAATGATATGGCTGCCTTTATTTCCTGGTGAGGCCGTTTGATCACCAGGCTGCTCATAAGCCATCGTAATAATTAAGGGCAAGCGAAATCTGCTGGTCTGTGCAATTGTTATCGGGCACTGCTTTGCCAATGCGTTTTAACAGGGTAAAATTGATCAGGTCGCTGTTGTTCTTTTTATCGTGCCGCATAAACTTGATCAGCTCTGGCGATAAAATATTCCGTAATGAATATTTAGGAAAGTACTTCAACACAAAATCGCTGATCTGTTTTAATTCTTTGCCGCTCAGCGAGCCATGTTCTTTTGAAAGGAATGCTTCGCAGATCATTCCTACAGCAATTGCCTCTCCGTGTTTTAATGGCTTTTTATCTTTAATTAACGAATAGGCTTCAACGGCATGGCCAATGGTATGACCAAAATTAAGCACCTTACGCAGGCCTTTTTCAAAGGGGTCTTTTTTTACCACGTTCTGTTTGATCTTTACCGACCCGTTGATAAGCGTGGCTAAGTTCTTCCAATCGAAGGTTTCCACACGTTGAA
>JAZKGM010000288.1:0-6458 GCA_040385895.1 Bacteroidota bacterium
AAACAAGGTCAACAAAATGCCAGTATAACCCTACTTTTTCAACCATTTCATAATGGCCGCGTTTTTCAAACACGCCTGTCATGGTTTGAACCAGGATCACAATGTTTAACATCACCCCGCTGAATACGTGGAAACCGTGGAAGCCTGTTACAATAAAGAACAGATCGGCAAATGCCACCGGGCCGTATTCGTTGCGGCTTAAGTTGGCGCCATGAATGATGGTTCCGTCAAGCAAGGTTTTTCCGTCATGCGAACCCACGATAAACTGGGTCCATTCCCAGGCCTGGCAGCCTAAGAAAGCAGCACCGCCCAAAATGGTGAGGACCATATACCTGGCCACTTCTTTTTTGGCCATGCGGTGACCGGCTTCTACGGCCAGTACCATTGTTACCGAACTGAAAATGAGGATGAAGGTCATTAAACTCACAAACATCAACGGCAAATGCACGCCATGCATAAACGGAAAGTGATTGAACACGTGATCGGGCGAAGGCCATGGTGTTTCAAGATTACCGTTGAAGCTGTAGCGGATAAAGCCATAAGCCACCAATAAGGTTGAGAATGAGAATGCATCCGATAAAAGGAAGATCCACATCATTAATTTACCGTAGCTTACGCTGAACGGAGACTTACCGCCTCCCCATTGTGTTTTGTCTGCTGCTAAAGTAGCTGTAGAATTTGCCATATAGTCTGATAGTCTGTTATGCTGAATGATTACCTGTTCAACAATAAGAAAAAGTAAAGATAAATCCATGCTGCGCCTAAAAAGTGCCAGTAGGTTGCACACAGGTTTATCGTTAATAAATTCTTTTTATGAACTTTAAATTGAAATGATTTTACAATAATAATAAGAAGGAATGTGATGCCGCCAGCCATGTGGGCCAGATGCACACCGGAGATCACATAAAAAAATGATTCGGAAGGATTGCCAACAAAGTGAATGTTATTGGCCACCAGAGCTTCCCAGCCATACCACTGGCAAATGCAAAAAGCAATACCCAGTAATAAGGTAATGAGCAGGCTGATCTTCACCTGCAACAGCTCATCTTTTTTAGCCGAGAAATAAGCCCATTGCATGGCAATGCTGCTTAATACAATAATAACGGTGCTGTAAGCAAACAGGTTGGGTATATCAAAAGTAAGCCAGTTGTCTTCACCGCGCCTTACAATATACGCACTGGTGAAGCTCGCAAAAAGCATCACGCTCGATACGATGATGAGCCAGGTAACGAACTTGGCAGGATGGATTCCTGTTTCTTCTTTCTGGTCTTCGATCTGGTTTCTTGTTGCAGCCATCATATGCCTTAAATTTTATCGAGTAAATAAGCCAGTTGAACAATAGGAAGATATAAGAAAGATGCGAACATCAGTTTTTTAGCGTCTTTGTTATCGCAGGTCTTGTACAGCCTGAATGCAAAATAGCAAAGCATTAACCCGCCAAGGATGGCAACAATACCTGAAACGATGCCGGTATAGCCTTCGAAGGTTGGCATTAAACCGATGGGCAATAAGCAAACCGTAAACGCTAAAGTAATCAGTGCAGATGTTTTATCTTTTGCATAGGTTGGCAGCATTTTAAATCCTGCACGTTTATAATCATCATCCAGTATCCAGGCGATGCTCCAGAAATGCGGGAACTGCCAGAAGAACTGAACCCCGAAAAGGATCACTGCTTCGTAAGTGATATGACCGGTAAAAGCCGTGTAGCCGATCAAAACAGGTAATGCCCCGGGAAATGCACCGATAAAAACAGAAATAGGGGAGATGCGTTTCATCGGGGTATAAATGAATGCGTAAAGCACCAGTGAGATCAATGCAATAACTCCTGTAAGCGGGTTTAGAAAGGTGCCCATGATAAATACACCGGCAATTCCCATCATGGCGCTGGCAAAGCCTGCTTCCGAAATGCTCATCCTGTTGGTGGCCACCGGGCGGTTTGCTGTGCGAACCATCAGTTTATCAAAGTTCTTTTCAATGATCTGGTTAATGCCGTTTGCTGAACCGGTTACTAAAAAACCACCGGCAATCAGCATGGTAAGGTCGAACCAGTTCACACCAGCGCTGTATGCAGCGGTACCGTAGGTTAATGCTGCCGACAGCACAACCAGGAACGACAAGCGCGTTTTGATCAGCTGGTTGTAGTCGGTAACCTTTTGCCTGAAGGCGCTAACGGCTATGGACTGATGTTGGGTTAAACTTTCCAATTTCTATTTTATGTTGTGCTGATGTTTAATTCATCAGCGCTTTTTACTTTACTATACAATACAATGGCTATAAAAAGCTGAACCCCGCAGATCAAACTGCCCACAAATAAGTGGGTGCTTTGAATGTGCTTTGGGAAACCAAGGTTTTCGAGCACTTTCCCGGTCAACACCTGTAAGGCAATTAACAGGCAAAGGGCAAGAACACTCCTGTACACCACCGAACTTCTGCTGAAGGCTGCACGCAGCTTATAAAGCAACAGGATGGTGAGGGCCACGCTTGCCAGCGAAAATGTGCGGTGAAAGGTAAAGATGTTACCCAGCAGGCTTACCCAGTATTGGCGGTTTTGTTCGCCCGACACCAAAGCTACTGCATCTACATTTTCGCGGACCTGGGTTCCGCTTATGGTTTGTATGGCCGAAACGGCCAGTACAGCCACCATGATCAACTTTAAAGAACGATCGTTATTTAACTGCGGCACTTCAAAATCCTGCGACCGGGTGATGGTATAAATTAATAAACCAACAATTACCAGGGCAATGATCATGTGGATGGTCACCATCCAGTGTGCCAGGTTCGTTGCCACTACCTTTGCGCCTATCCATCCCTGGAAACCAGTAAGGATAAGGGCCAAAAAGCTTAACCAGAATATCTCCGGTTTGCTTTTTAAATAGGGGTAGGCGAACACCACTGTTAAAAAAACAAAGAACCCTGTCAGCACACCGATCAAACGGTTGATGTATTCTGTCCAGGTTTTATAAGCATCAAAATCGGCTACTTCGTGCGAAGCAGTTTTAAAACGTTGCTTATAATCTTCGGGCAACTCGCTTACACTGCTCGGTGGAACCCATTTGCCAAAACATTTTGGCCAGTCGGGGCAACCCATTCCGCTTCCTGTACTGCGAACCAACCCACCTATAAAGATCAGAAAGAAAACCGAAGCAATGGTTAAGATACCAAACCTTCTGAACCTTCTTTCGAATCGTTTATTGTCTATGGTCATTATTTAGCCAGGCCAAATAATTTTTTAAATGCGCTGAATAATACCACTTCTTCTTTTCCTACAGGAATGTCTTTGGTGGAAGGTGAATGTTTAGCAGGATTTGGCTCCATGTAAACATCGGTTTGTCCTTCGTCCGGAATATTTTGCGGGATATAATCTTCTTCTGCACCCGGCTTGCTGTAATCGTATGCCCAACGGTAAACGTGCGGGATCTCGCCAGGCCAGTTGCCGTGCATGTGTTCAACCGGTGCTGTCCACTCCAGTGTGTTCGAATGCCATGGGTTTTGAGGGGCGCGTTTTCCTTTGAAAATGCTTCCGAAGAAATTAACCAGGAATAAGATCTGTGCAGCCCCGCCTACTAATGCAGCGATGGTAATAAAGATGTTCATATCAACGAACACATTGAACTGGTCGTATGCCGTGTTTGCATAGTACCTGCGCGGAACACCGGCAAGACCCATAAAATGCATCGGGAAGAATACACAATAGGCCGAGATCAATGTGATCCAGAAGTGCATGTAACCCAGGGTAGGGTTCATCATGCGGCCGAACATGCGCGGGAACCAGTGGTAAATACCGCTCATCATCCCGAATATCGCTGCGCTACCCATTACCAAATGGAAGTGGGCAACAACAAAATAGGTATCGTGTAAGTTGATGTCTAACGCTGCATTACCTAAGTAGATCCCTGTGATACCACCAGAGATGAAGAATGATACCAGGCCGATGGCAAATAACATGGCCGGGGTCAGCTGCAGGTTACCTTTCCATAAGGTAGCCATGTAGTTAAATGTTTTTACTGCAGAAGGAACCGCAATGATCAACGTACCCAACATGAAAACCGAACCAAGGAACGGGTTCATACCGGTAACGAACATGTGATGCCCCCAAACGATGAAAGAAAGGAATGCGATGGCTAATATAGAACCGATCATGGCACGGTAACCGAAGATCGGTTTGCGCGAGTTGGTTGCAATAACTTCTGACGTGATGCCTAATGCTGGTAATAAGATGATGTATACTTCAGGGTGACCCAGGAACCAGAATAAATGCTGGTACAATACGGGGCTACCACCTACACGCTCGATACCACCGGCCAGTTCGGCCACAATTTCGTTGAGGTAAAAGCTGGTACCGAAGCTGCGGTCGAAGATCAATAATAAACCGGCACCTAATAATACCGGGAATGATAACAGACCCAATACCGCTGTAATTAAAAATGCCCAGATGGTTAAAGGTAAGCGGGTCATTTTCATTCCTTTTGTACGCATGTTCAGGATCGTAACAATGTAGTTGATACCACCTAACAACGAAGAGAAAATGAACAGGATGATGGCCACTAACCAAAGGGTCATCCCTGTACCCGAACCCGGGATCGCTTTAGGTAAAGCCGAAAGGGGAGGGTAAACCGTCCAGCCTGCTGATGCAGGACCTCCGTCAACAAATAATGAAGACACCAACACCACTGATGATAAAAAGAAGAACCAGTATGAAAGCATGTTCATAAAGCCGGATGCCATATCGCGTGCACCCACCTGTAGCGGAATTAATAAGTTGGAAAAAGTTCCGCTTAAGCCTGCTGTTAATACATAAAACACCATGATGGTACCATGGATGGTAATTAAGGCCAGGTAAAAGTTAGGATCAAGCTTACCGTCTTTACCCCACTGGCCGATGATGCTTTCCAGGAACGGAAACTTCATATCAGGGTAGGCTAACTGCAAGCGGAAAATAAGCGACATGCTCATGCCCAATACGCCCATAATGATACCGGTGATCAGGAATTGCTTCGCGATCATTTTGTGGTCCATTGAAAAAACGTACTTGCTTATGAAAGTGTCATGATGATGGCCATGGTCGTGTGCATCATGGTTGTGGTCATCAATGTGTGCGTTGTGCGTGCTCATATACTTTTTTACTCGTAATTTTTTTGATTAATAAATAAATTAGTTGATGGTTTTTGGCTGTTCCGTAACCACTTCAGCTGTTGCTGCAGAAGGTGAAGCCGGGGCCGACCTGCTCACCAAACGAGGCTGTTCAGCCATCCATTTTTTAAAGTCTTCTTTGGTATGAACCACCACTTTCATTTTCATGCGGTAATGGGCTGCACCGCATATTTTATTACATAATAAGATGTAATCAAATGTTGGTTTTTTAAGCTCGGCACGCATTTGTGCGGTGGTTAAGGTAGGGGTGAATGCAAACTGTGTTGGCAGGCCCGGTACCACGTTCATCTGAACACGGAAATGGGGCAGGTATGCCGAGTGGATCACATCTTTAGCCCTGAACTTTAGCATAACAGGTTCGCCAACAGCCAGGTGAAGCTCTTTTGTTACCACGTCATCGGCAGCGCTGATATCGTTGGTATCCACACCAAGCGCATTGATGATCCCGATCTTGCGGAAATCATGTTTACCTAATTTATTGTCTTCTCCGGCATAACGTGCGTTCCAGTCGAACTGGAAGCCGTATACTTCAATCACACGTGCTTTAGGATCGTTGTTGCTGGTAATGGCTGTCCATGTTTTTAACCCGCGAACCACCAATATGGTCAATACGATAGCGGGGATCACGGTCCATAACAGTTCAATTTTATGGTTATCAGGATAGAATAAAGCTTTGCGCTTGTTGCTGTGCTTATATTTATAAGTGTACCAGAATAATAAGGCCTGGGTGATCACAAATACGATCCCTGTAATGATCACGGTGATCATAAACATGTTATCGTATTCTGGACCGTGCTCAGAAGCAGGCGTTTGATTGAATACGGTTAATTTTCCATGCTCATAAAACTCCCAGCTGCATAACACCAGGAATAGAACCCCGAATGCCAGTGCCACTTTTGAATTGATACCGTTCCAGTTAATTAATGGTTTTCCCTGTATATCACCAACCTGCGAAAGGATGTCGAACACCAGTACAATGATCATCACCAGCAGAACCACCACGATAACCAGCAACCAGTTGATCTTCGATGCCAGGCTTTCCGATTTGTCGGCAGACATGCCGGCTGTAAGCACCTGGCCCGGTTTTAAGGTTTCGGCTTTGATCTCAGCAACAAGGGTTTTGATCTCGTCATCGTTTAGTGTAACTGATGTGGTGTAAGAGCTTTCAACCTGCTGTGCACTTTTTGCAAATGATGCCAGCGATAAGGTGAAAAATGCTGTTACAAGTACAAGCGATTTTAATACAGGAGTAACAATTTTCATTTTATGGTATTTAGAAAATAATTTTTGTGTCAATTTTTTCAGTT
>JAZKGM010000289.1:0-8022 GCA_040385895.1 Bacteroidota bacterium
GAGCCTGTGTTACCTCATGGATATGAAAACTTACGATGAGCAAGGTTCCTGTACCGGGGTGTGCAAGAGGGGTGATTTTTATTTCGTAATTTGAATGTATGGTCTGGTGTTCAAAAGCCTGGTTCTGCTTGCTATCAATGGATGAGGCTAAGTGTTTATAGAATTTTTTCCGAAAAAAAGGTTCGTCAAAAGGAAGGTGGTCATTTAAAAGGTCAGAAACAGGTGCTGCGTCTTTCAGCAGTTTTTTATAGGCATGGTTTGTTGATAGAACACTGTATGAATCAGCATTCTGTTTTAAGATGAGATAGGGGATAGGCAATAAATCGAATACCTCCACTATGTTATTTAAAGGTATCATTTAATTAAACAAGCTAGCGTTTTATTGTTTGGATAGCAAAAATTGAGTTAGGAGGCCAATTTAAAACCAAAAATCGGATATGCAATACACAGCCTTATGTTGACTATTTCAGCAAACGAAAACAAACAATAAGAACCACACTATCGGGATAAAAGGTGGTTTAAAGCGCGTAAAAATGGAATGCAGTTATTTCCATCGTTTATCCAGCCAGGCGTATTGCTGGTTTTGCGTTAAGAATGTCCACGCAATAAAGCGGCTGGTTTTCTGGCCTTGAGCCATTTCAATGATCCTGATGTCGGCTACTTTTAACCGGGTAAGTAAACTGGTAATGATCGGCAGGGTGGTTTGTTTTGAAACCAGCGAAGTGAACCAGAAACATTGCTGCGCAAGTGCGGCACTTTCGTGAGCCAGTTTGGTAATAAAACCGGCTTCGCCACCATCGCACCAAAGCTCTGAATGATTGCCCCCGAAGTTTAGTATGGGCGATTTGATGCGTTTTCCTTTAAGATTGGTAACCTTGCGCAGGCTTGCCTGTTTTGCTTCTTCCGCACTTGCATGGAATGGCGGGTTGCAGATGGTGAAATCAAAATACTGGCCTGCAGGGAGTATGTTCCTGAGCAATTGGGCGGGATCAGGTTGTTTTACCAGCTTAACAGCATGATGTAATGTTTCGTTCTGGTCAATTATTTTTTGTGCATTTGCAATTGCTTTTGCATCCGTATCGGTACCAATAAAATCCCACCCGAATAACTGATGGCCCAGAATAGGGTAAATGCAATTTGCCCCAACCCCGATGTCTATGCCAACCACTTTTTTACCTCTTGGAATGATCCCCGTATTGCATGTAGCGATCAGGTCGGCCAGGTAATGAACATAATCTGCCCGGCCCGGAATAGGCGGGCATAAGTACCCTGAAGGAAGGTCCCAATGGTTTATTTTATAATAAAATTTCAATAAGGCCTTATTCAATAGTTTCACTGATCCTGGATCGCTGAAATCAATGGATTCGTCTCCATGTGCATTAATAAAAACAGCTTGCTTTAATTCAGGACATGCCTCAATTAATGAAGGGAAATCGTACCGGTTGCCATGCGCATTGCGGGGGTGCAGCTCTTTTTTTAAAACCATTGCTTTGTCTTTTGAAGTGGGGTAAAAATAAAAAGCCATATCTTCAGAGATATGGCCTTTTCTATTAATATGTTAGATCAAGCTAAAATCGTTTGTTTACACGCCTCTAAAATCGCCCCGGCTTTTTGCTGGGTTGACGATTCACTGTATACGCGTAATACGGGTTCCGTTCCGCTTGCGCGTATCATCACCCATTCGCCATTGCCCAGGTGAAATTTAAATCCGTCAAGGTCTTCTGTTTTTTCAATGTTGTATTTGCCAAATGTTTTGTAAGTGCCGGCTTTGCATTCCCCCAATACTTTTTGTTTGATTGCTTCGGTAATGTGCAGGTCAATTCTTCCCATGGCAAAACTACCTGTTACATCATACACTTCCCGGATAAGCGCATCAAGGCTTTTGCCTGTTTTAGCCATAAACTCCCAAAGGGTAAGGCCGATCCATATTCCGTCACGTTCGGGTATAAAACCTTTAATGGCAATACCTCCGCTTTCTTCCCCGCCAACGAGCACATTTTCGGTTACCATTTTTTCGCAAATGTATTTGAACCCTATTTTGGTGATCTCGATACCTAAACCATAAGCGTTTGCAAGCTCGGTGATCTTTGATGTGGCGCTGAAGGTGGTAATGATCTTACCGTTCATGCCTTTGTATTTATGCAGGTAATGTGCAAGCAGTAATATAATATGGTGCGAATCCACAAACTCGCCTTTTTTGTTGTAAAGCCCTATCCTGTCGGCATCGCCATCCGTAACCAGGCCACAGTCAATATCGCCTTTTTCTTTAATGAGGTTGCTGAATTCGGTGAGGTTTTTATGGATAGGTTCCGGGGCCTGGCCGGAAAAGCCTGGGTTGTATTCGCAATGCAATAAGGTGGCTTCCGGGAATAATGCCTTCATTACATTTTGCCCGGCACCATACATGGCGTCATAACCAAATTTCATCCCGCTGTTCTTAATGGCAGCCAGGTCGAATTTGCTTTTCACTTCATCAATGTATGCTGTTTCGAGGTCAACGTATTCGATCATTCCTGCTTTAACCAATTCGTCAACCGGTTGAAGGTTTAGCGCAACAGTTTCAGGGATCGCGTTTTCTACTGCATCAATTACTTCGGGGCTGCTTGGGCCGCCATAATGGGCTTTTAGTTTGTAGCCGTTATATGCAGGCGGGTTATGGCTTGCGGTAATGATCACACCCAATGCTGCACCATGTTTTACAGCTCCTAAACTGATCATTGGAGTAGAAACGAATCCCCTGGCCAGTTTCACTTTTATGCCGTTTGCACACATGATCTGTGCAGTGGTTTCTGCAAATAATCCGCCTGCAAAACGGCAATCATGGCCAAGCACAACGGATAAATTATTTGCGTGTTCCTGTTTAATATAAGCAGCAGTTCCTTGTGCAACACGTTTCACATTATCAACGGTAAACTCGGCCGCAATAATCCCGCGCCATCCGTCTGTTCCAAATTTTATCTGATACATTTTATTCGTTTAAATCCAGTGTTTAATAGTTCCTGATCTATGCAAAAGCATTCTCACCTGTAACATCCATTCCCGTGATGAGTAAATGGATATCATGCGTTCCTTCATAGGTCACCACCGATTCTAAATTCATCATGTGGCGCATGATCGGGTATTCACCGGTAATTCCCATTCCTCCCAGCATCTGGCGTGCATTGCGCGAAACATCCAGGGCGAGTTCCACATTGTTACGCTTGGCCATGCTGATCTGTGCCGGTGTTGCACGGCCTTCATTCATTAATACGCCAAGTCTCCATGTTAATAGCTGTGCTTTGGTAATTTCCGTGATCATTTCAGCCAGCTTCTTTTGTTGCAGTTGGAAACCGCCAATGGGCTTGCCAAACTGGATGCGTTCTTTGCTGTAACGCAAAGCCGTATCGTAACAATCCATGGCTGCGCCTAATGCGCCCCAGCTGATTCCGTAACGTGCGCTGTTAAGGCAGGTTAAAGGGCCTTTCAACCCTTCCACGCCAGGCAGGATATTTTCTTTAGGCACTTTTACATCATTAAACACCAGTTCGCCTGTGGCGCTTGCGCGTAAGCTCCATTTATTATGTGTTTCAGGCGTTGTAAAGCCTTCCATGCCGCGTTCTACGATAATTCCTTTGATCTTTCCTTCCTCGTTCTTGGCCCAAACTACGGCAACATCGGCATAAGGCGAATTAGAGATCCACATTTTAGCCCCGTTCAGGATCACGTTTTTCCCATCGCCCGCATCGCGGAAGTTGGTGGTCATGCCGGCCGGGTTCGAACCATGATTAGGTTCTGTTAATCCAAAGCATCCCAGCCATTCGCCCTTGGCCAGTTTTGGCAGGTATTTATGTTTCTGTTCTTCGCTGCCGAATTTATAAATAGGGTACATTACCAAAGAACCTTGCACGGAAGCTGTAGAACGAACGCCAGAATCGCAGCGTTCAAGTTCCTGCATCATAATTCCATAAGTAATATAATCCATACCGCCACAGCCATATTCTGTTGGCAGCTGGGGGCCGAAACAGCCCAGGTCGCCCAGTTGCTTTACCATTGCAGTATTGAACTTGGCCTGTTGCGCCATATCCTCGATAATTGGTGAAAGCTCTTTTTTTACATAATCACGCACCATGTTGCGCACCAGCTTATGCTCTTCGGTAAGCAGTTCATCCATCAAATAATAATCAGGATGATTGTACTGGTCGGCTTTATTTGCTTTATGGAATGTTGTGTTTGATTCGGCTTTTAAGTGGCTCATAATTTAGTTGTAAAGTGCTGCGAATTTAACCAATAAAGTTTCATTTAAAAACCGGTCGTTTTATGGTGTTTTTGCACCCATTTCGCTTTACTTGCAGCGCACTAAAAACGCAATGAATAATGAAGGTAATATTAAATGATCTTGAATTTTTCGCATACCACGGCTTGTATGATTTTGAGAAACAGGACGGGGGTAAGTTCGTGGTTGATATAGAAGTGGAGGAACCTGTTAAAGCATCTTATGAAACATTGGGTGATGTGATCAACTATGAAGAAATATTCAGTATTGCAGAAGCAAGGATGAACGAGCGGAAAGATTTTATTGAAGAAGTGGCCCGTTTGATCCTTGCCGACCTTAAAGCAAAATTTCCACAGGCATTGGCCGCATCGGTAAAGCTCACCAAAACCAACCCACCCATAAAAGGCATGAAGGGGAACGCCTGCGTGGTTTGTTCGTTTTAATAAAGTGGTGGCATAATAAAAAAGCCTTCGTGTTTTAAACAGGAAGGCTTTTTTGTTTGAATATTTAAGATTAGATCCCTACATCGTGTTGGATGCTTTCCAGGATATAAGGATGATTTTTTGGATACAGGTTTGCTTTACTTAATGCAGTAAGCACGGTTAATAAAAACGCACCTCCGAACAGGAATAAAAAGCCCAGTTCCATAAAGCCTACGCCTTGCGAAGGAACTTCGATGATGCCCATCGGGTTATGATCGGTAACATTAGTAGCTAAGTTCATGGCGCCTGGCATTACCATCAGGTATACATCATTCCAGTGACCGATCAGGATGCATGCCCCTACAAAAGCACCAACGTTCTTGTTCCGTTTCGCACCACGTTTCATGAACACGAAAAACGGAATAATGAAGTTCATACCAAGGTTAAAGTAGAATGAGAACTGATAAGAACCATACATACGTGGTTTATAATAAGCGATCTCTTCAGGGATGTTTGCATACCAGATCAGTAAGAACTGTGCTACCCACATATAGGTCCAGAACATGGATACGGCAAAAACCCATTTACCCAGGTCGTGCATGTGCTCATCGGTAACGATACCGTCAAGGTAACCGTTCGAGCGGAGGTACCAGGTAAGCAAATAACATATGGTCATTGCACATACCCAACCGGTAGCAAAATTATAAATGGTAAAGATGGTTGAATACCAATGCGCATCAACGCTCATGGTAATATCCCATGCAAACATGCTGAAAGTAAATCCGAAAATGAGCATGAAAGCTGCTGATAAACGGAATGATTTGTCAAAATAGGTAGTGTCTGTTAAACCGGTAGAAAGCTGGTCTTCCTGGCGCGAATATTTCCTGATCATGCTGGCAGCCCAAACCCAGAAGCCGCTGAAAACAGCAACACGCAGTAAAAAGAATGGTTTGTTCAGGTACCATGTCTTTTTAGCAAGCAGGGCATCCTGCTCAATTACACCATCGTGGGCCCAGTGGTAAATACCACCATGGAAAACGATAAGGCTTAAGAACACAACAACAAATACGATGAGCGCGCCAATGGGCATAAATGCGCTCATGGCTTCCAGCACCCTGCGGATAGCAACATACCAGCCGGCATTTGCTAACTGGCTGATCACAACAAATATGATGGCAAGGGTTGAAATGATAAAGAAGAAATACCCGTTAAAGAGCATGGCACCGAGCAAACGTTTTATCGGTAAGTGGTGGTTCTGCTCTTCTGTTAAGCCTTCAATGCTCGGGTGATAGGTAAAATAACCGATCAAGGCCAACACCAAGCCCAAGCCCATCAGTATAAACGCTAAGTTTTTGGCTTTAGGCGTAAATACAAATTTCTCATCTTTTAGTTGGATGGTAGTAGTATGTCCCATTTTATATAAAAGTATTAATCAGTTATTAGTTAGTTTGAGTTGTTGTTGAAGGGGCCGTTTCGGCAGCCGGTGCAGTTGTTGCAACAGCAGCTTTATTTACACCGCTTAATTCGTAAATGTAATGAACCACCTGCCAGCGTTGTTTCGGGGTTAATACCGAACCATACGAGCCCATTAAGTTCTTACCATGGGTGATGGTAAAAAACGCTTTGCCCGGATTGATGGTTGGAAGCCTGTCGGTGTAAGCAGGTACCTGAGGGTACTTACCGTCAGCCACTATGGTTCCTTTACCCAATCCGTCATCGCCATGGCAGGGTGTGCAGTTTATGTTGTATAAACGTTTGCCTTCTGCAAGGTTATATTCACTGGCAGCCAACGGGTTCTTTAAAGCTGTGGCAGCCTCGTAGTTCTCATTGGTTTTTTCCATGTTGTAAGTGCTGTATTCCAGCTGCCCGCGGGCAATGGTGCCTTTAACCGGTAAGCGCATGTTCAAACCGTTCGGGTTGATCGTGTTGCTTCCGTTCACTTCGTTCTTATCATCGGTTGCAAGCTGAGTCATTGGCTCGTATGCAAACGATACATACATGTTAGGGGCATATTCTATTCCCGGATTGTCGCCACCGGCACTGCAACCAATCATTACAACAGATGCAGAAGCAACAGCTAACAATGTGTATATTGTTTTTCTCATAGTTCTTTGATCCTTTCTCTAACTTCTAAAGCGCCACCCTGAACCAGGATGTTGGAAAGCTCGCTAATGTCAGTTTTTGACTCATGAATATTTACTGCGATCACAAAACGATCGTCTGTTACGCGCAGATCCATAATGTCTGTATTACGTCCCCAGAACATGTGGTTCACTACAAAAAAGCAACCAACCATACCGAAAGCGGTAAATAAGATACCAAGCTCAAAAGTAATGGGAATGTATGTAGGGATATGTAAGAACGGTTTACCACCGATAATGATCTGCCAGTCGACATAACTCGCATAGATCATAAGTGTTAATGCCGAAGCGATACCCAGCATGGCAAAGCAAAAAGCTGCGGTTGACAGGCGGGTGCGTTTCACTTTCATTACACGATCCAGGTTATGCACTGCAAAAGGGGTGTACACATCATGTACATCATACCCTTTTTCCACTAAACTTTTAGTAACGTCATACGTTGCATCAGGGTTGTCGTAAACCCCTAAAAGCATTTTATTATTATCCATGTACTGAATCTCCTTTCTCTACGGGATGGGTTGGAATATGAGCGTGTCCGTCCGTATGTGCGTGATCGTGGTGGGTTGGTATGATTGATTTGATCTCGGCCATATTAATGGTTGGTAAATAGCGGCAGAATAAGAAGTATAAAGTAAAGAACAACCCGAATGAGCCGAACAGGATGGCGAATTCGGTGATCGTTGGCGTGTACATGGTCCAGCTTGAAGGAATAAAATCCCTGTGAAGCGAGGTAACGATAATTACAAAACGCTCGAACCACATCCCGATGTTTACGATGATACTCATTACAAAAATGAACCATGGCGTACTGCGTGCCCATTTGGTCCAGAATACCTGGGGTGCAAGTAAGTTACAGCTCATCATGATCCAGTATGCCCACCAGTATGGTCCGGTAGCCCTGTTAATAAATGCATATTGTTCGTATTCCACACCTGAATAGGCGGCTACGAAAAATTCGGTGATGTAAGCCAACCCTACCATGGTACCGGTAAGCATTACTACACGGCACATCGCGTCTAAGTGACCCATGGTAATATACTCTTCCTGTTTTAATACAACGCGGCCTACAACCAACAGCGTCAATACCATCCCGAAGCCCGAGAAGATCGCACCGGCAACGAAGTAAGGAGGGAAGATGGTGGTGTGCCAGCCGGGAACCAATGAGGTGGCAAAGTCCATAGATACAATGGAGTGTACCGAGAACACC
>JAZKGM010000290.1:0-6331 GCA_040385895.1 Bacteroidota bacterium
CGCCCGATCCGGAAGATTACATTCACCGCATAGGAAGGACGGCACGTGCCGAAACCACCGGTACGGCCATTACATTCATTAACCCGAAAGACCAACGCAAATTTTTCAGCATTGAAAACCTGATCGGGTATGAGATCACCAAACTTCCTTTGCCGGCTGGTTTGGGAGAAGCACCCTTATATCAGCCCGAAGCCAAAAGAGACCGGCCGGCAGGACAGGGGTTTAAAAAGAAGCCATTTAATAAAAATAAGAAACCGAACAATAACAATAAAGCCGCCCATAATTGAGCGGCTTTATTGTTTATACGGCCTGTCGACCGATTAAGGTTTGATGAACAAGGAAGCAATAGCAGTTACTGTTTCTTTTGATAAAGGCTCATCGAAAGCCTGGGTATTGCTCACTGTAACACCACCCTGGTTTGTGTTTTCTTCACCATTGTAAACCGCCTCAACTCCCACAATTCCGCTGGTTTCGTTACCGGTGATCCAACCTTTTTGTGCACGTAACCTGCGTACCATGGCTGCATGGCGTGCTTCAACAGAATGGATCTGCAGAGCAGCGGTCAACACATCGTTGCTCGCGATCAGGTTACCGGCCTGTCCTTTATAGGCACGTACACCGGTATCTTCAAAAGCCTGGCTCAATGCCAGGAACGTTTGGTAATTGGTGTTGTAATTGGCATAAGGCCCTGTTCCGGATCCGCTTCCCCCGCTAAAATCGAAGGTTGGTTTTGCAACCGGAGTTCCACCTGCACCCGTAATCGCTGCTTTTAAGAATGAAACGTGTTGATTCTCATGTTTTGCGATCTGGTTGAAGATGGCTTTATCGCCAGCAGGGATCAGTAATAAAGCGCCAACGCCTTCATTATAAAACTCTGATTCCAGGTACTCTAATGTTAATGCAAAATTCAGCGTATCAGTGATCAGGTCCGATTTGCCATAAGCCTTATTGAACATGCTGCCTAAAGCAAAAGGTACAGCTGCAAGGGCAAGATTGCCAACGAACTTGCTTCCTTTAGAAAACATATTTCTGCGAGAGTCTAAGCGATCATATACTTCAGGATCAACTTTCTCTATTTGGTCGATAATATTGAAAATATTCATAATTTGTTTCTCCTTTATGTATTAAGATGTTGGTAAATTACTTGCGTTGATTTTTGTCTTAATGAACGGTCCTGCTGCGGCAAGAACCTCAGACGGCATTTTTGCGCCATCCAATCCATTAGAGTTGATGGTATCATCGCCTGCAAAATCTGTTGAATTAGGATTTAACAGGTCGCGGATCACAGAGGCATGACGTGCTTCCACCGAAACAATTTTACCGGCAAGCAATAAATAATCAGGTGATACAAGAAGCTTACCTGCACCGTTATAGGCAGATACACCCAGGTCTTCAAAAACCTTTGCTGTACCCAGTACACTTGCACGGCTTGAGAAATCGATCGTACTGAAATTCACCTCGAGGTCCTGGATCGCACCAGCACCTAAGGCTGCTTTAAAGAAATCCCTGTGGGCAACTTCATGGTCGCGGATGTCATTAAGGATCATCAATTCAGCATTGGTGATTCCGGAATAAGGTGTTGCTGCAACCTGCAGGTAGAAAGCAGCTTCCAGCTGTTCAAGTGCGTAAGCATAGTTTAATATGCCCGGATCACCACTTCCCAGGTTAACCCCGTCTGAAGGATTTGGTGTTGCCGGTGTATCATCGTCATCTTTTTTACAACCGGCCACTAAAGCTGCTGTTGATAAAGCAGCGGCACCAAAGAAGAAAAATTTCCTCCGGCCCATTGGTTCCATAATTCTTTTTTCAAAGTCGGAACTTGTTTTTGATTTTAAATTTTCCATAGAATTGAATATGTGGGTACACCTTAATCAACAATAAAGCCCCTTTAAAGAAGTGAGCAAAATCACGTGCCAGCACTTACCAGTTAAAAACAAGGCCATTGTTTATGGTATAAAACCTTCCCATAATGTGGAGATTAATAAGCAATATTATGGGCAACATAATCGCCTGTATCCCTTACTGGATAAGGTTCTTCGCATTAAGTAAGCATTAAATAACAAGCATTATACCACAGCAGGTGGAGTTACCTGTGTGGCATTAAAAGAAGGGGCTTATGAAGTAAATACGAAAACAGCGTGCAGACGGATTTATATTTTTAATGGTCATTCGATTAATTAACCCATGTTTCCGCCAACCCTGCCAAAGGTTTGTCCTGGCTTCCATTCAATGCGTTTGCCTTTATACATTTTAATCGCATACAGATCGGCAAGCGGCTTAAGCTTAAGCAGCAATGCATGATCAATGGCTGCTGTGTTTGGTTTGGGAAGTGCGATGCGGGTTTTACCTGCCAGGCTCTTATTCATTAAAGCAATTCCTGCATGGTTGTTATAAGCAAGGGTGAGTCCTTCTCCCAGGCTAGGGATCGTAAATCCTTCTACAAGCCCGTTATTGACGTAAACAAACGCATCACTAAGCTTGGGGGTGAGCAATTGCTCACGGCTTTCACCCGTTACCTCGCGGTCTATGGTGAACACCGCATCTTTAAACGGTTCGGCATAAGGAAGAATGCGTTCATCATGTCGGGTTTCAATTTCAGCTCCCGAAAAAAAAGTGTATTCCTCATCATCCGTAAAGCCCAGTTTTTTATAAACAGGGTAGCCAAACTTTGTTGCGATCAGGATAATGGATCCTCTTTTTGCCCCGGCATAATGCAGCAAATGGCTGGTAATGGCAGTGCCTGCCCCTTTGCCCCTGTATGTTTCATGCACAATTATATTGGCCAGCCACGCACAATTGCCATGTATGATCACTGCCCCACAACCTACAATATTATCGTCTACAACGGCTTTAACCAGGTAACAGAAATCAGACCCGGTGTAAAAGATCATGTTGGGCATAATATCGCCCCAGCCTGCAGGTTGAAGCGCCTTTAATAAAGGCAGGTCGCTTGTTGTGGCTTTGCTGATTGCAATGTTCATCGTTGTTTATTATTTCTGCATTCACTTTCTTGGTCTTCCCTTGGCCACTGCATCGGCCAGCCATGGATCATCGGGCCAGGCGTGTTTCGGGTAACGTCTTTTTAGCTCTTTTTTCACTTCAAAATAGGTGTTGTTCCAGAAGCTGCGCAGGTCTGATGTAACCTGCACCGGTTTGTAGCCTGGCGAAAGCAGGTGCAGCACCAGTGCCGTTCTTCCATCGTTGATCAGTGGGGTATCCGCCACCCCGAACACCTCCTGCAACCGCACAGAAAGCACGGGGGTTTCCCCGTTCGGAAAATATTCAACAGCAATGTTCGAGCCGCTTGGCACATTCATTTTTGCAGGGGCAAGCCGTTCCAGCTCCTGTTGTTTGTCCCAGTCGAGCCAGCTGAACAAGGCCTGCGAAAGGTTGATCTTTTTAAGGTCGTCAGGCTTTTTTATATGGGTTAAGAACGGTCCAAGCCATTCATTATTGGTGAGCAAAAGGGTAGGTGTGCTCACATCGGGCCAGCCATCCTGCGGGTTCCATTTACGCAGGCTCATGATGCGGCTTTGCAGCTGCACCATCTTTTCGTCAATGGCGAGCAACTGTTCCCCCTCTGTTTTTATGGCGTTTGAAACCGCTTCCTGCAAATGGCTTTCATCGGGTGCAGGCAAGGGTTTGGATTGAAGCACAATGCTGCCTATGCGCAGGTCTTTTGTAGCGATCAGTCCGCCCCTGCGGGTATCCCAGGTGATCATTTCCCGCTCCTTCACCATGGGCAGTAAGTCTTTGGGGTTAAGTGGCGATGCCATAAAGATCTTGCCCAATCCGTCACGCGTATCAATATGTGCAACGGCCAGCCAGGGTTCAGCAGCCAGGTTGTCCCTGTGCCCGGCAACGGCATACTTGCCATTGGCCAGCTGGAACTGTGCATTGTTTCCCGGCCTGGCAAAGGCAATGCGTTCGGGATAAGCATAGGCGAGGAGCAGCCCGGTTTCAAACGCATCCACAGGTCCGTTATCGGGTTTGGCTTCCAACAACCTGCGGTACGATTCTGCTACTTTTTCAATGCGCGAGAACCGGTTTCCCAGTGCCCCGTTCATCCTTCCGCGCCTTAAAGCCTCGATCCGTAAATTAATATCAATGCCCGATTCTTTGGGCAAAGGATCACGTTCTTCCAATATGGCCGCAATATCGGCAGCCAATGCAACAGCATGGTCTTTTTCTGCTTTCAGCAACATGTGCGCAATGCGCGGATGGCAGGCCAGCCGGTGAATTTCTTTTCCATGTTCGGTGATCCTGCCGTTCTCGAGGGCGTTTAAGTTCTGTAATGTTTCTGCAGCCTGGGCCACAGAAGCTTTTGGCGGGGGAGACAACCAGGTCATCTGGTTGATATTTGTAATGCCCCATTGGGCCATATCCAGTACCAGCGAAGCAAGATCGGCCTCCATAATTTCGGGAATGCGGTGTTCCGGTAAGCGGTCGTGTGTGGCTTTGGTCCACATGCGGTAGCACACACCTGCACTTAAACGCCCTGCGCGTCCTGCGCGCTGATCGGCCGAATCTTTCGAAACCTGCACGGTTTCCAACCTCGATAAGCCCGACTTCGGGTCGAACCTCGATATTTTACCCAACCCGGAATCAACCACTATTTTTATGCCTTCGATGGTTAAGCTGGTTTCGGCAATAGAAGTGGCCAGTACGATCTTGCGCTTTCCCTGGCGGTTGGGCATGATAGCCGCATATTGCTCGCTTTGCGGCAATTGTCCATACAAGGGGTGAATGGCAAAGCCGTCCAGGTCTTTTTTCAACAGCTCCGCACATTTCCTGATCTCGCCTTCACCGGGAAGAAACACGAGCGTATCCCCTTCATTTTCATGTATCGCTTTTACAATGGTGCGGGCTGTAAGTTCGGGCAGCATCATCTGGTCCTGTCCGCCCACATACCTTATTTCTACGGGATATTGCCTGCCTTTGCTTTCGGCTACAGGTGCATTTAAAAGAGACGTAAGCTGGGGCATATTAAGCGTGGCCGACATGATCATCATGCGCAGGTCGGGGCGCAAAACCTGTTGGGCCTCGCGGCACAGCGCCATGGCCACATCGGCATGTATGCTCCGTTCGTGAAACTCATCGAAGATCACCATACCTGTATTTTCCAGTGCATTGTCTGTATGCAGCATCCTCGTTAAGATCCCTTCTGTTACCACTTCAATGCGCGTGGTGGCAGTAACGCGGTTCTCAAAACGCACCCGGTACCCGATGGTTTCTCCAACCTTGTCGCCCCAAAGATCGGCCATGCGCATGGCTATGGTCTTGGCAGCCAGCCTGCGCGGTTCAAGCATAATTATTTTTTTACCGGCAAGCCAGGGCTCATTCAGTAAAGTTAAGGGCAGCAGGGTGCTTTTACCTGCACCCGGGGGGGCGTTCACTATTAACGTGTTATTGCCTGCAAGGCTTTCTTTTACCCGGTCAATGATATCGGTAACGGGAAGGCCTGTTTGGTATGGATCGAATGACATGAATGGCAAAAATAGAGATTAGAATGCATTAATAAGGATAATGAACCCGCTTGTTTTCCGGCTTAAAAGCCGGAAGGCCGGGATTAAAAACGCATAAATAAACATAATCAACTATCTGTCAGCACACCCGCATTCCTGAAAACACTACACCGTTTATAACAATGTGCTGATCGGGAAATGATAAAGCTTTAGTTTTATCGTCACAAATTAAAACCTAAAATGAAAAAAGTACTACTATTGGCCACCGCCTGTGCATCCCTAAGCATGGCCGGTGCACAAACCATCAGGAACGGAAATTTCGAGAACTGGAATGCGGTTACATTCGACCGTTTAGACTCATGGAAAACATCGCGTGATGAAAACCCGGAAGTGCCTGCTGTAATTAAAACAAGCGACAGCCGCAGCGGTTCGGCCATTAAGCTGGAAACGGTGGACTTTAAAGGAGAAGCTCAATTCGGCTTTTTCACCAATTCGGGAGGGAACCCGATAGAAGGCGAAGGTGGAGCGGCTTACAGCCAGAAACCCACTGCAATAAGCGGGTACTACAAATGCAATATAGTAGCGGGCGACAGCGCTATATTTCTTGTGATCTTTAAAAAACAGGGTGCAATACTCGACATGAAGCTGGTTAAATTTGCGGGAACAAGAACCAGTTTCACGCAATTTACTTTACCGCTTACCTTAAGTGCCACCCCTGATTCTGTGGTGATCGCTGCCGCTTCCGGAAATGTGGAAGCAGGCGATAACCCGCCTGTGGGCAGCACCATCACATTTGATGACATTACATTAAGCGGCCCCGGCATTACACAACAGCTTGATAATGGCGGATTCGACAACTGGACACC
>JAZKGM010000291.1:0-2723 GCA_040385895.1 Bacteroidota bacterium
CATCCATGCGCGCAGGCCTGGTGGCATATTCCAGGTTGGTTATGTTATTTACCAAAAAGCTTACCGTAAAATTAGGCGTTACATTTAAACCGATGCGTGCATTATGCACCCAATCGCCCGAACCCACCCGGCCCATAAATTTATCAAGCTGCGAGATCAATACATAAAGCAAAGGGTCTATGTTTTCAAACCGGCTGTAGAACTGGAGCGCATAACCTGCATTCAGTTTATGGTAATTCACCTCCACATCAAACTTTACCAGTTGGCGGTTGCGGTAAGGTAATAATTTGGTTGCAGCATATGCACTGTCTACCCCGCCAAAACTTTTGAAGAAATCGCTCATGTACTTTCCGGCATCTTTGGCTGTGGTATCGCTGGCCAGGTTAACGGGATAACTATAGGTATATCCTGCAATGGTGTTGATCACAAAATCGCCAATATGCCCGCTGCCCGATAAGGCCAGTTCCATTCCTGCCACACGCGCCTGCTGAACGTTCAATGCTTTAAACCCAAGCGATCCGAATGGCTTGGCAGACGTAGGCTTTTCATACTGGTCGAATTTAAATTCGATGAGGTCGGTATATTCCTGCCAGAAAAAGGCATAATCCACCTCCGCGTTCCAGCCCCCGATCTTAAAACCTTGTTTCACCCCGATCTCGGCCGTCCAGCCATATTCGGTTTGCAAAGCCGGGTTGGGGAATATCCGCAACAGCGTTACGCCATCATCCACGTATCGTTCGCTTATGGTAGGAAAGCGGTACCCTTCGCCATAATTGGCCCTGATGTATGTTTTTTTAGCAGCCCTGTAATTACCCCCTAATTTTATCATCGGCCTGCGGTCGTCATTAACCGTATCGATGCGGTTGCGTTCCAGCCGTGTTCCGGCACTCAGGTTCCACCGCTTCCACATGTAATCCACCTGCCCGAAAATAGCAGTAGAAACACCCTGGTATTTTCCCGGGTAAATATTGGCCACCGCGGTAATGTAGTTTCCATAAAATCCCACGGTTGAGGTATAACGTTGCATGAATTTTTGCTGGTAACTGTAGTCCAGCGAATACTGTTCGGCATGCGCATCGTATAAATTGCGGTTCAGGTTCTTATCCACGTAGCGTACAATATCATACGTTCTCATTTTAAGCGAATGCGTGCTTTTTTTATTCGGGTTCTCGTAGGTAATGTGCGGGTCAATGGTATAGATCTTCCAGAAGTCCTGGCCCGCGCTTCCGTCATAAGGTTTAAAAGCCCCGCTGTCGAGATTTTCCCATATAATAAAGCGGCCAGCCTTCTGGTACATCATCATCGAATTTAAGCCGATGCTCAGGCCTTTTATCTTTTGAAAGCGGTAACGTGTTTTTATAAAGGTGCGTGCACGGTATTCATCATTCAGTTGTAAATAGCTTCGTGTCATGTTCAGGTTCCCGCTAAAAATAACATCGAAGTTGCCAAGCTGCTGCCTGTGGCTAAAGAAAGTACCTGCTGTAAATGGCTGTGCGGTTCGTTCCCACCACACCAACTCACTCCGCTTCGGGTTGTCATAAATGCCCTGGAACATGGTAACCTTTGTTTCGGGTTTTGCACCCGGCCAGCCTGTGCGTACATTAATGCTTCCGTTAAGCGCGGCCGAACCGTATAAAACCGATGTTGCACCCTTCACCACTTCGATCTGTTCTGCGGCCTCAATAGGTAATAAGCTCCAGCGCACATCCCCAAGGTCGGCTCCCATTAAAGGCATATCATCCAGCAAAACCATCACCCGGCTTCCAACACTATAACTGTATCCAACTCCGCCCCGCATGCTGATCTGTCCTTCGATCATCGAAACGCCCGGCACTTTATTCACCACCTCGCTCAGGTCGTTTGCGTTGGAATAGGCGATCAGGTTGGGTTTGATCACGCTCATGCTCATCACCTCCTGTGCGGCCTTGCGCTCGATCTTTCCACCTGTGTAAACAAACTGGTCAAGCTGGTTGATCTCGGGCTCCATGCTTATTTTCAGCTCTGCATCGCTGCCCAGCAGCTCAACACGTCTTTCAAATGTTTTGTAGCCAATGGCCGTAACCCTTACATTGTATTTGCCGTAAGGTAAAGTGATGCTGAATACACCAAGGCTATCGGTTTTTATTTTCTGCCTGGAAACCGTCACCGAGGCAAATTCAATAGGAACTCCCGTTGAAATGTTTGTTACTGTTCCGCGCAACAGTGTTTGCGAAAAAACACCTGAGCAGGATATACTTATAAATAAAAGGAACAGGTAAAGGGATTTCAAACTGGGGGGTTGATTTTGTTACTGCCAAAATATAAATTATTTATGTATTTATAGTTATTTGTGTGCATGATTAAAAATGTGAGGGAGCTTGAAAACGTACATATTTTTTTATGGCTGTTAAAAGATATCTGCTGGATGATGAACTATAGAACAAGCGGAATGATCGTAGCCATTCCTACTTTGACCATGGCTGTTTACCTCACACTGATCACCATAAAGAACAGGCCGCTCTTTTTACCCAACCTGGCAGTGCTTTGCTGGATCAGCGCCAATGTAAGCTGGATGATCGCAGAGTTTTATGCAGTAAACCTGATCCCGGTATCGCTAAGCCTCTTTGTTTCCGGCATTATAGTTATTGCTTATTACTTTATAAAGAGCGTCTATACGGGAAAAACCCTTAAACCAATTACCAACTCCGTTAGTCAGGTCTTGAATCATGCAAATCTTCGAAAGG
>JAZKGM010000292.1:0-3440 GCA_040385895.1 Bacteroidota bacterium
TGTTCACCCATACCGTATCGATACCCTCATCATACGCATAGTTCGCAATGGGGGGAACGATAAACTGGGGAGGAGGAGCCGCTGACAGCACTTCAAAATTATAATCTTCACATTCTCCATAATCCATGCCGGTGGCACAAACATCAGGAGTAGAAGGTATTACATTAAAACGGTCCAGTACCCGCATCCTTGTAATACCTGGTTTTGCATTGTTGGGTACCACAAAAAATCCTGTAAAAACAGTTCCGTTGCCGGTTACCCCTGAATTCCATACCAGTTCTGTTGCATCAAATGCCTGGTCCTGGTTCCAGTCTACCCAGATCGCAAAACCATCCGACCAGGTATTGGCCTGGTTGCTCACAGAAAGATTAATGGTTGTTCCGGGTAATGCCGCGGTTTTAAGCGTTGAGTAATAAATGTAATTACCGGCATTACCGCTACACCCGGTATTCAGGTTTGAGATATTTACATCGCCCCCGGTGGTAGAAAAGTTGTGTACATAATCTGCTGCAAGGGCAGTTGTACATATATTGGTAAATGAAGGTGTACAATACTGGCTATAAACCTTTGATGCTAAAACAATACTGACAAAAATAAAAAAGGAAAGCTTTTTCATAAACGTGTAACTTTAAGTGAGATATTTTAAATGAGACAGTGCAAGAGACCACATAAAAAGGCCATGGTAAATGCCTTTTATGTCACTGTCTACTCATTCCATAAAGTGGTATTCCAGGGGAACTGGAGACCAAATAAGCTTAATGGCTTTATATAAAATGAAATCCGCGTGATCATTTTAAAAGCAATTTAATCAAATTTTACTTTTTTAACAAAAAATTATGTAATAAATATAAGGATTTCTTTATAAAAAACTATCTGCAGGCTTTACAGGTAATTTGTGTTTAAGAAAATACTGTTGAGGCATAAGGATGAGGAATGCTGCCTAATTAAAAAACAGCAGCGCTATTTGATCACAGACCGGATATGGCCTGTTCAGAATAAGGTAATGATAATTAAACCTAAAAGGCCTTCCAGCCTTGTGCTTTAAGCGGATGTATATTGCCGCTTTTCGAGATCATGTTAATGCCTTCGGAAGCATCGGTAACATGACCTATAATACTGATATCGGGATTGTTTTTTACTTTATCAAAATCGGATTGACTGATCGTGAACAACAGCTCATAATCTTCGCCCCCGCTTAATGCGGTAAGTGTGGGATCAAGATCAAGTTCCCGTGCCATATCATATGTTTGCGGGTCGATCGGGATCTTTTCTTCAAATACGTTCATGCCCACAGCAGATTTGCTGCACAGGTGCATAATTTCGGAAGCCAGACCATCGCTTACGTCAATCATGGAAGAGGGTGTAATGCCCAGTTCTTTTAGCGACAGGATAATATCACGTCTCGCTTCAGGTTTCAGCTGTCGCTCAACAATATAATCTTTCCCTTCGAGGTCGGGTTGTGCCTCAGGATTTGCAAGGAATACACGCTTCTCCCGTTCCATCAACTGAAACCCCATATAAGCTCCTCCCAGATCCCCGCTCACACACAGCAGGTCGTTCACTTTTGCCCCGCTGCGGTAAACAATGTCTTTTTCTTCAGCTTCACCCAAAGCGGTTACACTGATAACAAGTCCCTGTTTAGATGCAGAGGTATCTCCGCCAACCAGGTCTACTTCATAGCGGTTACAGGCCATCAGCATACCGGAATAGATCTCTTCAACGGCCTCCAGGCTAAATTTACTGGATAAGCCTAATGAAACGGTCACCTGTTTAGGCAGTGCATTCATGGCATAAATATCACTCAGGTTAACCACGATGGCTTTATAACCCAGGTGTTTCAGCGGGAAATAGCTCAGGTCGAAATGTACGCCTTCCAGCAACAGGTCTGTAGAAACAACGGTGCGTTTGTTCCCGTAATTTAATATGGCAGCATCATCACCAACGCCTTTTATGGTTGAAGGGTGGTGCAGTTTTATATGAGAAGTAAGCAGGTCGATCAGACCAAACTCTCCAAGGCTTTCTAATTCGGTGCGTGAACTGTTTTCTAACATTGAGAACAAAAATTAAATAATATTACCTGATCCGGTCAGCGCTTTTTACGAGGTCATCGTCCTTCCTGATCAGCAAAAATGCGCGCAGGTTGAGGTACAACATAAATACGATCAGCGCCATCCCGATGCTTGCTTTAATGGTCATTCCCACAAAAGTAAATTCAGGGATCTTTGTATAAGCAGTTACAATAACGGCAACCAGGTAAACACCTATCACCATAAAATTGAGCTTGGTATTGCGCATTTGTTTTTTCCGGTCTTTAAACCCAAGGATCACGTTTAATGTCCAGCCCGCAACAATGGTAACCAGTGCGATTAATACATATTGGATCTGGCTGTTTTGCAGGTCACCGTTCACATACGTGTTAAGGTATATGGCATTTAATGTATAAACAGTTGCTGTGCCGTTCACCGTTTCGGGTTGATTCCGGGTTTATGGTAGTTGCAGAAGGAATGTGGTGGTTAAAATCGATAACCTGGCCTGTGCATGTAATCAAGGCTAAGATAATAATGGCAAATAAATACAGCGATTGTAAACGTTGGATCATACCTGAAAATTTTAGGCTGCGAATGTACCGTAAAAGTTTGATTATGTAAATAAGTAATACATTTGCCGGAGAAGATCATGGTGAATGGTTTATAGCCGTACCGGTGCGACAATAACTATGATCTGCCAACTATTAACTATCAACTAAATATGAAATCCGTTTACGTAATAGACGCTGTGCGCACACCCGTTGGAAAATATGCAGGAACTTTAAGCAGCATCAGGCCCGATGACCTGGCTGCACATGTGATCAGGGCTGTTATTGAAAGAAACCCATTGATAGATGTAAATGAAATTGAAGATGTAATTTTTGGCGCTGCAAACCAGGCCGGTGAGGATAACCGGAACGTGGCCCGCATGGCTGCATTGCTTGCCGGGCTTCCTGTAACTGTGGGTGGAAATACCGTGAACAGGCTTTGTGCTTCGGGACTGCAATCTGTATTAGATGCAAGCCGGGCCATTATGGTGGGTGATGGGGATATTTACATAGCCGGTGGGGTAGAAAGCATGACACGGGCCCCCTTTGTTATGGCAAAATCGGAGCAGGCTTTTGGCCGTGTGCCCGAAGTTTATGATACCACAATAGGCTGGCGTTTCACCAATAAAAAACTGGCAGCTATGTACCCGCCTTATGTGATGGGAGAAACTGCAGAAAATGTTGCCGAACGCTGGAAGATATCGCGTGAAGAGCAGGATGCTTTTGCCTTTTCATCGCAACAAAAATATGCTGCAGCACATGCAGCAGGTAAATTTGCCAATGAGATCATCCCCGTTGAAATTCCTCAAAAAAAGGGTGATCCGCTTTTATTCAGCAAGGATGAACATCCGCGTTTAGGTTCTAT
>JAZKGM010000293.1:0-1557 GCA_040385895.1 Bacteroidota bacterium
TACAGTATTCTGATAATAAGCGTTCACCTGATCATTAATTGGATGCAAGGAAAAATTGCCTTGTAATTCCCTGGCTTAATCTGTGTAAGCTGTGGCACCTCCTCAATTCTTGCATTAAAGTGTCAATACCATTTTACAACATCCCGAAACTGAAATAAAAGCCGATGCACAAAAATGGCCCTGTTCCTTCAACAGAAAAGAACAGGGCCATCGGCATCAACCATTTGAGCTTACTGCTTAATAACGCGGATCGTCTTTTCCTGGTTTTGCCATTGAACACGAACAAAATAAAGTGATGCGGGCAACAGGTCTAAAGATAAACGCTGCGATCTTCCTGCTTCATTCACCATGCTCACCAGCTGGCCATATATATTAAATACGGTAATGGTCTTCATCGTTTCGTCCGATTCTAAAGTAAGATCGTTTTGCACAGGGTTAGGGAATGCACTTAATGAATGCGCACGCGCACCCTGCAAAAGCGGCAGGCCGATGAGGATCTTTTCTTCCCCGTCAACCGCCACGTTGTTAAAATGTACGCGTAAACCACTGTCGGCTTCCATGTTTGGTCCGTCAAACCTTACCCGGACTTTAAAACCGGGGTTGTTATCAGCCATGCTTACCCGCGAAAAATCAAGTGCAAACAATGCATAGGTGCTGCCAAGCGCAAACACAGAATCGGTTAAACCTGCGGCAGTCCATTGTTGTCCGTTCCAGTAATCAATAATTAGTTTTTCTGCCGCGCCATCGGTTTCGGCAGCAAACGATACGTTGATCTTTTCCAGGTTGGTGGTAGGCAGCGTAAAGGTGATGGTATTTTCCAGGCCGTTTTTACGGAACGGCTGTTTCACCTGGATACCACGGATGTTCGCATCAGCATATTTGATGCTGTTATTGGCTGCAGGGCGGTAGTTGATCCCTGTTGGTGCATTCCTGCGCTCTATCGATGCCTTGCGCCAATCGGGGTGCTGGCTGTTAAACGGGTAACCTGCCAGGCATGAAGTGTATTGAAGCGAAGCGGTTAAACCATTGGCAGCAAACGTAGCAGGTATAACCTGTAAAGGGCTGTCGTTAGCAACCTTGTTGTCGATCAGCCAGAAATATACAGCGCCCTTGTTCAGGCTGTCTTTTATAAAATTGGCTTCCACCTGCAGGTTGTTGTTTCCAACAATCACAAGCGAATCAATGGTTCCGCCTGCATCGCCCGACCAGTGAGAAAACACGAAGCCCGGTTTGGCAATGGCCTTTACAGTTACAGGAACCTGGTTGAAGTAAACCCCTGTCCACGGATACGGATCCTGGGCAACGCCCGGTGTTGGCGCTTTAATTTCTACTGTGTTTACTTTAATGAACCCCGCATTGGCAGCCGACACGCCAAGTTCCAGGTTAAAAGTTCCGTTGAGTTTAAAAAAGGAACGGATGGTATCACGTTGAACAGCCGGGCGGTTATCGGCCCAGTCGGTCAGTTTCTGGCGTTCCGTGTTTTTATAAAAATTTTCTCTCGGGTACCGGTTGGCATCTTCGGCCAGGTATGGCGAAACTTCATTAAACGTGGTGTCG
>JAZKGM010000293.1:1567-6420 GCA_040385895.1 Bacteroidota bacterium
TGGCCTTAAAACGGCCGGGGATAAAAGCGGTATTTAACAGATCGGCAAAACGGTTAATAAAATTGGTTCTGAACCGGTGATTGGCCAGCAGGTTACCGAACAATGCTTCGTTGGGCGAGTTTGTTATGTCTGCCCAATGTGCAAGCCAATCGGTATTTGTTTTAAACGAAGCCTCAAAATCCTGGACGTTCATTCTCCATTTTCCATCGCCATAGCCATTGTTCTCTTTGGTGCGTACTTTCCAGTAGCTGCGTTCATAGCTATCGTTTGCGGCAAAGATCTCCAACACCATGTGATCGATAAAAGATCGCATGCATAACATGCTGTCGGCCCTGGCAAAATTGGTTTCATTGGCCATATCATTATTGCGGATAAATTCCCGCATGGCCATGTATTCTGCAAAATCCGCAGCATCTCCTGCATCAATTTCGCAATTGCTTCCACCGCAATCTACAGAAACAATGTTGTCGGGATTTAAACCATAATTCAATGCATAATGGTGTTCATCAAACCTGTCGCGGATCGCGGTAATGCCCCAGTATTCCCCGTTAATGAAATGGATGGCGGGTTTGATCCTTGCCACACCCGAAAATACGGGCTGCATCAGGCGGTTAAACACCACATCATAATACACCGAACCACCCGTTCCTTCTCCCCTCAGCATTATTCTTTTGAACTCCCTGTTACCGGGTTTGGTGGCTTCGAACAGTTTCTCTTTAAACAGGTCGAACTCAAAATTGCCTTCATCCCTGGCATATAAGCGCAGGCTTTTAATGGCCAATGCACGCGAATTATTGCCATGGATGCGAAAGCCCCCGTTCCTGCTTACTACCGAAGTGAAATTTTCCGGCTCAAAGATCTCTACATGCACCGGGTATTCCCAGTCTTTGCCGCTTCTCCAGTAATTTCCCCATTCGGGCCTGTACCATTGGTTGTTGGCTGGATTGTTGGCGCGCCAGGTATCAAAGTCTTCACCGGCCGTATAAACTCCTTCAAAATAATCAAAAAGATACGTTTCCTGGATCTGCAAAGAAATAACCGGGATGTTAAAAGGGTTGCCCTGCGGCCATACAAAAAAGTTACGCGTAACGGTTTCAGAAGCCGTACCTTCATCCTCCTCATAAGCTTTTGCTTTCACTACCATGCATTTCCTCACCGGTTGAGGTGGAGTGTACATCGGGTGCTGCCGCGAATTCATCCTTGTGTATTTATCCTGTTCAGCCGAACGGTTATAAATCGGAACAGGTGCTGTATACCGGATCGATGTAAAACTGGCTGAGCGAAAAGGGCCTGCCACATCGCTTTGCTCCAGTTTATATTGGTTTTTATACACGTAACTTGCACCACCCAGGTTATTAATATCCGGTTCTGAACCATCGAGGGTATATACAATTGTTGCAGTAGGACTGGTGTGTCCCATGGTTAAACTAAAGGCATTCGCATACAGCCCTGAAGCATGGGAGAGCACCGGAGGCTTTACCCCGGAAAGGTCTACATTAGATGCATTCGGGGTTGGTGTTGCAAGCAATTTCCAGGTTCCGGTTCCATCCGGTCGTCTTCCATACGATAAATTTGCCGGCAGGGCAACTGCCTCCGCAGCATCAACGAATATACTGTCTGCACGTGTCAGCACAATGGTTTCCCCAGAGGCGCTGATCTTAAAATTAGTGTGTAAAGGTGAGCCGGGTGCGGTGCGGTTCTTATCAGAAGCCCAGATCAAAAGGTACTGGCCGGCCGCGATATTCACATTCGGAAATTTCCATTTAAAAGGCGCTTTGGTATCATCCGTCAATCCAAAACCGTTCAGGTTAACAGGAATGCTTCCGTAATTATAAATCTCTATCCAGTCTTCATAACTATTATCTTCATCAGTGATGACCGACTGGTTGGAACTGACAATTTCGTTTATGGCAATGTGCTGGGCAGATAATGGCCCTATTATCAGCATAAAAGCTGTAATGAGGCAATAATAAACAGGTTTCGTTTTAAACATAAGATTTAGGTATGGAAAGGCCGCGAATTAATATAAAATAAAATCTATGTTAAATTTAATGTGCATTGAAAATAAAAAGACAGGATGAACAACCATTTTTCAGTATAAATATTTTATAAATGCTAATTCATGCTGTTTGATTAATGCGCTTTTAAAAAGGATATTAAGAAATGAGACCGCTTGGCCCGGATAAGCAAATCATAAATTAAAATGCCACAGCAGGCCATTAACCCTGATTTGTCTTATGTTGTCGCATTCTCATTTTTTTTATACATTTGTTCTTTAGACTAACTTTTAGTTAACCTGTCATTCAAAATTTTAACAACCCATGGCTTTATTTAATAATAATAAGAACGCAGCTGTCGCATTCAACCCGAATACATTGAATATCATCAATAGCGGAACCACCATTATCGGTGACGTGAATTCGGACGGTGATATGCGTGTTGACGGAACAATAAAAGGGTACCTGTCATCGAAAGCCCGTTTGGTGCTTGGGCCTACAGCCATCATTGAAGGAGATGTAAAAGCAGAGAACATTGAGATCCAGGGAGAGGTAAATGGTAATATTTTTGCTACAGAAGTGCTGACCATAAAAGCAACTGCCAAAATCCTGGGCGATATCGTTTCAAATAAACTGATCATCGAATCGGGGGCAAGTTTTAACGGCACATCAAAAATGAGCAAGCCCAAAGAGGCTTCTTTAAACAACAGCAACAATGGAGCAGCAAAATCTCAACAACAGCAACAGCAGCAACCCACAAGGCAGGAGGCAATCGCTAGGTAAATATGCCAAATACAGCGCATTTGCTTTTCAGATGATCGCAGTATTTGTATTATTATCATTAGGAGGAAACTGGCTCGATAAAAAAATGGAATACCAGTTTCCCTATTTTACATTGGCCGGGGTGTTTATTTCCCTCATCTCCATTTTTTACAGTTTATACAGCCTCGTTAATAAAAAAGAGGGTGGAGAGACCCAGCTTTAAAAACCCGTATGACTTTTATTAGGTTCTATCTTTATCTTATTGCAATTACACTGCTGCAGGTTGGAATTGTTTTATCCATTCCACAGCTTATTCCGGTAAATGATGTGATCAAAGCCATTGTGTTTTTTGCCATTTTAACGGCCGCTATTTTCCCTATTGCCAATATGGGGGCGGGTAATAAGGATGGTTACACTTTTATTACCACCGCATATATCGCCATCGGGCTCCGTTTTATTTTAAGCATGTGCTACGTGGTTTACTACAAACTGACACGCACCACTTATGAAAACGGCTTCATCTTTTCCTTTTTTATCAGCTACATTTTTTACACAGTGTTTGAAATTACAAGCCTAACTGCTAAATTGCGGCCCAATTTAAAGGGAAAAACAAGCAGTGATGAATCCGTTAACAACTAGATTTTCAATTAAAAGCATCGCATTTTCGACTCTATTTTTTGTTGCATTCTTTGCATTGAATTCCGGTGCAATGGCCCAACATGACGAAAATGTTACGCATGAAATCAATACAGAAGTTAACCATGCCGATTCAACCATTATTGCCGGAGCCGAAAATATTGCTGAAAAAGTTTCAGGTCATCATGAAACCAAAGAAGAGAAATTTAATACCAGCGAAGTGATCATGGAACACATTGCCGATGCACACGACTGGCATTTGTGGGGACACACTTCGGTTCACCTTCCGGTTATCCTTTACACTGCAAAAGGCATCGAAATATTCTCATCAGGTAAATTCGATCACGGCCACGCCACTTACCAGGGCACACACTACAATTACCGCATGATCAAAAATCCGGGCGAGCAAAAAGAACTGATCAAAGCGGTTGATGCGAACGGAACGATTGACGAAGCGGCATCAAAAGGGATTTACGACCTTTCTATTACCAAAAACGTGGCTTCATTGTTAACATCAATGGCCATCCTGCTCATCATATTCATTGGCATTGGCAATGGCTACAAAAAACGCGGCATTGGCGCACCAAAAGGTTTGGCCAAATGGCTGGAGCCGATTATTATTTTTGTACGCGATGACATTGCCCGTCCTAACCTGGGCGACCAGTACCATAAATTTATGCCTTACCTGTTAACCGTATTTTTCTTTATCTGGTTAAACAATGTGCTTGGCCTGGTTCCTTTCTTCCCGGGAGGGGCAAATGTTACCGGTAATATTGCCGTAACGCTGGTTTTAGCCTTGGTCACCTTTATCATTACCAACCTGAACGGAACAAAAACCTACTGGAGCCACGTGTTTACACCGCATGTTCCAACATGGTTATACCCGTTAATGATCCCGGTGGAGATCATCGGTTTATTTACCAAGCCTTTTGCTTTAATGATCCGTTTGTTTGCAAACATCACAGCAGGGCATATCTTAGTATTGAGTTTAGTTTGTTTGATCTTTATATTCAAATCGATGGCTGTTGCCGGTGTATCTGTTCCGTTTGTAATCTTTATAAGCGTGATCGAAATGCTGGTGGCTTTTATCCAGGCTTTTATTTTCACCATCCTGTCGGCATTGTACATAGGGATGGCATTGGAAAAACCAAGCCACGATAACCATCACTAAACTATTAATTTTTGAAACTTTTTTTGTTAAACTCAAATAAATAAACACAACAATGACAGGAAGTATCGCTGCAATCGGAGCTGGATTAGCTGCAATTGGTGCCGGCTTAGGTATCGGAAGAATCGGTGGATCAGCCATGGAAGGTATGGCCCGCCAACCTGAAGCCGCTAACAAAATTCAAACTGCTATGCTTATTGCTGCAGCCTTCGTAGAAGCTGTATCATTATTCGCGGTAGTAGTTGCTTTGTTAGGCAACGGTTAATTTAGCAAAGCCCGGTTGCAATTAA
>JAZKGM010000293.1:6430-7576 GCA_040385895.1 Bacteroidota bacterium
AATCGGGCTTTCTTTTCCGTTCTCAAAAAAAACCAAATCAAAAAAAGAATTTATAACACAATATGGAATTAGTTACTCCAAGTATAGGATTGGTATTCTGGTCAACGATCTCATTTTTAATCTTAATGTTTTTGTTAACCAAATTTGCGTGGAAACCAATTACGGCCGCTTTAAAAGAGCGTGAAGAAAGCATTGAAGGTGCATTGAAACAGGCTGAATTGGCCCGCGAACAAATGCAGGCATTAAAAAACGACAACGAACGTTTGTTGAATGAGGCCCGTGCAGAACGCGACCGCTTATTGAAAGAAGCCAGCGAAATAAAAGACCAGATCCTGGCAAAAGCAAAAAGCGATGCGAAAAGCGAAGGTGATAAAATGATCGCCAATGCAAAAGAAGCCATTAACCTGGAAAAAATAAATGCAATGAACCAGCTGAAAGAGCAGGTTGCAGTGCTTTCCGTTGACATGGCCGAAAAAATATTGCGCAAGCAACTGGCCGAACGCGGACAACAGGAAGCTTTTGTGAACGACAACCTAAAATCAATCAGCTTAAACTAACATGTCAGAGTACAGGGTAGCCGGCAGGTATGCCAAATCGCTTTTGGAACTGGCACAGGAAAGAAATATTCTTGACACCGTGCTAAACGATATGCAATCGTTCAGCACCGTTCTGGCGCAGAACAGTGAGTTAGCTTATGTGCTGAACAGCCCCATCATTAACAGTGATAAAAAACTGGCCGTGCTCAAGCAGGTGTTCGAAAAATCGTTCAACCCGTTAAGCATCCAGTTCTTCGGTATTATTATCCGTAAAAACCGCGAGCAGTTCCTTAAAGCAATTGCCGATGGTTTTATCGAGCAATACAACACGCTTAAGAACATTGCGAAAGCAACCGTAAAAAGCGCTACTGCTTTAAGTGATGAGGTGCTTGCACAGATCACAAAGCATATTGAACAGCAAACCGGCAAAACAATTATCCTGTCGGCCAAGGTTGATGAGAAACTGATTGGCGGATTGGTGGTTCAGGTTGGCGACCGCCTTTTTGATGCAAGCATTGCAGGCAAGCTGGGCAAACTAAAAAACGAATTATTAAATAGTTACATTTCTAAATAAAAAACATTTATGGTAGAGATAAGACCTGATGAGGTA
>JAZKGM010000294.1:0-8053 GCA_040385895.1 Bacteroidota bacterium
ATTGTTGCGGGCGCGTTCTGTTATGGATTAAATCAATCGTTTATTGTTTGATCACTTTATGGGTGTACTCAACATTATTGATTTTTGATTTTACAATGTAAACACCTGTTGTCAATCCCGACAACTGATCAAGGGTGATCCGGTTTGAACCATTTATGGCCGAAGTGTTGATGCTTAATACTTCTTTTCCATAAATATCTGTTACCACAATATAATCAACCTTTGTAATTTCACTGTTCAGCTCGATCGATAAAGCACCATTGAAAGGATTCGGATAAACAGCAACTGTTGTTCCGTTTTCTTCAAATGAAATGCTTCTTACCTCGCTGTACTCAAAGCTGCCATCACGGTTAACTATTTTTAAACGGTAGAAAGCCTGGTTGCCCCTGATGTTATCTGCAACTTTGTTGTCTGTAAATGAATAGCGGCTGTTTGAACTTGTATTTCCGGCAGCCTTAACTTCTCCTACTTTAGCAAACAATGCCCCATCTTCACTACGTTCTACTTCAAACCTGGCAGAATTCCTTTCCATCGCAGTAACCCAGTTCAATACTCCGTTGCGTTGGTCTTTACGAACAACAAATGAAGTTAGTTTAACCGGTAAAGGATTCATATCCGTTGTACCGGTAAACAGGTACATAGAATATAAAAATGTAGTTGCGAATGTTTTTCCAACGGTATCTATAATAGTATTGCTAAAAGAGGCAGGCAACCAGTATGCTGTAGCACCGCTATCTTTGTGGGCAAGCCTGATATCTGATTCAGAAGGAATGGTACCTAAATGGTTAGGATCATACCTGAATTTAATATCATAAGTGAATCCTGAACCACCTGTCTGGCTTATTTTCCAATGCTCATCCAATACATCTCCCACAGATCCTGTAGGGAACTGGGCCGGATGGCTTACATAAGAACCCGGGTAGTATTTGGCAGTGAGTGCTGTTGGTAAAGTACCACCGAATCCCCACGTGATCCATGCTGTGGTATCTCCGTTCACAAGCACAGCCTGTGTTGTTCCGTATGAAGCTGTTCCCCCGATTGTAGCGTTAGCAGGCTCTGTAGCTGGTACTACTTCGTATGCCCCGATGTCGGGAGTTCCGGTAGAAACAACCTGGCTTCTCGGAGCACCTGTAATATCTGTTGTTACCGTTCCAAAGATCCTTTCAGCGCCACCGTTCACGTTCCATATCGAAACATTTGATTCATTCGGTTTAGCGCTCGAAGCAGATGCGAACGCCACGTTTGAAACCTGCGATTGAGCATCGCTGCCTGTATAAAATATGTTACGGTATCCTGACCTGAAATTAGCAGCATCAAAAGTTAAGCCTCTTGCGAAAAGAGCAGTTCCTGAACCAGAATAGTAAAGGTTCCTGTTAACAGCCTGGCCGGTAGCCATTGCCGAATCCGCATACAAGGTGCCATTTACATTATAAAGTGCATAACCCGACTGAACATTCAGGATATTGTTGCGCACTGTTATGAGCTGTGCACCCGGAATAGGGTTACCGGCCTGAACAAATGGTGCATGACCTGATGTGTACAATCCATAAGAAGTGGAGCTAGATCCCAACCGAACCGTGTTGTTCATCACATTAATATAAGATGAGTTTGCAAGGGAGATGCCATATTGCGTTCCCGAACCGCTCATAAAATTAATTGCATTGTTATGAATGGATATTTCACCCGGTGTGTTATAGTATGCATGCGAGTTGATGCTGATCGCATATCCGCTTCCTCCGTTGCTCGATATGCTATTTTCTGAAATAGAACTTTGAGCACCTGATGTAACACTGTAAATACCGTAATAAGCAGAAGAAAGCATGTTTATAGTGTTCTTCCTGATCCTGAATGCAGAACGGTTGTTCAGGTAGATGTTGTAGTAATACTGGTTGTTGAACGTATTGGAATCAATCCTCAGGTTAGGAGAGAACTGGTTCACAATATTAGGTCCGCTGGCAAAGATACCCATCGAGCCTCCGTTAAAAGTATTGTTAATAAAGCTCAGATCTGAAGTTACGTTAGCCGCAACGGTGTAAACAACTGCGTTCACATCCCCTGTTGACGTAACCACCGGGCTTGTTATCACTGAATTGCGTACAACGATATTAGAGGTAGTGATGTTGGTGGTGGTATTCGTACCCAGCGCAATAACCCTTCCGTTCACCGTGTTGGTATTTTCAAATGTAAGGTCTGTGAAGTTGATGTATTTCACACCCTGTAAATAAACCACGTAGTTGCTTGATGCAAGCGTTGGCGAAAAGGTTAACTTAACACTGCTTGCATTTCCGTTGGCAGACCTGAACGTAATGGTGCTGGTATCGCTCGTTCCGATAATGGTAGGGATCAGGTATTGTCCTGTATAAGTACCCGGAGCAAGATTGAACACCACATTTCCGTAAACGCCACCACAGTTTAGTTTGCTGAGTGCGGCCGGAATAGAAATGAAATTGTTCGGTCCTGAACCTGCAGGGTCGATCGTATACGCACCTGTTATACCTGTACAAAGTGTGTTGGTTGCGGTATCGTTCGTTGCAACAGAGTCAAACACGTTGTTCGGCATACTGGTCCACACTTTAATGGTTTCGGTGATCCCTGTAAAATTATACTGCTGGCTTGTGCCTCCTGATCCGCTTGTGCTTGTAAAAGTTACGGTATCAAAACCAAGCGTTGCTATATTACCAAAATACGTTAACGTATGCATCGTGCTGCCGATCTGGTAGCCAACGGTACAAGTGGTAAGCGTATTCAATCCAAAATTCCTGATCACCACTTTGATATCGTTTATACCTGGTTGAAGCGGTTTAGAAGGGGTAATAATAGAAACAACTCCAATATCATCAGACAGCTTGTTGAATTCAAATGCTCCGATATCCGGGGTTGTTGCGTTACGTGGACTATTCTCGATATCAGTTGTTACTGTTGATACCGGTGTTGCTGCCCCGTCAAGCTGGTATGAAAGTGATTTCAACCGCGCATCGAATTGTGGCAGCATGAATAAGCTGTTGGTGTTATTGCCAATTAAGTTACCCAGCATATTAGGGCTGGTAGAAAAGTTCAGCAGGGTGTTGGTAATGTAATTCGCAACAGGACCTGTAACATTGAACGGGTAAACACCTGACGAATAGAATATATTATAGTTGAATATATAATTCGCTGCGATGATGTTTGTTTGGCTGGTAACCCTTACCGACAACGTTCCGTTTGGTGAGATGAATATATTATTCAGTACCCGGTTGTTGTTATAGGTTGCAGGTGTGATGATCTGGCACAGATAAGCAGCGGAAACATAGTTGGCATCGCCAGAATTGTTTCTTACGGTATTGTATACCATGTCGGTATACCCGTTATCATAATCATATAAACCATAAGTATTTCCGATCAAAGCAGTACCTATATCAATCGCATTATTGGCGATAATGCTCCTTTTGCTTGCGTTTCCAAGCAGATTTTGAGCATAAATACCGTAGTAAATAAGGGTTGAGTTGAATTTTGACATCGAGTTACCCCTGATCTCGTTCGCGCTGTCGCAGCCCAGGATGTAAATTCCGTAAGCAGTGCTGGTTGCAACAGACAAGCCGATGTTCTGGATGTTATTTCCGAGCAACTTAACGGTGTTCTGGTAATTAACATACATTCCATATGTATAGCTGTCATTTATTTTGGTGTTCGAGATCACATTGTTTTTGGATTTTGTGCCTGTTATACCATATAAGGTGATACCAGCATAACCACCGTTTGCAGAGCAGCTGTCTACCAGTAAATAATTACAGGCGTTCCCCCCGGTATTAAAACCGGTTACGCTACCCGATCCAACAAAAGGATTAACTGCAGTTGAGCTTGAAGCAGGTACAGTGAATGCACATTTGAAAAATGTATTGCTATCTGCAACGTTGATCAGTTGAACGGCCGTTGCCGAAGTTGTATTGCTCGCTATAAATGTGATGTTACGGAAGGTGTAGTTCTTCGCTCCGTCAAGCAATAAAGTAGCCCTTGAAACCACTCCGTTATGTGTAACTTTACAGGTAGCAGAGTCGCCACCGTTGAATGTAATGTTGTTAACCGATGAATGACCAGGGATATTATTAGGCATGGTTAATTGCTGGGCATATGTGCCTGCACCAATGGTAATATTAACAGGGCCTGCAACGCCACAGCCTTTTAACGCATTAAATAATCCCGTGAACGAGGTGAAGTTTGAACCCGTATCAGGCCACAATGGATTTAAGGTAAGTTCGCCCGAAATAGGTGTACATACTCTTATTGCAAGGGTATCATTAAGATTTGATGCATCTGTTGATGCATTCGGGTTCGAGGTCCATGCTTTGATCTGGTTAATTCCATTTCCTAAAGTTGCAGTGCCTAACGAAACAACAGCAGTATCTCCTTTTGCAAGGGCTCCGTTAAAGTTAGACCCGCTTTGTGAAATGCCTGCCACCGTCCAGCTGATAGAAGCACTTGTTAATTGTGCGGTTCCATAATTTTTTACTGTAACATCGATCGGAAGCAAATTGCTGGCAACAGGAATAATAGTACCTGTATTCGATCCCAGGTTATTAAAGCTGAATATACCGGCATCATTAGGATAGGTAATAAAGCTGTATGCCCCAAGATCAGGAGTGGCTGTGCGTGCAACGCCTGCAAAATCCACAGGAACTTCGCTTAACAGGTTTGCTCCTACATTGTCCAATGTATCATTACCCGGTTGAAGGAAATTAGGATTGATCTGGTTCCTGAACATCGGGTTGGCAGATACTGAATTCTGGTCGAATGCATTTGTATTAGCCGTTTTCCAGTTAGTTAATGTGGCAAAAGCAGCCGAATAATAACCAATGTTTGCATTCGAAGTACCAAAGCTCCTTAACGAATTGTTATTGGTAAGGTAACCGGTGGTGCTTGCAGTAGCAAAATAAAGTGCGTATTTATCGCCCGATCCTCCTTTTTCAATATTCACAACATTGTTCTTAATATTTACAGCAGTAGCTGTTCCTGTGCTGTGAATACCATAAGTAAGCGATGTTGAGGTTGAAGTAAGATCAGAGATATGAACAGTATTGTGGTAGATCTTGATGTATTGGTTAGTAGAGTTACTGATACCGTACATTAGACCCGTTCCTTTAAAATCCGTGATCACATTGTTTTTGATGATGGAAGGTGTTGCAACTGCCGGTGCCGTTGAAGCAAATTGTATTCCGTATACAGTACTTGCATTATTAGGAACACTTCCGTATGGCTGATAGATCAGGTTGCTTTCAATCGTATCAGCCTGGCTGCCATTAGCAACATAAATACCATAAAAAGTAGATGGAGCTGCTTTTGTAGGCCTGTAAATAATGTTGTTTTTAATTGCGGCACGGGTTGAATAAGCAAGATAGATCCCGTAATTGTAAAAATCTTTTACAGTATTGCCAATGATCCTGTTATTTGAGTAAGCAGGCGCTGCTACATTTGTAGCATTTACGATAATCCCATAATAACAGCCACTGCCTGCACCACCATCAATTGTATTGTTTTGGATCAGGTTAGCAGCACCTGTAGAAACTGCGGTAGCTGCAACAGAAGCAAATGAGGCCGAAAATGCAATACCAGCGCTTGTTGTTGATGATGTTCCGGTAATGGAAGACATATCAATTGAACAACCCTGTATGATATTGGAATCAGAATTGTTGCTTAGTATAATACCTGCGCCATAAGTAACATTTACGCTTTTTATACGAAGGTTATTTAACACAAGGTGTTTTGTATTGTTCAAACCGATAATATGTATTGAATTTGCCAGTGTGTTATTAAAGTTCAACTCCTGGTTGTTTCCATTGATCGTTACTTTGGTTGCCGGGCTTGCACCCGGGATATTATTCAGTGTTACCTGCTCTGTATATGGTCCTGAAGCAGCCACCACATTAATGGTAACAGCTCCGGCAATTCCACCCAGGTTTAATGAGTTTGCAGCAGCAGTAAAGCTTGTAAAGTTAGTAGCGCTTGCTGCAACATTCTTATTAATGGTATATGTACCGGCACTCAATGCAGTGTAAATACCTGTAACAGTAGCACTGTCATTATCAGTTAATCCGTCAGAACCTCCGTTAGGAGCACTCGTCCAGGCTATTATCGTGTTATTTATCGAACCGGCAAATGCCCCGTTTCCAATATTAACATTAGCGCTCACAGCACCCGATGCAATAGAACCTGTCCAGCTGTACGGTGTTTGGGTAATGCCGTTCAACGACCAGTTAACGGTTGCACTCGTTAAAGTAGTTGTGCCCCCGTTCCTGATCCTTACATTAACAGGTAAGCTACCTGCTGCAAAAGGTGATACCGGAGGAACAATGGCATCAATACCTGCATCAAGGGCAGAAGGTGTAAATTCATAAGCCCCGATATCAGGAGTTACCGACCTTGCATTGCCTGCAAAATCAGTAGCTACATAAGTAAGCACATTTGCACCGGCAGCATTTAAAGAACCGTCTCTTGGAATGGAGTTGGTTGAAATATTGGTAAAATAAGGGTTGGCAGATTTTCCCGCAGCATCAAATGCTGATGCATTAACGGCTTGCCATTGTGCAAAGGTATTGCAGATCGTTCCTGCGTAGTATCCAATATTACCTGCTGCTGCTGTTTTGTAATAAACGTTATTGTTTATCGCAAAATTTGCACTGGCCGTAGCAATATAAATATTATAGTTGGTGTTGGTAACCGGCCTGTTGATGTAAACAACATTGTTTTTTATCTCTGTTCCGTTTGCTGCCGGGGCACCGGTAATAAATATACCGTATGTGGTAGATGCCGAAGTAGAAGCAGGGTTATCGATAATAATGGTATTGTGATAGAACCTGTTATTTCCTACGGCTGATCCGCGGATACCGTACTGAACGCCATTGCTTTTCACATTCCTGATAATATTATTGGCGATCAGGTTAGGATTCGCAGCAGGAGTGCCTACAGAATTCAGAAAGATCCCGGCAAACTCACTGGTTGTTGTAACGGCAGTACCAAAAGGGTTTTCAATGATGTTATTAATAAAGGTATCATTCCTTGAACCGTTAACAGTATAGATGCCATAAACAGTAGTGAACTGGCTACGGTTATCATTTTTAATGATATTGCCTTTATATAGTGTACCATTGGTATACTGGGCATAAATACCATAATTATAAAAATTCTGAATGGTATTATTAATGAACTTATTGTTAGATGCTGTGGTGGCATCAGGCGTTGGAAAATGGGTGATCCCATAATAGTGTCCGCCTGTAGTAGAGCCGGTAATTGCACAACCGCTGATCAGGTTACCTCTTCCGTTAGACCCTGATGTGGTAGGGTTGGTTAACGAATTCGAAAATACGACACCAACACTGTATGTACTGGTTGAAATATTATTTGTAAGGTCAAAATTACAGTTTATGATCTTATTGGAATCTGCATTACTCATAAAGTGTAAACCCCATGAATAGGTATTGCTTAATGCCTTAACGGTTAAATTCTGGATCGTCATGTGTTTTGCACCATTCAACCTCAGCTGGGCATAGTTGGTTGCAGGTGCGCTAAACTGTAAGGTATTGCCATTTCCGTTAATCACTACATTATTCGCAGCAGAAACGCCCGGTATGGCATTAAAGGCAACCTGTTCGTTGTAAGGACCTGATGCACTCACCACATTTACAACCACCGGCCCGGTGATCCCCCCGTTAAGCGCATTGGCAAGCTGGGTGAACGAGGTGAAGTTCGTAGGACTTACAGAAGCCCCTGCATTGATGGTATATGTTCCACCCACCATGGTAGTGAGTATGTTTGTTACCGATGACGAATCGTTAAATGCCGAAGCATCAGTTGTTGAGTTCGGGTTACTGGTCCAGGCTACGATAGTATGATTAACTCCCGTAAGAAAAGAATAATTTCCCAACGTGATGCCTGGAGAAATTTCTGTGGAATTTAAAGACCCCGACCAGGCAAAAGGAGTTTGTAATACCCCGTTCACACTCCAGTTTATGTTCACTGAATTTAAGGTATTTAAACCTGCATTTTTAATGAAAGCGGTAAGTGGCGCTCCATTGCAACTTGA
>JAZKGM010000294.1:8063-12319 GCA_040385895.1 Bacteroidota bacterium
TAATTTTTGCAGATACCGGATAGCTTCCGGCATTAAACGGAATGTTAGGAGCCGATATGCTGATAACACCTGCATCTTCTCCGGCAGAAGGTGAAAACTCAAATGAACCGATATCGGGTGTGCTGGTCCTTGCCGTGTTATTTGCATCAACCGGCACATAAGTAAGCACGTTGGCACCCGCATTATTTAACATCGCTTCCTGCGATGTAAGGTTCGTGGCCGATACATACCTTGGATTATATGTATATGAACTGGTATCGAAAGGAAAATTAGCGCTTTTCCAGCTTCCAAGGTTACTGTACAATGCCCCGTTGTTGAAGCCAATGTATGCGTTCTGACCGGTAACATAATAATCATTATTGTTAACGGTGTAGGTACCTGCAGTAGATAAATACACAGGAACTTTTGTTGAAGCGCCTCCCCTAGTCATCGAAACAATATTATTTCTGAAATCGAGCGGGGTTGATGAGTTCGCATTCAAACCATAGGTGAAATTTGACGCAGATGCACTGGAAGCCGTGTAATCAAGTGAAATAACATTATGGTAGATCCTTGTGGTAGGTGATGAATTGATATAAAGCGTGTAAATATCTCCGTTCGTCCTTATATTGTAGAACCTGTTATTGGAGATCAGCACATTGCTTCCCGAATAAATTGTTATACCATAATACTGGTTGGTATTAGGAACTGTTCCCATAGGATCATGGAAGCGGTTTCCTGTAATCGTATCATTGGTATGACCACTTGCACAATAGATCTCATACCGGGTGGTGCTGGTGTTTTTTAATGTTGCATGAAACTCGTTGTCTTTAATTAAAGTTCCATTTGTATTTTGAGAATAATACGACATGTAAAAAGAGTTCTCAACCACATTTCCAATAAATTTATTCCCGGAATATGTCGCTGAAGAGTTCTGCATGTTGATAATAGAATAATAAGATCCTGCTGCGGCTGCAGGATTCAGGATCGTATCGTTAATGATCAGGTTGCTATATCCGTTAACACCGGTAGAAGTAACACCGGTTGTACTGCTACTGAATATGATCCCGCCTGAATTGGTGTTGGCGGTGGTTACTAAAGTAAGGTCGATGCGGCATCCCCTGATCGTATTCGAATCGGCTCCGCCCATAAAATGAATTCCCCAACCCTGGGTTACGTTCGTTGGTTTAACAATTAAACCATTGATCGTAACATGATCGGCCCCGTTTAACCGGATAATATGATACGCTCCGGAAACAGCAGTATTAAACTGCATGGTACAGCCATTACCATTAATAATAATATTATTAATGGGTGATGCGCCCGGAATAGCAGGAATGATCGTTTGATCGCTGTAAGGGCCCGTACCTGCAGCAAAGTTAAAAACCACCTGCCCGCTCACCCCGAACGGGGCAGCGTTTGCTGGTCCGGCATCAGCCCTGGTGCCCGCACTTGTTAAATAAGTGATGGCGGAGGATAAATTTTGAAAGTTGGTGGTTGAAGCAGCCTGGGTAGCGTCAATCGTGTACGTACCAAAAAGGGTTGTAGCCCTCGCTGAACCGAATAAGACTGTGGTGACCAACAGACTTAAAAACCACCTGCCAATTGTTTGGTGTAATTGTTTTGTCATGTGTTTTTGATAAAATTAAAAATTAAATAGTATTAAGGAGCTTTTGAATCTACTATATTAATGAAAAATTAATAAAAAAAACAAGCCGTCAGCGCATTAAAAATACAAAAGCACGGTATTACTGACCTGAAACAGGTAAAATATAAATGACAATAAGAATACAGGATTAATTTGTTCCGCTATTCCCCACAAAACAGGCTTACCAGATCTCAGCCGGTTAATACCTATTTATATCATCTTTCCCCTCTTAATTAAAAAGGGGAGCAGTACCTGATGAAAATCGGCACCAATGCTTGCATCAACAAAATCAATTTTAAATTGCGCGCACTTTAACTTCAGTTCTTTTTTATAATTATTAAGAAACCCGAGGTACTGCTCCTTTACCTGGTGAGGAAATAACTTGAGCTTCTCTCCTGTTTCGCTGTCCACAAACAAATAAGGGCGGTTCGAAAAATCAAAATGGGTTTCTGTTTTATCATCATTCACATTGAACAGCACCACCTCATGCTTATTGTATTTAAGGTGCTGAAGGGCTGAAAACAAGGCTTCATTGTTTTCACCGCTGTTAAACATATCGCTGAATATGATAACCAGGCTTCTGCGGTGCAGCCTGTCTGCAAGCTCATGAAGGCTTTGTGTAATGTTTGATTTCCTGGCTATTGGCGGAACCTGCAATGCCTGTTCAAGCCTGTTAAAAAGCATGCGCAAATGGGTGAGCGAAACTTTGCAATCACTGTGATAACTGATGGTTTCATCAAATAAGGTAAGCCCGTTGGCATCACGCTGTTTTCTTAACAGGTACATCAACGATGCTGCTGCAAACACACTGAACCTGATCTTGTTCAGTCCCTCTGCCGGGTAATACATGCTGGCTGATGTATCAATAAGCACCTGGCACCTGAGGTTGGTCTCTTCTTCATACCTTTTAATGAATAGTTTATCGGTGCGCCCGTAAAGTTTCCAGTCAATGTGTTTTGTGCTTTCACCCGTATTGTAGATGCGGTGCTCCGCAAATTCAACAGAAAAACCATGGAACGGGCTTTTGTGCAAACCGGTGATAAATCCTTCAACCACCTGAGTAGCCAATAGTTCAAGATTATTTGTTTGAAGTAATGTTTCTGTTGTGATCTTTTGCATGAAGCCCTGGTAAAAATAGGTTGTGCAAAATATAAATAAAGAATTAATTTTATGCTGCGTTAATGTTTATCTAATAGTGTACTAACATTTTCGTAGCGCTAAGAAAAAACTACTATATGGCTCCAGACGATCTGATAAGCAATGATGCAATAGCAAAAGGACTTCAACTGAAGAAGCTAAGGCTGTCGGCACTTGCACCCCTTATTTCAAAGGCACTTAAGCTCCAAAAGGTGAACAAGCTTTATGCAGATAATGCCGAAGCGAACGGGGTTGAATTTGCGGATAAAATTTTAAACGACCTGAACGTTCATTACGCGTGCAACCCCGAAGAACTGCAGAATATTCCAAAAAACGAACCTTTCATCATCATTGCCAATCACCCCTATGGAGGAATTGACGGCATGATGCTGTTAAGCCTGATCACAAAAGTGCGGCCCGATTTTAAGATCATGGCCAACTTCCTCCTGCAGCAGATCCCAACCCTTAAAGATAATTTTGTTTCGGTGAACCCGTTCGAAAGCAACGGGAAAGCCGGCCTGAATATCAGCGGGATCAAAAAGTGTTTAACCTTGTTGCAGGAAGGCCACCCGGTTGGTATTTTTCCTGCGGGTGAGGTTTCTTCATTTAAGCTGAACAACCTGAAAATAAGCGATAAAATGTGGAACCCTGTGGTTGGAAAAATGATCATGAAAGCACAGGTACGTGTGGTGCCGGTATATTTCAGCGGGCATAACAGCATGGTGTTTAACCTGCTGGGCTTATTGCATCCTGCTTTGCGCACGGCAAAACTCCCTTCCGAACTCTTTAACAAGCATGAGGAAAAGATCACCGTTCGCGTTGGTAAACCGGTATCGATAAAAACGATCAATGAATTTAAAAACGCAGATGAGCTTTTACGCTTCCTGAGGGCAAAAACATATGCACTGGAATCATCGCTGGAAGTTGAAACCAAGCCTTTCCTCGAACGCCTGCAGATCCCTTCCGAGCCGCAACCGATCATTGATGAAACACCACAGGAACTTATCCTGCAGGATATAAAAAAAATAGAAAAAAAGGACCTGCTGTTCACCCATGAGAACCTGAAAGTTTTTATCAGCAGCGCACGGTTTATCCCTAACATTTTAAGGGAAATATCGAGGTTACGCGAGATCACTTTCCGTGAAGTTGGCGAAGGCACAAACAACTCGTGCGATACCGATGAGTACGACCTTCACTACAAACACCTTTTTATATGGGATGATGAGCACAAAAAAATTGTTGGCGCTTACCGCATCGGAATGGGCGATGTGCTGTTCAGGCGTTACAAAAAGAAAGGGTTTTACCTCAGCGAGTTGTTCAAGATCAAAAAAGAGTTCAACCCTGTTTTAAAACAAAGCCTTGAGCTTGGACGCTCTTTTGTAACCAAAGAATACCAGCGCAAACCATACAGCCTCATGCTGCTTTGGAAAGGGGTGAATGAGTTCCTAAAACGGGAGAACTACAGGTATAAATACCTGATCGGCCCGGTAAG
>JAZKGM010000294.1:12329-19083 GCA_040385895.1 Bacteroidota bacterium
ATAGCTTTTCCTCTTTATCAAAGGATCTGCTTGTTGATTTTATCCGTAAAAACCATTACGATGATTTAATGGCTGAATATGTTAAGCCCCGTAAAAAATATACATACCAGCACAAAGGAGAAGGCGCTGCATTGCGCGAGATGGGAAACCAGGATATTAAGGTACTTGATAACATGATCTCTGAAATTGAAACATCTCAGAATAAAATTCCGGTGCTGCTCAAAAAATACCTGAAGCAAAATGCCAAGATCATTGCTTTTAACATCGACCCGAAATTTAACAATGCACTGGACGGATTTTTAGTGATGCATATTGAACAGGTTCCGGAAGATACTTTCGAAATGGTGATGCGGTAGCATTACGTTAAAAACTCACCAACACAGCCAACAGGATGCCGGCCGCAATAGCAATGATCTTATTGCGGCTGAAGCGGTGCTCTTCGCTGTTTTCGAATAAAATGGTGGTGGCAATGTGCAGGAACGTTCCCACCACAAATGCCATAATGTATTCAAAAACATGTTCATCCACATTGCCTTTAAGCAAGGTGCTCACCCCGGCCCCGAATGCCGACATGCAGGCATACACAACAATGAACCATTGTAACAGCTTAGGCTTTAACCCGCTTGATTTTAAAATGCTCACCATAGCAAATGCAGCCGGTAATTCGTGGCTAACAATACCGAATAAAAAAGACAGCTCGCTTCGTTCATCACCCAATAACCCGCTACCCAAAGGCATGCCCTCCATAAAACTGTGAAGGCTCAGGCTTATTAAGATCTCATAAGGAATAAGCTTATTTTTTTTTCCGTGCGTGTGAATATGCAAATGCCCATGCTCAACCCCACGCGAGAATTTTTCGAGAAACACCTGGAAGAAAAACCCGCCAAGCAACAATCCTCCCGACAAAACATTTGCTTCGGAATAAATGTGCGGGATCAAATGAAACAACACCACCGAAAGAAGGTATGCGCCCGCAAACCCAAGCAATAATTTGATGTTGATCTGCCTGCTTAAGTTCGCGTAATAACCGATCAGTCCACCGGTAAGCGGAAATGCGATCAACAAGATATAAAACCACCCGTTCATTTGTTCGTATCTAATTTTATCTGAACCAACCGTGCTGCAGCATAACCAAACACACATCCTGTTAAACCACCGCACAACACATCAAAAGGGTAATGCACGCCCACATAAACCTGCGAAACAGAGATGCATGCCGCCCATAACAACGCAAAGGGCAATAGTTTTGGATACGCATTTTTTAAAAGCATGGAAAAGAACACCGCCACACCAAAGTGATTGGTGGCATGCGCACTCATAAAGCTGTAACCGCCCCCGCAATGCACCAGCAAATGTACTTTTTCTTTTAAAAGAGGATCGTTACAGGGGCGTAAACGTTCAAACGCATTCTTCACCAGGTTGGCGCTAAACTGATCGCACACCAGCACCAGCAAGGCAGCACCCAAAGCAACCCATATTATATTTTTACCAAAGTGTTTCCAGCTAAAATAAAGCGCAATAATATACAGCGGTATCCATGTTTTGGGTTGTCTTAACCAAGGGCAGACCGCATCCATCAATTCGTTCTGCGAGCCGTTATTAATAGCCAGGAACAGTTCGGTATCCAGTTGCTTTAAAGCCTCAAGCATGTTTTCGTGCAATTAAAATCAAACGGTCGCTTGTATCCCGGTTAAACGCTTCAAGCTTATAATTACCATACACCTGTGCCAGCTCAAAACCACCTTCGGTAAGCAGGGCTTTAAAATCATCCACAGTTAGAACCTGCACTTCTTCGTTAAAACTATAATGCTTGTTGTTATCCGTAAACCCGATCCGCTTGTTGATCTTGCCGCCTTCAATGCGTTTTGTAATATCAAAGCTGATGCCTTCCACCACTTTCGTTTCATGGGGAACAAGGCCTTTAAGCACCACATCCACATTCATAAAATCAATAACAACAATACCTTCCGGTTTAAGGATCTTGTGCACCTGGGCTATTACTTTTTTGTTGGTATCATCGCAATCAAAATAGCCAAAGCTGGTGAACAGGTTCAACGCCACGTCAAATTCATTGAGGTAAGGCAAACTTCGCAGGTCCTGCACATCAAAATGAAGGCGGTCGTTCTCCGATTTGGCCGCTTCTGCAATACTCTGTGCTGCAAGATCGACCCCGGTTACTTCATAGCCAAGTGAATTTAAAAAAATGCTGTGCCTTCCTTTACCACATGCCAGGTCGATAAGCTTCATCTCTTTTTGAAGGGATAATCTCCGCACAAGATTGCGCAAAAAATATTCAGCTTCCCGCATATCGCGGTTCTTGTATAAAATGTGATAATAGGGCGAATCAAACCATTCGCTAAACCATTCTTTTTGGGGCTGCATTCGGGCAACAAGTTTAGTTTTTTTGCTTTACAGTACCCAAAAATTGAAATACAGCTATAGTTATCAACCAATTAAAAATCAAACTTGCTGTGTTGTGCGTCAAATGATACTTTTGCAAACCCTTAAAAAATCGGAAACGTGACTTTAATTAAATCAATATCAGGCATAAGAGGCACAATTGGTGGAAAACCAGGCGATTCCCTTACCCCCTTAGATGTAGTAAAATATACTGCTGCTTTTGGCTCGATCATTCAGTCAGGTAAAGAAAAATGCAAAATAGTAGTTGGCCGTGATGCCCGCATAAGTGGCGATATGGTGAACAGGCTTGTTACAGGAACTTTGGTGGGATTGGGCATTGACGTGATCGATCTTGGTCTTTCAACCACACCAACAGTGGAATTAATGGTAAAAGAAGAGGGCGCTGATGGCGGCATTATCCTTACAGCCAGTCATAACCCGAAACAATGGAATGCACTGAAACTGCTTAATGGCGAAGGTGAATTTATTGATGATGAAGTGGGTAAAAAGGTGCTAAGCATTGCCGAAAAGGGAGAGATCGAATTCGCATTAATTGATAAAATAGGCACGGTTACCGAAAGGCGCAATGCCATAAAAAAACACATCGACAAAGTGCTTGCGCTTGAACTGGTGGATGTGGAAGCCATTAAAAAACGCAAGTTCAAAATTGTGGTGGATGGGGTTAATTCAACCGGTGGCATTGCAGTACCTATGCTGTTAAAGGCTTTGGGTGTTGATGATATTATCGAATTGTATTGCACACCCGATGGAAAATTTCCGCATAACCCGGAACCGCTTCCCGAAAACCTGCACGAGATCTCGAACCAGGTGAAACGGAACAAAGCCGACCTGGGCATTGTGGTCGACCCGGATGTGGACCGCCTGGCTTTAGTGAATGAAGACGGAAGCATGTTTGGCGAAGAATACACGCTGGTTGCAGTTGCAGATTATGTGCTTAAAAACGTAAGCGATGAAACACTGGCCCGTTTGGGACAGAAAAAAAATACCGTTTCCAATCTTTCTTCAACACGTGCATTAAGGGATGTTACCGAGAAACAAAAAGGAAGCTACGGAGCAAGCGCTGTAGGCGAAGTAAACGTGGTGAAGATGATGAAAGATACCCATGCTGTTATCGGTGGAGAAGGCAACGGAGGCATCATTTACCCCGAATCTCATTATGGCCGCGATGCTTTGGTAGGGATCGCCTTGTTCTTAACGCATCTTGCCAAATCAGGCAAGTTATGCAGCATCCTGCGCAACAGCTACCCGGATTATTTTATTGCGAAAAAGAAAATAGAACTAACCCCTGATATTAACCTTGACGGGCTGATGCAGAAGGTGCAGGATAAATACAAAAAACAACCGATCAATACCATCGATGGGGTAAAAATAGAGTTTGATAACGAGTGGGTTCATCTCCGCAAATCGAACACAGAGCCAATCATCCGTATTTATGCCGAAAGCCAGAGCGAAGCTACCGCTAACCATTTGGCAGAAAAGCTGATCTCGGATATGAAGCAATTCATTAAATAGTAACCAGGGTTTAGTATTTAAGGATTAGTTTAGATTGACTAATCAGAATACTGGCCCATAGAAATGTTAAAATAAAAATTATGGTTTTGGGAGACGGGCTCTAAATGCTATCCCCTAATCACTAACCACTACAAAAAAATGGCATTAAAATGTGGGATCGTAGGATTACCGAATGTTGGAAAATCAACTTTATTTAATTGTTTGAGCAATGCAAAGGCGCAGGCTGCAAACTTCCCGTTTTGCACCATTGAGCCGAACGTGGGAACCATTACCGTTCCTGACGAACGCATGAATGAGCTGGCAAAGCTTGTTAACCCGCAACGCCTGGTGCCAACAACCATCGAGATCGTTGATATTGCAGGTCTTGTAAAAGGCGCCAGCAAAGGAGAAGGATTAGGTAATATGTTCCTGGCAAACATCCGTGAAACAGATGCGATCCTTCACGTGCTGCGTTGTTTTGACGATGACAATATCATTCACGTTGACGGAAGTGTAAACCCCCTACGCGATAAAGAAATTATTGACACCGAGCTTCAGCTTAAAGACCTGGACAGTATCGATAAAAAGTTGCAACGCACAAGCCGTGCCGCTAAAACCGGTGATAAAGAAGCCGGTAAAGCAGAAGCCGCTTTATTAAAATATAAAAACCACCTGGAGTCCGGCCAATCGGCACGGAACTGCCCGGTAACCGATGACGAAAAGAAATACATCGAAGATATTTTCCTGTTAACCGATAAGCCTGTGCTGTATGTATGCAATGTGGATGAAGCATCTGTGGTGAACGGGAATAAATATGTAGACATCGTTAAAGAAGCGGCTGCAAAAGAAGGCGCAGGCATGATCATGATCAGCGCTGCCATTGAAGCTGATATTGCCGGGCTTGAAAGCTTTGAAGACCGCGAGGCTTTTTTATCCGATATGGGATTGAAAGAATCAGGAGTGGCCAAGCTGATCAAAGAAGCGTACAAGCTGCTTAACCTGATCACTTATTTTACAGCAGGTGTTCAGGAAGTGCGTGCATGGACCATTAACAGCGGGTTTAAAGCGCCACAAGCCGCAGGCGTGATCCATACCGATTTTGAAAAAGGATTTATCCGCGCAGAGGTGATCGCATACAACGATTACATTCAATATAAAACAGAAGCAGCCGTAAAAGAAGCCGGTAAAATGCGTGTGGAAGGAAAAGAATATACCGTAGCCGATGGCGATGTGATGCACTTCAGGTTTAACGTATAATAAATATTATTTTTACCATATAAAGGCTGCCGTTTGGTAGCCTTTTTTATTTATATTTATCGGAAAGCCATCATACAAGATGCAAACAACAATAGAAACCTTTGAACAAATAGATATGAGAACCGGGACCATTGTTTCGGCAAAGGAGTTCCCGAAAGCAAAAAAGCCGGCTTACCAGCTGCAGATCGATTTCGGGAATGAGGTCGGAATTAAGAAATCATCTGCGCAGATCACAAACATTTATTCGATTGAAGAACTTATCGGGAAACAGGTGATTGCCGTTGTTAATTTCCCACCGCGGCAGATCGCAGATTTTATGAGCGAGTGCCTTGTGCTTGGCTTAAACACTGAAGCTGGTGTGGTGCTCCTTCAACCTGGACAAAAGATAGATAATGGATTAAGGGTATGTTGATGATTTGGAAATGTGAAGATGTTTTAATGTGGATATACTTTTAGGAAACCGTGGTTAGGTTGTGGCTATATGATGGAACCACAAAGTACACAACGGAAGCACAAAGCGCACAACGGGCTGCTTCCCTTTGCCAGTATCCATACATACTCACCTCTTAATCCCCTAATCCTAATCCCTAACTCCTCTTATTCAGCATTCAAAATTCAAAATTCCCGCTACACAAAAGGATACTGCGGCACATCAAAACGGATGATATGCGATGAAAAATCGTGGTTATAGCTGCAAAGGTTCAGTTCTAATCCGTTCGTAATAAGCAGGTGCCTAACGTCCAGCTTTTTATTGTAAACCGATGCCTGTAAAAACGTTTCATCGGTAAGGTCCACATCCGGACTTTTGCATTCGCATAACATGACGGGCTTACCCGTGTTATCAAAAACCAGCACATCAAACCGTTTTTTCAGGCCATTATATGTCAATCCCTTTTCAACGGCTATGAGCGAGGCCGGGCACTTGCAATTGTTGATAAGGTAATGCACAAGGTGCTGCCTCACCCATTCTTCGGGCGTTAACAGCACGTCTTTTTTACGGATAATGTCGAAAATATAATTTCCGTTTTCCGTATTTTTAACCTTAAAATTGTATGTAGGAAATTTAAGCTGCATCAATCTATCAAATAAAGCAAATGGCTGCCGAAAATACCGCAGATTTCAATAAAATTATTTCATCACTGAAAGCGGGAAAATTTGCACCTGTTTATTTCTTTTACGGGGCCGAGCAATATTATATTGATGAGCTGGCCCACTTTGCTGAAAACAACATATTGAACGAAGGCGAAAAGGGTTTTAACCAAACCATTTTTTATGGAAAAGACAGCGATGTGTCTTCCATTATAAATACCGCCAAACGTTTTCCGATGATGGCCGAGCACCAGGTAATTATTGTAAAGGAAGCACAGAACCTGAAAAGCCTGGATGAATTTGAACCTTATTTTGAAAAACCGGTTCCAAGTACCATTCTTGTTATCTGCTATAAAAAAGACAAGCTCGACAAGCGCACCAAACTTTACAAAACCTTAGGCAAGCATGTTGTTTTTGAATCGAAAAAATTATACGACAATGAATTACCGGGCTGGATCGAATCTTATCTTAAATCAAAAGGATTCAGCATTTCTAC
>JAZKGM010000294.1:19093-20693 GCA_040385895.1 Bacteroidota bacterium
AGTGCAAACCTGATCGCTGACAGCCTTGGCAGCGACCTTGGAAAGATAGCCAACGAGCTGGAAAAGCTCATGATCAATAAAGACAACGACAAGCAGATCACAGACACGGATGTGGAGCTTAAAATAGGCATCAGCAAAGAGTTTAACATATTTGAGCTGATGGGCGCCATTGCCTTAAAAAACAGCGCACGTGCCATGCACATTGCCCATCACATGAGCAAGAACAAAGACTTCAGCATTATTGCCGCGCTCATTAACATGAATAATTTTTTCAGTAAGGCATACATGGTGAAGCAAAGTAATATTAAAGACCAGGGGCAGCTGCAAAGACAGTTCGGGTTGAACTATTACCAGGCCAAAGACTACACCAATGCTTCGGCAAGATATAGCGCAGATGAGCTGGAAAAATGCATCCGCATCATGCACGAATATGACCTTAAAAGCAAAGGGGTGAATAATGCTTCCGCTGCACAGGACGACCTGCTGAAAGAGGTGCTCCTGAAAATTCTGTAATCCCGGTTTTCAGTTTTCAGTTTTCGGTGCCCGGTTCTCAGTTTCCTTCCTGGTCATACATCCTCAATCCCCGCGATAACTTATAAATGCTTTTTATCATGCGGTTGGCTTTGGTTTCATCGCGCTTTGCCGAAAAGATCCAGGTGATGTAATTCCGTTTTTCATTATCGGCAAGTGAGTTAAAAAATGTAAGCGCTTCAGGGTCATCCTCCAGGCATAACAAAAGTTCTTCCGGAACACGCAGCAGGGAATCATCGCGGTACAGCAGTACCTTTACATAATCGCCTGCCTGTTTTTTTATTTTTTTCCGGATCTCTGCTTTTACAGGAAGGAACAACTGTCCGCTTGCCATAGGCATCAGGTTATAGTCATTTATTTCAAACCCGTCAATCGATCCTTTAACCCTCACCATGCCGAATGCACCCTTTTCTTCTGCAGGTATGCCATCAAGTGCCACATATGTCCAGCCGCCCTTTTCAGGTATCTTCTCCAGCCTGTATTTATCGTTGACTAAAAGCTTATCCATCCGGTTAGCGGCTACAGCAGTTCTTACTCAATAACCAGCTTCCTGATGCGTTTGAGCGGACCGCTGCAAACATGTTCATGACAGCCAATGCATCTGTTTATGTATAAATTATACATTTCTTTTTGCTGCCCGGGCTTCGCGTTGACCAGTGCTTTATGGGCTTCCTGGAACAGGCGTGCATTTTCATAGAACTGCGGCTGCAACACATCAGGATCAGTGGGTTCAACCAGGTGAAAGCGGATAAACGGGAACTTTTGCGCAGTAACGGCCTCTCCCTTTATAATCAGTTCTTTCATCGCCTGCGCGTTATCAGCCATCTGGCGCATCATCAAAGCCATGGGCTTGTCGCTGTTCGGATACTTTTGGGGGCTGATGCACGAAGCCATGCTATCTTCGTTTGAAGGAGTTGAAACAGCACCGATCTCTTCTTTTTCAACAGGTTGCTTATTGTTATTGCATGCCATGCAATACATTACTGCGGCAAGAACAAACAACACTTTATATTTAGCTTTTATCATCAGTAATGTTGCGGACCTTTAGGTGTTATTGTAAAATTACGCC
>JAZKGM010000294.1:20703-21445 GCA_040385895.1 Bacteroidota bacterium
GGAATGCTCCTCTCATTCACTGGCAGCTCTTGAGTGGCTTCAAACACCAGCTCTTTTTTAGGTGCTTTTATCGCAGCGATTTCTTCTTTTGTAGCACCATCATCTTTGGCGTATTCTTTCAGATCAGCCACCGAAGTTTCTTCTACCTTAGCCACTCCTTGTGCAATGGCTGTTTTATTTTCTGTATCAACGGGAACAAAAAAGCCATAGTCTTTAAATGTTACACGTAGCGTAGTACCATCAGCGGCCTTCAGTTCCATCCAGCAGCCTTTTTTCTTACATACTGCATGAACAGGAGCAACTACCTTAACAGGCATTTCTTTCTTATCTCCCATTGCTGTTTTCATCTCCTCGATCGTTAATGCACTATCCCCGGTGATCACTTCGCCATAATGTTTTGCCGAGTCTGTTGTAATGACAGGTACGGAATCCGTGTTACCGGTTGAATGGTTGTCTGTGTTAGTTGTTTGTGAGCAGGCAAACAACAGTGCTGAAGAAGCGATAAAAAGTAATTTTTTCATTTTAGATATCAATTTGTACCAGCAAAATAAACGCTTTGAAGTGTAAATCAGAGCGCAGGGAAAATAATAAATTATTAAGGGCCGGAATTTGACAACTCAATATAATGTGTATATTTGCCCACCCAAAAGGTATCGTGGCCGAGAGGCTAGGCTCAGCTCTGCAAAAGCTGCTACAGCGGTTCGAATCCGCTCGATACCTCAAAAAAGCTTCGCCCCCGGTA
>JAZKGM010000295.1:0-1961 GCA_040385895.1 Bacteroidota bacterium
GAGGCTTTCGTTGGTCTGCTTCATGTCCCAGGGGCATTTTTCGCGCAGTTCGTCCATGATATCAAGAAGGCGTGAAAACGCATCCAGCTTTTGTTGTTTGGTATTTATCATATCGTAAAAGCAAAGTAAGTTTAAAGCGCTTAACCCGCCAATAAAATTTACTATAATTGAAAGTAATGGGTTGCCGGCACTTATTATGAATAGTCGGGGCAAATTGTATTTTTGCCAGCAATTAACACATGAAAGTTTACCGCAGTTTAGAAGAGTTACCGCAAATAAAAAATGCAATTGTTACGCAAGGCACCTATGATGGCGTGCATGCCGCCCACAAAGTGATCCTGGACCGGGTGAAGCAGATTGCAAAGGAAAAGAACGGGGAAACGGTTGTGATGACATTCGACCCGCACCCGCGCATGGTGCTTTTTCCTGACGACCACGGGTTAAGGCTGCTGAACACACTGGATGAAAAAATAGCAGCGCTGGAACAGGAAGGAATAGACCACCTTCTTATTATCCCCTTTACCAAAGAGTTCTCCCGGTTAACTTCCCTGCAGTTTATCCGCGACATCATTGTGAACAAAATAGGGACGAAAGTGCTGGTTATCGGATACAATCACCGCTTTGGCAAAAACAGGGAGGGCTCGTTCGAGCACTTAAAAGAATATTCGGGCTTATATGGTTTTGATGTGGAAGAGATACCCGAACAGGATATTGATGAAATAGCGGTGAGCTCAACGCGCATCCGCAAAGCACTTGAAGAAGGCGATGTGCTGCTGGCTGCAAAATACCTGGGTAAGCCATACACCATAACAGGCTTGGTTACAAAAGGCAAACAACTTGGCCGCACCATCGGGTTTCCTACAGCAAACATAAAAGTGGAAGACCCCAACAAGCTTATTCCGGCCAATGGTGTTTATGCGGTAAAAGTTTTTATCAACACGCGTACATTTAATGGGATGCTGAACAGCGGGGTGCGTCCGACAGTTGACGGGCTTACGCATACCATTGAAGTTCATTTGTTTGATTTTAACGAAGATATTTATGATCAAACGATCAAAGTTGCATTTGTTGATAAACTGAGGGACGAAAAGAAGTTTGACGGCCTGGATGCCCTGACAAATCAACTTCAAAAAGATAAATTGCATGCGCTGGATATTTTACCAGGCATAGCATAATGAAGGTTAAAGGAGCGTTTAAGTATATATTTTTCTGTTTTCTGTTTTTCTGTTCTGGTTTGGTTAAAGCGCAGATACCCCTGGATGCACCGGTGGTTCCTATTCCATTGCACGTTACCGCAACCGACAGTGCCGAGATCTTAAAAGCAAAGTACGACAGCCTGGTTGCCCATATGGGCAGGTTGTACCTGAAGGAAACCCCGGTTGAAAAACAAGCGGTACAAAAGCCCGATGCGGTAAAAACGATCAGTACCGATACTGCTTCAAAGCCAATAACGGCACAACTCATTGAAAAAACAGCCGCTACAGGCAGTGTAGAAGGTGATCCGATTACAATACATACAGAACCTGTAACCACGCAAACCATTCCTTCTCCTCCACCATCGATCACCCCGGCTGTTGTTCCTGCATCCATAGAAACGAATAACCCTATCGTTTCAGTACCTGCTCCTGCTTCCGGGCAGATGCCACCCATCAATACACAATTCAATCCGCTTGCACAGGATACGCCCCGCATCCGTTTACCAAAAGACAGCATAAAGGGAGACACGATGCTGCTTGATGAAATTGGTACCGAGGAGCAGCTTGTTGATACAAATGCCGTTGAAAACCAAAGCGATATTTCTGATGGCGATGATGCGGATGAAGAAGGTGATGCAGAAGGCGAGTTCGATAATATTTTTACAGGGTATGCAGATGTGAGCTACTGGGATATGCTGCGTGACCCCAACTTTAAATTTGATGAGGCCATGATCCCCGCAAACACGCATTATCCTTACGATTGGG
>JAZKGM010000296.1:0-5163 GCA_040385895.1 Bacteroidota bacterium
ATCGCTTCTGCACCTAAAGTAGGTCCAACAACCGACTCGCTGGTAATTTTAGTAGGAGCCGGTAATTTACCCGCTTTTAATATGTTGGCCAAATCGCCCGCTTCTTCACTGGTAAAGTTACCACTGATAGATGAACGGCCGTTAGGGATCTCATTCTGTACATTTGGTGATGAATAAACCACATCATCCAGCACAATGGCTATAGAGCGGCCAACGTTTGCCTTGGTCAGGTTTTTCCATTTGTTGGCACCTTCTGCATTCATCGTCATGCTCACTTCCACTTCACCACCCTGGCTGATGTCTCTTTTTGCGTCAATGATCTTATCGCCTTCAAGCTGGGCGCCACCGCCCATACCGGTTTTGATGCCATGAAGCATCACTACTTCACCGGTTTCACCTACCGTTTTGCTTTCCCATAAAAATTTGATGTTACCTGGCAGAATGCTTCTTACTTCGGGACGGGCCAAAAGCGCATTAACTTTAGCTGTATCACGGATACTTGCCATACCGCAGGTAGAACCGCGTTCAACCAGCATGCCTTTTTCGTCAGCATTCGGGCGAAGCAATACGAACAGCGGATTTTCTTTGGTAAAATCTTCAACTTTCTTTTGGGTCGAATCTTTTGCAGCAGTTGCTGTAGTATCTTTTACCGTGGTATTACCTGTTCCGGCCAAGCCCGACAGTGCGCTGCTTTTTACAGCAGTATCTGCAACGGTAGTATCTGTTGAAACGCCTGAGGCTTTTTCTGCTGCCAGAGATTTGGCAATGGCAGTGTTTGCATCCGATAAATATTTGAATGATTCTCCATTGGTAAATGTTTCATAAAACTCAAGCTTTGCGCTTCCCTGTAATAATTTACGAACACGCTTAGGATCATCGATACCCGGCAGTTCAACAAGGATACGGCCGCTGCCTTCCAGCTTCTGGATGTTCGGTTGTGTAACCCCGAATTTATCAATACGCGCACGAAGGATCTGGAACGAACGGTCGATCGCCTGGTTGGCTTCATCGCGGATATAGCTCAACACCTCTTCGTTGCTCGATGAAGGTTTAACTTTTTCTTTGTTGTTCTGGTTCGCAAAAATAGGAGCCAGTTGACCTTGCGGTGCTACTTCCCTGTAGCTTTCGGCAAATAAGCTTACATAATCTTTAGGGCTTGTTTTCAATTTTTCATTAGCCATATCAATGGCTTTATTGAAAGAGGGATCAGGATTTTTGTTCGATAGCGAACGGATCAGATCACCCAAAGAAACCTCTAAGGTTACGTTCATCCCGCCTTTTAGATCAAGGCCAAGGTTTAACTCACGCTCTTTGCAATCCAGGTAAGTAAATTTTTTAAATCCCAGGTTTAAAATTGGTTCACGAGCTATGGAATCTAAATATGCTCTTTCTTTTAACGGATCGCCATCCGCAAACTCTCTTGCCTCCTGCTCTGCTCTGTATGTAAACCAGGTAAACGATAACTGGAATAAACATACAAGCGAAAGAGCGATTGCGAAAAACTTAATTGCGCCTTTACTTTTCATCTTTCTGTGTTAGTTGTATAATTTTTTATGCTGTATTAATATATAAATATTGCGAAGCGGGCAAATATAACCGCTTGCACATACTTTTACAACCTGTGCAAAAAAATGATTATATATTGAAAATGAGTTATTTAAGTTGATTTATCCTTTATTGAGTATCCAGCGGAAATGGTCTTCAACCACTTTAAGGCTGTTATTAAAATGGTCGTTATTATTGATTATGATATCGGCCTGTGTCTTATAAGGCTCCAGATACTTGCGGTATGCGGGCATTACATGATGGTTCCACTGGTAGTGTACATAATCCTCCGGGATGTTCCGTTCCTGCGTATCACGTTTCAGCCTGCGTTGCAATTGCCTCTGTTCTTCTGCCTCCACAAAGATCTTCAGGTTAAAGTGTTCCGAAATGTCTTCCCGGTAAAAAATAAAAAGGCCTTCTATAATAATAACAGGCGCTGTTGGAAAGTGGATCCAGTCGCCCATTTGCTCTTCATGTTGAAAACGATATTCGCGTCTTTTTACATCAGCTCCTGAATGCAGTTGCAGCATATCATTTTTAAATGCTTCCAGGTCTATGCACTCAGGCAGGTCATAGTTAATGTTTCCTTTTTCGTCTAACGGTTGCTGGTTTGCGGGCTTGTAATAATTATCCTGCGAGAGGATACACACCTCCTGGTTGCTGAATAAGGTTCCGATCTCGCGCAGAAAACTGGTTTTGCCGCTTGCACTGCCACCGGTAACACCAACAAGATAAGGCTTTTGTCTGTTCATTTTTAAAACTCCCGCTTTTGCCTGCAAATAGCATTTTTATTGGCGTTTTTCAAAAGTGTTTCCCTTGCTTTCTTTCCATTCACCTACTTTATTAAACCACTCACCGAAACTTTGGGCCTATTGGAAACTATTTTTGTAAAAAAAGTTTCCAATGCCGTTTTTGAGCCTATTTTTGCCCATTGAAAGGTAAATAATGAGCGAAATAAAAGATAAGATACTCTCCGGATCCGAAACGTTATTCATGCGGTATGGCTTTAAAAGCATCACCATGGATGATGTGGCGCGTGAACTCGGGGTATCGAAAAAAACACTTTACCAGTTTTTTGCCGACAAGAACGACCTGGTGAACCAATGCGTGGAGCATTACCTGGAAAGCATCAATGCGATGTGCAACGTGATCACAGAAGCCAAAGACAGGGATGCAATTACGGTGATGATCGATATAGCCGATTCGGTGAACAGCATGATCAGGCAGATCAACCCCAGCAGCATGTTTGATCTGAAAAAATACTTTAAGCATGCATGGGATAAACTGGAAAACGACAGGCAGGGCTATATCCGCAAGAGCATTGAAGAGAACTTTGAAATGGGCATAAAAAAAGGCCTGTACCGCAAAGACCTGAACAAGGAAGTAACCACCAACATTTATATTTTTCTCAGTGGCATGCTCACCGACCCCGACCGGTACCCGGGTTCTGATCTCAACATCAGCAACATGTACCTCGAAATAATCAAATACCACCTGCGCAGCATCTGCACCCCGAAAGGAAATGAACTGCTGGAAGAAAAACTGAAACAACTTAAAAAATAAATTACCAAACAGATATGAAATACATCAACATGCTACTGCTGAGTCTTATTGCCCTCGGCCTGTATGCACAACAACAAACAGAACCTAAAACGTTCTCACTAAAAGACGCGGTGAGTTACGCCAAAAGCAATAATTATGCGCTTAAGAACGGAAAACTGGATGTAAAAGCTTCTGAACAAAAAGTAAAAGAAATATTAGCAAGCGGACTTCCACAGATAAATGCATCAGGAACCTACAACCATAACATCCAGATCCCGGTGCAGGTTTTTCCTAACTTTATAAATGGCGCATTACCACCAGGGTCGCCAAAAGGGCCGGAAACGATTGAAGCTAAATTTGGCTTCCCGCATTCTGCCACAGGTAGTATAACCGCAAACCAGCTGCTTTTTGACGGTGGTTTTTTAATGGGGGTGAAAGCATCAAAGGAGTTTGTTAACCTATCGAGGTTAAACTTAAACCGCAGTGAAATAGAAACAGAACTGGCTGTTAGCAGTGCTTATTTTCTTGCATTATTATACAATGCCGATCTGGAAAAATTAAACAAGAATATTGAGACCCAGCAAAAGCTATTATCCGAAAAAGAAAGCCTGGCCAAAAGCGGGCTGGCAGATAAGATTGAATCAGACAGGGTGAAACTGCAAACATCATCATTAATGCTTCAGCGCGACCAAAAAGTAGATGCACAGAAAATAGCCCTGATGGTTTTGAAACTTCAAATGGGCATGCGGGTAACCGACAGCATTGTTCTTTCCGACAACCTCGAAAGCCTCTATGAAGCCAAATCAAAAGCGGGCCTTGAAGCAAACGTCTCTTACGAAAACCGGGTAGAATATAAACAGCTTATGCAATCGGTTAAACTGAATGAATACAACAAAAAAAGATACCAGTATCAATATGCCCCGAACCTGAGCGCATTCATTACCCACCAGCGAAACAGCTTTGGCGATCAATTCGGTCAGCTGGGCAAAACATGGTACCCGGGTACGATCTGGGGATTATCGTTAAATATTCCTGTTTTTGATGGCTTTAGAAAACAGGCACAGATCCAGCAGGTGAAAATAGACCTGATGAAAAATGAAAATGACATCGCCAATTTTCAAACCATGATAGAAAATGAAGTTTACCAGGCTAAAATGAATTTTAAACGAACAAGTGAGCAGCTTGAGATCCAGAAAGGAAACCTTCAGCTGGCAGAAGATATTTACAGTAACACAAATCTTAAAACAAAAAACGGGTTGGGAAGCAGCCTTGAGCTGTCGCTGGCCCAAAAGGACCTGGATGATGCAAGAAACGCCTATTTCGGTTTAATATACAGCTATTTCGTTTCTGATCTCGAACTTCAAAAAGCTTTAGGAAACATAAAATAAAAACAATAAAAACTTATCATATGAAAAACATAAAATACATACTAATCAGCTTAAGCGCACTCGTATTGTTAGCTGCATGCGGAGGAGGCGACAGCATTGAGGCAAAAAAGGCCGAGCTGGAAAAACTAAAAGCACAACAAGGTGAACTGGCATCTAAAATTGCCACACTGGAAGAGGAGATCACCAAATCGGGAGATAGCTCTTTAACAGAAGACAAGCGCGCAAAATTTATCGCGGTAACCCCTGTGGCCAAACAAACATTTATTAATGGTATAGATGTACAGGGTAAAGTAGATGGCGATGAGAACATCACATACAGCGCCAAGGCACCAAGTGTGGTTACACGCATTAATGTAAAGGTTGGAAATAAAGTGAGCGCAGGCCAGGTTCTTGCCGAACTGGATGGAAATATCATTAAAGCACAACTCGATGCATTAAAGAAACAATACGAACTGGCCAACTTAACGTATGAAAAACGCAAAGCGCTGTGGGACCAGAAAGTTGGCAGCGAAATGGAATTTCTCCAGGCTAAGAATGCAAAAGAGGGATTGGAAAAACAAATGGCCGCAACGCGTGAAAACCTTGACCTCTATTACATAAAATCTGATTTCAGCGGAACGGTTGATGCGGTAAACATTAAAGTAGGCCAGGGCATTGCACCGGGCGTTCAGGCCATTACGGTGATCAA
>JAZKGM010000296.1:5173-6033 GCA_040385895.1 Bacteroidota bacterium
GGCAGCCTTAAATTGAAAGCCCAGTTATCGGAAACATATGCAGGACAGGTAGAAGCAGGTGACGAAGTAACTGCATTCTTCCCCGACATTGCCAAAACGGTTCAGGCAAAAGTAACGTATGCTTCACGCTCGATCGATGCCATGACACGCACTTTTACGGTAGAGGTTGACCTTCCTAACGATAACGACCTTCGCCCGAACATGGTGGCCGAGATCAAGTTTATTAACTATAAAAAAACAGGCAGTTTTGTGGTTCCTATCAACACCATACAACAGATTGACGGAGTTGATGCAGTGTTTGTTGCGGTGAAGAACGGGAACAAACTGATCGCTAAAAAAATGCCTGTTAAAACCGGGAAAATGTACAACGGCCAGGCCGAAGTATTAAGCGGGTTATCCGAAGGCGACCAGTTGATCACTACGGGTTTCCAGGATTTAACCGATGGCCAGTCATTAAAACAATAGTCCAATAGTTTTTCGAAACACTTATTCATAACAAACTTAATTTATGCAAGACATAGAAAAAGAGTTTAAGCCATCGAGCTGGAGTATTGATAACAAGATGAGTATTTATATACTTACCATTATCATTACCCTTGCAGGTTTGCTCAGCTATAATAACCTTCCGAAAGAGCAGTTCCCGGAAGTGAAATTTCCAAGTATCCTCATCACCACCATTTACCCGGGCACCTCGCCAAAGGATATGGAGCAACTGGTTACCAAACAGATCGAAAAGCAGATCTCATCCATCGTTGGGGTAAAAAAGATCAAGAGCAATTCCGTTCAGGATTTCTCCATTATTAATGTGGAGTTTAATACCGACCAGGATGTTGATATTGCCCTGCAACGTGTGAAAGATG
>JAZKGM010000297.1:0-27535 GCA_040385895.1 Bacteroidota bacterium
ATCCACATTTACTTTTCCAACCACCGCTTTGCCATCATATTCTTTAGCGATCTCGTCAACCACAGGGCCTACCATGCGGCAAGGACCACACCACTCTGCCCAAAAATCAACCAATACGGGTTTCCCGCTTTTTAAAACCAGCTCTTCAAAGTTGCTGTCTGTTATTTCTAATGCCATAATTTTTATGTTTTATTGGGATGCAATATTCAATAATAATTCCAAAGTTTAAACAATGTCTGTTCTGTCAGTTATGCTGAAGATAATTTTAGCTTATTGATCGTTACGCATTCACTTTGTAATCCAGCTCCATGGCCTCAAAACGTTTCATGGTGTCGTTGTCAAAATTTATTTTAAACCTGCGTGCAGTGGCAGCCACCACGATCTTTTGCTTTTCATCGATCACGTTCAGTTTTACCAGGGCGCTGCCTTTGCTATGGTCGAGCAACTGGTAAAATTCCTGCAAAAAGGGCTGCTTCACCTGGTCGGCTTTTAAGTTAATAAGCACATTGTTCAGCATTTTATCGCGCACATCGCTCAGCAGCATCATATTGTTCACTTTAAACTCAAACTGGTCTTCACTGTTAAAACGGGGTTTCATCATGCCTTTTATGTACAACATCTGTCCAACCGTGATCAGGTGTTTGTATTTCAGGTAATCTTCGCTCCACATCATTATTTTTAACGAACCGCTGTAATCTTCAACCGTAAAACCGCCATACGGCTTATTATTTTTCTGGCTCACCTTTTCATAACAATCAACAACTACACCGGCAACACTTTGCTCTATGCCTTTTTTTTCTTCTACCTGGCTCATATCGATGCTTACAAAGTTCTGAAATTCTATTTTGTAATCGTCTAAAGGATGCCCGCTCAGGTACATGCCCACCACCTCTTTTTCTTTATGCAGCTTGATCATCAGTCCCCATGGATCGCACGGGGGTATGGTTGGTTCGGTTAAAGTAACCAATGCCGTTCCGCCAAACAACGATTGCTGGTTGGCATTTTCATTGGCCTGCATATTGTTTGCAAAGCGAATGGCCTTTTCCAGCAGGTTAGGTTCATCGCTGTTTTCCGGGTGAAAGTACTGGGCACGGTGAATGGCGTTGAAACTATCGAAAGCACCTGCGTAAGCCAATCCTTCCAGCGTTTTTTTATTCACGGTTCTAAGGTTTACCCGTTTGGTGAGATCGAATATTCCCGTAAAAGGGCCATTGGTCTCACGCTCCTCGATCAATGACTGAACGGCAGCTTCACCCACTCCTTTTATGGCACCCAGCCCAAAACGGATCTGCCCGTTCTTATTCACTGCAAAATTCACCTGCGATTCGTTCACATCCGGCCCAAGCACATTCATGCCCATGCGCCTGCATTCTTCCATAAAAAAGGTGATCTTATCGATGTTGCTCTGGTTATTGGTAAGCAGGGCACTCATATACTCTCCCGGATAATGTGCTTTTAAATACCCGGTTTGAAAAGCCACATATGCATAACAGGTGGAGTGTGATTTATTAAAGGCATAAGAAGCAAAAGCCTCCCAATCGGTCCAGATCTTTTCCAGTATTTTCGCATCATGGCCTTTCAAAGAAGCATTTTCTATAAACTGTGGCTTAAGCTTATCAAGCGTTTTACGGTCTTTTTTACCCATCGCTTTCCGCAATACATCGGCATCTCCCTTGGTGAAATCAGCCAGCTTTTGCGAAAGCAACATCACCTGCTCCTGGTAAACTGTAATACCATACGTATCTTTTAAATGTTCTTCCATGTCGGGAAGGTCATATACTACTTCTTCCCTGCCATGCTTACGGTTAATAAAGTTAGGAATGTAGGCCAGGGGACCTGGCCGGTACAATGCATTCATCGCAATAAGATCTTCAAAGCGGTCGGCTTTCAGGTCTTTGAGGTACTTCTGCATTCCGACACTCTCAAACTGGAAGGTTCCGTTGGTTTCCCCCCTCGAAAACAGGTCGAGCGTTGCTTTATCGTCAAGCGGGATCGTGTCAATATCAAGATCGATCCCATGGTTAAGTTTGATGGCCCTTAATGCATCCCGGATAATGGTTAAGTTCTTCAACCCCAAAAAATCCATCTTGATCACACCCGCATCTTCGATCACCTTACCATCATATTGGGTAAGCAGCAGGTCAGAGTCTTTGGCAACCGCCACCGGGATTAGATCGGTAAGGTCCTGCGGGGCAATAATGATCCCCGCAGCATGCACGCCTGTGCCGCGAACCGAACCTTCCAGGATCAATGCTTCTTTTAGCACAGTTGCTTTCAGGTCGTTGCCATGGTAAAATTCCCGCAGCTTTTTTACGCTTTCAATATCTTCGCTTTGTAATGCTTCTTTTTCTTTTAAACTTTTTTCGCCATCAAGAGGAGCCGTTAACACCCGGTTAAGTGAAATTCCCGGCTTTTCAGGCACCAGCTTGGCCAGCATGTTACTGTCCTGCAATGGCAGGTCCAATACACGGGCCACGTCTTTAATGCTCATTTTGGCGGCCATCGAACCATAGGTTACAATTTGTGCCACCTGGTTCTTGCCATATTTATCAACCACGTAGTCGATCACCTTCTGGCGGCCTTCATCATCAAAGTCCGTATCAATATCGGGCATTGATTTACGATCGGGATTCAGGAAACGTTCGAAAAGCAACTGGTATTTTATGGGATCGATATTGGTAATGCCGATGCAATATGCAACGGCCGAGCCTGCAGCCGAGCCACGGCCGGGGCCTATAAAAACACCAAGGTCACGCCCTGCCCTGATAAAATCAGACACAATTAAAAAGTACCCCGCAAAGCCCATGGTGCGGATGGTGTGAAGCTCGAAGTTGAGCCGTTCTTCCACTTCAGGGGTAATATCAACATAACGGGCCTTTGCACCTGTATAGGTAAGGTGGTGCAAATAATCATCCTGGTTGGTGAAGCCTTCCGGCAAAGGAAAATTTGGCAAAAGAATGTCACGCTTAAGGTCGAGCAGCTCTACCTTATCAACGATCATCTGCGTATTGTCGATTGCCTGCGGAATGTCTTTAAACAGCTCCGACATTTCGGCTGTTGTTTTAAAATAGAACTGGTCGTTGGCAAAAGCAAAGCGGGTTCCTTTTGTAAACGCCTCATCATCGCTGAACTCTTTATTGGTGGGTGTACTTTGTTTTTCACCCGTATTGATGCACAGTAAAATATCATGTGCATTGGCATCGGCCTGGTCTACATAATGCGAATCGTTGGAAGCAATTACCGGAACATTGTGTTTTGCCGCAAAACGCAGTAAGGCTTCATTAACGATGCCCTGTTCTTTTATATCATGACGTTGAAGCTCCACGTAATAATCATCACCAAACAGGTCGAGCCACCATTTAAATTCTTTTTCGCCCTCATCCTCCCCATTCCGTAAAATTGTTTTAGGCACCATGGCCCCTATGCAGCAGGTTGTGGCAATAAGCCCTTTATGGTATTTAAGGATAAGCTCTTTATCGATGCGCGGGTATTTACTATACATCCCTTCCATAAAACCGAGCGAACACAGTTTAATGAGGTTCCTGTACCCTTCTTCGTTCTTTGCAAGCAACAACTGGTGAAAACGCTTGTCTTTATCGTCTTTGGTAAATGTTTTTCGATGGCGGTCGGTTACTACATAAAATTCGCATCCTACAATAGGTTTAACGGCAGGTTTGCCATCAGCTCCCTTGTGCTTGTATGCTTCGGCAACAAACTTAAATGCGCCAAACATATTACCATGATCGGTAATGGCAAGCGCAGGCATTTTATCGCCAAGCGCTTTCTGGTATAATTTGCCTATGTCGGCAGCTCCATCTAATAAACTGAATTGGGTATGAACGTGTAGGTGCGAAAACTGGGACATGAAATTTTAACTTGAAACGAACCTGCAAGTTATGCATTAAAACAGGCTAAATAAGAGGTGTTGAAAAAACAGCGATGCAACCAATTTACAGGTTCGTATTATCTTGACTTAAACCATCTTGTTTTAACGGGCATATCACATATTAATGTTGTTAAGTTTTTTTGATGTAGAATTAACAAAAACTTCATACTTTTGATAATTAGGAAAATTTAAATTTAAATATCATACCAATGAAAAAGTTTTACTTATTAGGGTTACTTGCAGCTGGTTTGGCAGTAAATGCCCAAACACAAAAGCAGCCTGCCGTAAGCAACCAGGGAGTTAAGGCAACAAAGACCAACCATGACATTACCCCGGCTTCTCCGGTTGTTAATCCTGCTGCAGGAACAAAAGTAGGATCTACAGGCAAAGGGCTTGGCAAAAATTCACATTGGACGGTTGTTGGCCAGACAGAATTCGACCGCCCTACCAATGCTTCGAGCTACCGCAGGATCATCGCTTATCCTGACGGCAAAATCACGGTGATCTGGCCTGCTTCATCAGACGGCCCTACTACATCTTATCTTCAACGCGGAACCGGATACAATCATTTTAACGGAACTTCATGGGGTGCTGTTACTAAAAACAGAATAGAGGCTGTACGTACCGGATATCCTAATCTTGATTATGATGCGGTTGGCGGCAGTGAGATCGTTTTATCTCATAAAGCAACGGCAACCAATTCGGGAGGTTTACAATATTTAAGGAACGGAAGCATTGGCGGAACGAACTGGACTGCCTTAGACATCCTTGATACAACACCGGCATCGCTTGCCGGGGTTTTATGGCCACGCAGCGTGGTGAGTGGTGATTACCTGCACATTTTTGCTTCTTTCACCGACTCTTCGGCCAGCCAGCCGGGCCGCGTTATTCTTGGAGGAGTGCGCACCCCGCAGGTTTACTCACGTTATAACATGAGAACCAATACCTTTGATGCAAAAAACCAGCTGCTTCCGGGATACGATTCTGTTAGATACTATTCGGGCGGTGGCGATAACTACGCCATTGATGCCAAAGGATCTGATATAGCGATCCTGCTTGGTGGTTTATTTGATGACCTGGCAATATGGAAATCGGCTGATAACGGTGCATCATGGACCAAAACTGTTCTTGATTCGTTCCCGGTTCCAAGATTCGATTTTAAAAGAGCTGTCCGCAACGAGATCACCGGAGAGCTTGATACCCCGTTTACAACAGATGGTGCGCTTACTGTTAGACTTGACAATAGCGGTAAAGCTCATTGTTTCTGGGCAGTAACCAAGGTTTCTGATAAAGACAGCACCGACCAAAGCTTCTTCAGCTACCCGGGCCAGCAACAAATTGCCTATTGGTATGAAGGAAGACCTGATAGCATTGTATCGGTAGGAAAACCTGTTGAAGATCCTAATGATGATGATGAAGTACTTACTATAGGTTCTATCATCGAAGACAGGGCTCAATATGCCAGTCTTGGTATTACAACAGCACCATACGCTGTAATGAGCGGAGATACCATTTATGTAGCTTACCAGACACGTACCGATAATGACGTAGACGGACAGGGTATCGGCTTTACCGATATCTATGTGGTTTCTTCTGTTGACAACGGGGCAACGTGGAGTGAGCCTTTAAACCTTACATCCATGATCGGTTCAGGTACTGAACAAATCTTCCCAAGCATAGCGGCAGATTGCCGTACTAAATTGCACATCACTTTCACAAGTTCAGAAGTTCAGGGTTTCTTCGATGCCACTGATAACCCGGGTAAAACAGGACCTTACAACGTTCTTTATTATGACATACCGGTTTCTGATGTGCTAAGCAGAACCCTTACCGGTGTAAAAGAGGTAAACAACTTATTCTCTTTAAACCAGAACTTCCCTAATCCGTTCAACGGAACCACTACTGTTCCGGTTAAATTGAACCGTGCTTCTGATGTGACGATCAGCATAGTGAACATTATAGGCCAAACTGTTTATTCAAATAAATTCACCAATAACGCAGCCGGAACTAATAATTTCGAATTAAACCTTAATGCGAAACCAGGTGTTTATTTCTACACTGTTGAAGCCGGTGATTTCAAAGAAACACGTAAAATGATCGTTGAATAATTTTCAATGCTCCTTATAACAAAAACTCCTGCTTTAACCGGCAGGAGTTTTTTTATGCTCATTTTACATGATCTTACCCGGATTGAGTATGTTATGCGGGTCGAACGCTGATTTGATCCTCCGCATGAGTTCCAATTGAAAATCCGGCATCACCACCGGCATATATTGTTTTTGCACCAGCCCTATTCCATGCTCACCGCTGATGGTACCCTTAAGCGCTTTGCACAATTGAAAGATCTCGATAATAGCCGCATGAATCTCCTTATTCCAGAACGCATCGCTCAGTTTATCTTTTAGAATATTAACGTGCAGGTTTCCATCACCTGCGTGGCCGTAACATACCGTTCTGAAACCATACCGTTTGCCTATTTCTTTTACCCCTTTAAATAAAACCGGTAATTCGGCACGCGGAACCACGGTATCTTCCTCTTTGTAGGTATTGTTGAACTTGGTGGCCTCGCCAATGCTCCTCCTCAATTTCCAGAAATATTCTTTCTCATCACTCGTTTGTGCAAATAATACTTCACCGCTTTCGTGCCCGTATAATACATCACTGATCACCTCGCATTCTTTCATCATCACATCTAGGTCGTTGCCATCAACTTCGATCAACAAATACGCTTCCACATGCTCATCAATTGTAAATCCCATATTTAACAACTGTGCCGATAAGCGGAAACCTTCCGGTTCAATGAACTCACAAGCGCTTGGGTTGGTGCCTGCCAGAAAAATACCGTTCACGGCTTCACAGGCTTTTTCGGGCGATGAGAACGGAGCAAGCATGAGCAGGGTTTGCTTGGGATGCGGGATCAGCTTCAACACTATTTTTGTAACAATGCCCAGCGTACCTTCACTACCGATCATCAAATGGGTTAAGTTATAGCCTGTTGAGTACTTAAGTGTATTTGCGCCTGTCCACATCACTTCGCCCGAGGGCAATACCACTTCAAGGTTTAATACATAATCGCGCGTTGTTCCATATTTTAATGCCCGCGGCCCCCCGCTTGCATGGGCAATATTTCCTCCTAAAAAGCAGCTTCCCTTGCTTGCAGGATCAGGGGGGTAAAACAGTCCCTTATCACGAACCGCATGCTGAAAAGCTTCATTTATAACCCCTGGTTCTACAGTAGCCTGGAAATTACGTTCATCAATTTCAATGATTTTATTAAAACGGTCCATAGAAACCAGCACACCGCCATATAAAGCCAAGGCTCCTCCACTCAGGCCGGTACCTGCCCCGCGTGGTGTTACTGCAACCTGGTTATCGTTGCACAACTTCAATATCCGGCTTATTTCACCTGTAGTGGACGGACGCAACACAACTTCGGGGTAATAGCAGAGGTCTTCTGTATGATCATGCGAATACATTTCCATCTGTTCGTTACTTATTATGACAAACGGTTCTCCAACTATCTGCTGAAACGTTTTTATTTGCTCCTGAGTAACTTTATTATATTGCATGGCTCAATAATAGCCCCGAAACTTAAATAGTGCAAACCACAGAGGCACAGAGACACAAAGAATGTTAGAAAAAGACAGAAACATACTAAGTGGTAAGATACTGGACGCATGCATTGAGGTGCATAAGGAGTCAGGACCTGGCCTGCTTGAAAGTGTTTATGACCTGTGTCTTTGCAGAGAACTAGCAAAAAGAAACATTAGTTTTTCGAGGCAGGTCTATGTCCCTGTAATCTATAAAAATGAAATTCTGGATGCTAACTTCAGAATTGATATTTTGGCCGAAGATGAAATAATTATTGAACTCAAAGCTGTTGAATTTATAATGCCTGTTCATCATGCACAGTTGTTAACTTACCTGAAGCTTTATAAAAAACGACTTGGGCTGCTTATTAATTTTAATTCGCCAAAGCTGATAGATGGATTTAAAAGAATACATAACGGATATGATTAAAAATAAACTTTTCTTAATGCTGTGCCTATGTGCCTATGTGGTACAATTAAACGCGCAGCAATCAATTACTCTGGAAGACATCTGGACAAAGGGAACCTTCTCGGCTAAAAATGTCCAGGGGTTTAACTCGATGAAAGACGGCCGCTATTACACCGCACAGGATGAAAATGAAAACATCATCCGCTATGGTTTTGCTACAGGAAAAGCTGTTGATACGCTGCTTAGAAAAGATGACGTAAAGATCACCGGTTATCAATACAGCTGGAGCGCTGATGAGAGCAAGGTGCTGCTTCAGAACAACCTTAAACAGATCTACCGCCACTCGTATTCGGCCAAAATTTATGTATATGATGTAAAAACCAGGTTGTTGTTTCAACCCGTTGCGGAACCGGTATTACTGGCCGAGTTTTCGCCTGACGGGAACAAACTGGCCTATGTAAAAGAGAACAACTTATATTGTTATGACCTGGTTGGCAAAAAAGAAACACAGATCACTAACGATGGAAAGGTAAATAACATTATTAACGGCTCTACCGACTGGGTATACGAAGAAGAGTTTGCGCTTTCTAAAGGCTTTTACTGGAATGACAACAGCACAGCCATCGCTTATTACCGGTTTGATGAAAGCAAGGTAAAGGAATTCGGAATGCCCATGTACGGACAGCTTTACCCGGAAGAATATAAATTTAAATACCCTAAAGCAGGAGAGGGCAATTCGCTGATTCAGGTGTATACATACAACCTTTCATCGGGTAAAAAACAGCAGATGGATATTGGCAGCGAAACCGATATTTATATCCCGCGCATAAGCTGGACAAAAGACAATAATACCTTGTGCATCCAACGCATGAACCGTTTGCAGAATAAGCTTGAATTATTGATGAACGATGCATCGACCGGAGCATCCCGGTTAATTTATACGGAAGAAAACAAGGCTTATATAGACGTGCCTGAACTTGTTTTTATGGCCGACAAAAAGTCATTTATCATGAATAGCGAAAAAAGCGGCTGGAACCATCTGTATCAATACGATTTAACGGGAAAGGAGCTGAAGCAGATCACCACGGGCAATTGGGATGTTGACCAGTTTTACGGCATTGATGAAAAGAAAAAACAACTCTACATTTCCACATCCGAAGTTAATTCGGCCGAGCGTTATGTGTACGCAATTTCATTAGACGGGAAAACCAAAAAACAGCTCACCCAACGCAAAGGATGGAACAGTGCTACATTTAATGCAGACCATAGTTTCTTCCTGCTTTCTTACTCCAATATTACCACGCCTTCTTTTTATGCCCTGTGCGATAATACAGGAAAAGAACTGCGCGTGCTGGAAAGCAATAACAGCCTGGCCGAAAAGATAAAAAGCTACAAGACGGGCGCTGTAGAAATGACTTCATACAAAAATGCTTACGGTGAAAGCCTGAACGCCTTTGTGATAAAACCCGTAAACTTTACTGCAGATAAAAAATACCCGGTGCTGATGTATGTTTATGGCGGCCCGGGTCATCAACTGGCTGTGAACCGGTGGATGGGAAGCAATTATTTCTGGTACCAGATGCTGGCCGAAAAGGGCTATATGATTGTATGTATTGACGGAAGAGGGACCGGTTTTAAAGGAGCGGATTTTAAAAAATCAACCTACCTGCAATTGGGAAAATACGAAATTGAAGACCAGATCTATGTTGCAAAAGAACTTGGTAAACTTCCTTACGTGGATGCATCAAGAATAGGCATCTGGGGTTGGAGCTTCGGGGGATATATGGCAAGCCTTGGCATTAGCAAAGGTGCAGATGTTTTTAAAGCAGCCATAGCTGTTGCACCTGTTACCAACTGGCGTTATTACGACAACATTTACACCGAACGTTTTATGCGCACGCCTAAAGAAAATGGCAAAAACTATGATGAGAACTCCCCCATCAACCACATAGAAAAGATCAAAGGCAATTACCTGATCATTCATGGAACAGCCGATGATAACGTGCATTTTCAGAATGCAGTGGAAATGGTGGATGCCATGCAAAAGAAAAACATCAAATACGACAGCGAATTTTATCCCAACAAAAACCACGGGATTGGCGGGGGCCGCACACGGCTTCACCTGTATGATAAAATGACGCGGTTCATACTGGAGAAACTATAATGAAAGAAAAGCTAAAACCTTTATTCAATGCCTTGTTTGTTGGCTTCACCATACTGGCAGCTATGGTAGCGCTTTATTTTGTTATGCTGGGGTTAACCCTGCTTAAATGAGTTTGCATAATTAAACACGAAGTATATATTGCATTTTTAATAATCACGAAAAATGAGTCAATCCAATACCGGACATCCAAAAGGTTTATACCTTTTATTCTTCACCGAAATGTGGGAACGCTTCAGCTACTATGGCATGCGGGCTATCTTTACGCTGTTTATGATCAAGGCTTTACTGTTCGACAAAGCATTTGCATCAGAAGTTTATGGAAGCTATACGGGGCTTGTTTACCTTACCCCGCTAATTGGTGGTTATGTTGCCGACAGGTATTGGGGCAACAGAAGGTCTATCCTGTTCGGAGGCATATTAATGGCGATCGGGCAATTTTTCATGTTCATGTGTGCCTCAAACATTGGAAATATCGACCTGGCAAAACCTTTATTATTCACCGGTCTTGGTTTCCTTATTTTTGGAAACGGTTTTTTCAAGCCTAATATTTCTACTATGGTTGGCCAGCTTTACCCGGAAGGCGACAAACGCGTTGACTCTGCCTTTACCATCTTTTATATGGGAATTAACCTTGGAGCGTTCTTCGCGCCACTGGTATGTGGTGGCTTTGGCGACACCGGTAATGCTGCCGATTTTAAATGGGGCTTTTTAGCGGCATGCATCGGAATGATCGTGAGTACGATTTCTTTCGAAATTTTAAAAAACAAATATATTGTTAAACCAGGTGGAGAAGCCATTGGAATGCCTCCTAAAAAAATTGCCGTGGAAGTAAGCGACATTAAAGCACCTAAGATGCCCCTAACCCAGATCCTGATCTGGATCATTGCGTCATTCGGATTATTTATGTTGTTTTACATTCCTATGGATTTAGGCGTAATCGGCTCCGCCATATTCTCCATTACCCTTATAGGGCCTGCTGCTATTATTTCTGATAAGACCTTAACTGCTATCGAAAAACAGCGCATCTGGGTCATTTACATTCTTGCATTTTTTGTGATCTTCTTTTGGGCTGCATTCGAGCAGGCAGGAGCTTCACTAACTTTCTTTGCAGAGGAGCAAACAGACCGTCATTTATTCGGAACAGAAATTCCTGCAAGTTATTTTCAGTCGATCAATGCTGTTCTTATTGTGATCCTTGCTCCAGTTTTTGCTGGAATCTGGATTTTTCTTGGAAAAAGGAATGCCGAACCTGCATCACCCACCAAGCAGGCATTCGGTTTATTGTTCTTATCAATAGGTTACCTTGTTATAGCCTTTGGCATTAAAGGATTAGACCCGAATGTTAAAGTAAGCATGATGTGGCTTTTCGGCCTTTACCTTTTGCATACTATCGGTGAGCTATGCCTTTCCCCTATCGGCCTCGCAATGGTTGTTAAATTATCACCCCCTAAATTTGCCTCATTGTTAATGGGCGTGTGGTTCCTTTCTACTGCTGCCGCCAATAAGTTTGCAGGAACTTTAAGCTCGTTATACCCGGATCCTACCCTGCCTACCCATCCGTCTTTTGCCGGATTTGAAATTACGGGCCTGTATGAGTTCTTTATGATCTTTGTGATACTCTCGGGAGTAGCTTCGCTGATTTTATTCGCCCTAACAAAAACATTACAGAAAATGATGCACGGTGCTTAGCCGTTCATCAAAATAAAATATTCAGAAACCCTGCACTATTGCGGGGTTTCTTTTTTTAGTGCATATTCGAAAACATGAATCAAAAGCATCCTAAAGCCCTGCCTTTTTTGTTCTTCAGCGAGATGTGGGAACGTTTCGGTTATTATTTAATGATCGGTGTGTTCACCCTTTACCTTAAAGACGTAAAAGAAGGGTTTGCCATGACAGAGGCCGAGTCGGCCGACCTTTACGGAACATTTATCGCGCTGGTGTTTCTTACCCCGTTTGTTGGCGGCCTTATTGCCGACAGGTACCTGGGCTACACCAAATCGATTGTATTGGGCGGGTTACTAATGGGTGTGGGTTATTGCATGATGGGCATTCATAACCTGCCAATGCTTTACACGGCAATGACATTGGTGATCCTTGGTAACGGATTTTTTAAACCGAACATTTCTACCCTGCTGGGTAATATTTATTCAACAGATCAATACAGGGAAAAGAAAGACGAAGGCTACAATATTTTCTACATGGGCATTAACATCGGTGCATTTGTGTGCAACTTTTTTGGGGCGGCCCTGCAAATACTCATGGGTTGGCAATGGGCTTTTATGGCTGCAGGGGTTGGTATGTTCTTAGGGGTTATTATTTTCCTTACCGGCCTGAAACATTATTCAGGCTTCGACCAGAAAAAAGGTGTGCATGCCGATGATATGCCGATGAGCCGGATCGTGGCCACCATATTATTACCGGCCATTGCCTTTGGCGTGTTGGGCTGGCTTATTCCCGACAATATTTTTGGAAGTGACAGTACCGATGCTTTTATATTGAGCTGTATCCCGGTGATCTACTTTTATGCCATGCTTTATTTTAAAGCGAATGTGGAAGACAAAAGGCCGATTGGCGCTATGCTGGCCATTTTTGCCGTTGTTATTATGTTCTGGGCAGTGTTCAAGCAAAATGGTTCAGCGCTCAATACCTGGGCCGACAGGTATACAGACCGTAAGGTAGAAGGAAGTACTGCAACCGTTTTTGAATCATTGAAACAATCAAAATTCATTGCTTACCAAAAAGATACGGTGCCGGTTTACGATGAGTATTTCAGGCTTGTAAAAGTTGATGGCGTGGTTCAAACAGAAGTTAACTACCCGATCTATTTCCGCAATGAGCACCCCGAAAAGCTTCCTGAGGAAGGAAGTACCATCAGTGTTTGGGCCACCAACTTAAGCCAGTCGATAAACCCGGGATGGGTAATTATGTTAACCCCGCTTGTGGTTGCTTTCTTTACCTGGCTGAGGCGAAACGGGAAGGAACCTTCCACCCCTTCAAAAATTGCATTTGGCCTGCTGATCTCTGCTTTATCGGCATTGGTAATGGTTGCCGCAGTAAAAGCCGGGCACAACGGAACGGAAAAAGTGAGCGTTTGGTGGCTGATCGGGTGCTATGGGGTGATTACCATTGGCGAGCTGTTCTTAAGTCCTATGGGGCTAAGCCTTGTTTCAAAACTGAGCCCGCCAAGGATAACCGCTTTAATGATGGGCGGCTGGTTCTTATCCACTTCTATAGGAAATAAGCTAAGTGGCGTTTTAGCCAGTATGTGGGATAAATATGAAGATAAAACAAACTTTTTCCTGCTCAACTGCGCATTGCTCCTGGGTGCTACTTTCTTAATGTTCATCATCCTCAAGTGGCTGAACGCAGTGATGAAAGAGAAAAATATCAGGTAACTTACCCTACAAGATAACACCCTGATTTTTCAGATAAAAAAGCCTATAATTGCACAAATTATATACATTGTGTTGACCCCTAAAAACAAACAATTAAGTTTATTTTTTATTTTACTCTCTCTTTTATTGGTGACCAGTTGCTCATACAAGAGGAAAAATATTCTTTTGAAAACTCCGAAAAAGATCCGCACGAACGAAGCTGTTTATATATTAAGCCCCGATAGCAATGCCGGTAAAGATCATAAGGCTGAATACAGGCACCGCATAAAACCAGGCGACCGCCTGATGATCAAGTTTTTAAATAATTACGACATCGGGCAGGCTGCCTCGCAAAGTGCCACTTCAACGGCAAACCTTGATGGCGAACCTGAAAAAGGATATCTTGTTAACTACGACAGTACGGTTACCCTTCCACTTATCGGTCGTGTAAAACTTATTGGATATTCAAGGCTTGAAGCAGCCCAAAAGCTGGAACAAGAATATGGCAAATTTGTAATCAACCCCATAATAGAAGTAGATATAGCCAGCCTTAGCGTTACAATTCTTGGCGAGGTGGCCGCCCCCGGAAAAATTTTAATAGATAAAGAGAACACCACTGTTATAGATGTGATTGCCCTTTCGGGTGGAATAAAGGACTCGGGTAAAAAGAACAGGATCCGCATTATCCGCGGCAAAGAGGTTGTTCAGCTTGACCTTAGAAAGATAGAGGTTTTAGAAAGCAAAGCCATCATTATCCAGGATGGTGATATTATTTATGTTGAGCCATACGGACTAAAAGCAAGCACAGAAGCACTGTCTTCGCTGCAAACCTCTACTTTTGTAATCCTTACAATAAGTCAGTTAACGTTGCTTACCATACAACTTTTAAATTACAGCCGTTAAAATGAGCAATAGCGAACAGATAAATCTTTTTAAAGCGCAGATCGAGAGAACGATCGACATAAACCGCGTCTTACAGATCCTTATCCGGAGGTGGTATATTATTGCTGCCTTTATAATAGCCGCCCTTGTTGTTGCTTTTATTCAGCTCCGCTACACCAAACCATTATACACTGCTTCACTTTTAATCAAGTTTGATGATGATAAAGGCGGGCAGGTAAGTGACCTGTTCAGGTACGGGAGGATAGCAGGGCGCATTGAAAACCAGCTGAAAACAGAAGCTGAAATTTTCAAATCAAGGGGCATGGCCGTCACCACATTAAATTACCTTAAGTATGATATAAGTTATTACCAGCAAGGGCAGATCGTAACTTCAGAGCTCTACCCTTTTCCTTATTTCAAAGTAAAAGTATTATACCTTGATTCATCAGATATAGGTGCCAGCTATGTTATCCAGGTAAAAAACAATACCACATACAGCATAAAAGGCAAGGACAAATCTCCTGAAAGCGTTCATAAACTGAACGATAGCATTATACTGGGTTCAAGTATTTTCCAGGTTGTCACCTTGTCGCCAAGTCACCTTAAACCTATTATGGGCAAGGAGATTGTATTTCGCATTAATAACAATGCCAATTTAGGGGCTGCTGTTGCTGCCGGTGTTGATGTGGAGCTGGAAAAAGGAACAAGTCTTCTTCGCCTGTCTTATATTTCTGATCTTCCTGAAAAAGCTGCCGATGTGGTGAACGCACTCGCAAAAGTATATATACAGGAAAGCGTGAACACGCGTGCCCGGGCCGCAGAACAAACAGTTGTGTTTATTGACGCCCTGATCAATGACCTTGCCACCCAGGTAAACAATGCGCAGCAAAATTTAACGGCTTTTCAAACCCAGAATAGCGGGGTGGAACTGGATGAGATTGGTAAAGCCGAATTTGAAAAGCTGACAGCCATGGAGACCCAGCTCAGCATGTTGGAATTAAAAAAGAAAATGCTGGTTAAGCTGAACGAACAGCTCAAAACAAACATTGATAAACCATTAGAGCTTGTTTTGCTTGATCCCGAAGATGCACAGGATCTGCCCGGAATGCTCGAGCTTTTGAATGGCTTGATCCTGGAACGGCTTTCTTTAAGTTTAAAATCTTTGCCGAACAGCCCGGTAATGATCGAGAATGAAAATAAGATCAAAGAAGTGCGCTCGGCTTTATCGAGGGCTTTACGCTCAGCACAAATTAAACTTGACGACCGGATCGCTTACTCGAGGGGAATGGTGAACATGGCATCTGGCAGGCTTTCCGCGTTGCCGCAAAAGCAGCAGGCACTTTTAAACCTTAAGCGTACTTTTAATGTAAACGAGAAGATCTATGGTTACCTGATGGAGAAAAAGCTGGAGACACGGATCAGCAGATCTTCCATTATAGCAAATGCCAGTATTGTTGATGAAGCTGTTACCCCTTCAAACCCATTTTACCCGGTTCCGGGAAGCATCTATTCAGTCGCATTCTTAATCGGCTTAGGTGCAGGTGTTGGCTTTATCTTCCTGTTGCGGTTTATCTACAACAGGATACCTGATAAAGAAACCGTTGAATCATTAAGCATTATACCTGTGATAGGGGTGATAAAAAAATTGCAGGATGAAGAAATGGTTGAAAACTACCAGCTTTATGTAATGAAAAGCCCCAAGTCGATCTTTTCAGAATCCATCAGGGGCATCAGGACCAATATTAACTTTATCCTGAAAGGTGAAACACATAAAACCATTTGTGTAACCTCATCGGTGAGCGGTGAAGGTAAAACGTTCTCTACCGTAAACCTGGCCGCTTCACTCACGCTTCTGGGGCATAAGGTTTTAATCGTAGGTTGCGACTTAAGAAGGCCAAAGATCCATCTCACCTTCAGGAATATGAGTAACGATATCGGGATCACCACTTACCTGATCGGCAAACATACCCTTGATGAGATCATTATTCAATCGGAGTTTGAAAACCTGGACGTGATCCCGGCAGGCCCTACCCCGCCTAATCCTTCTGAATTATTAAACAGTGAGAAAATGGCGCTGCTGGTGAGCGAACTGAAAGAAAAATATGATTATGTTTTCTTCGATACGGCACCTGTGGGCCTCGTTTCCGATTCATTTCCATTGATGAGCAAGGCTGATATCAACCTGTTCATCATCCGTGCACAATACTCAAGAAGAGACTTTGCATTGATCCCTGACCGCTTAAAGCTGGATAATGAAATTCCTAATATTTACACCATCCTGAACTCCTACGATAATACATCGGCCATTTACGGGTCAATTTATAAATCTGCCTATGGCGGATATTACGGAGGAGGAGGATATTATTATTACGGAGGGTATTATAACCGCGGATACGGATACTATGCACGTAAATATTATACGCAATACTACACAGGGTACTATTCAGACGATCTGGCCCCTAAAGCATGGTGGAAAAAACTGTTTCCGAAAAAGAAAAAAGAATGAAACAACAAAGAACGATAGCAATAATAGGACTGGGATACGTTGGCTTACCCCTGGCCGTTGAATTCGGGAAAAAATATAAAACGATAGGCTTTGATATTAATGATAACCGGATCGATGAGCTAAGAAAGGGAATTGACCGCACGCTGGAAGTGGATGCCGAAAACCTCAGGTCTTCCACCGGGCTGATGTTTACATCTTCACTGGAAGAACTGAAGGCTGCCGATTTTTTTATCGTAACAGTGCCTACTCCCATTGATAAGAACAAAAGACCCGATCTTACTCCCCTTATCAGGGCAAGTGAAACGGTTGGCAAGGTGCTTAAAAAGAATGATGTGGTGGTTTATGAATCAACCGTTTATCCCGGCTGCACAGAAGATGATTGTGTGCCTATCCTTGAAAAGCATAGTGGCTTAACGTTTAATACAGATTTTTTCTGCGGGTATTCGCCCGAGCGTATAAACCCTGGCGATAAGGTGCATACCGTTACAAAGATCAGGAAAATAACAGCAGGCTCAACCCCTGAAACTGCAGAACTTGTTAATGCCGTTTACGATTCCATCATCACAGCAGGAACCTATAAAGCACCCAGCATTAAGGTGGCCGAAGCAGCAAAGGTGATCGAGAACTGCCAGCGCGATATCAATATCGCATTCGTTAATGAGCTGGCGATGATCTTTGATAAAATGAACATCGACACGCTTGACGTACTGGAAGCTGCAGGAACCAAATGGAACTTTCTTCCTTTCCGCCCGGGACTGGTTGGCGGACATTGTATCGGGGTCGACCCCTATTACCTTACCCATAAAGCCGAAGAGATCGGCTACCACTCTCAGGTTATTTTATCGGGTCGGAAAATAAACGACAACATGGGGGCTTTTGTAGCCAATAAGGTGGTTAAGCTGATGATCAAAAAAGGGATCAACGTGAACACATCAAAAGCCCTGGTGCTTGGAATTACCTTTAAAGAAAATTGCCCCGATATCCGCAACTCTAAAGTTATTGATATCATTACCGAACTAAAAGACTTTGGCGTGGTGGTTGATATTTACGACCCGAATGCCGATCAGGAAGAAGTTCATGAAGAATATGGCGTAACCCTGGTTGATAAACCTTCCAACGATTACGATGCCATCATTATGGCCGTTTCGCATACCCAGTTCCAAAACATGGATCTTGGCTCCTTGTGTAAAGCCGGTTTTGTGATCTATGATGTAAAATCGGTGCTTGATAAAAACAATATAGACGGAAGATTATAATGAATATTTTAGTTACAGGGGGTGCAGGGTTTATAGGAAGCAATCTTACCGAAGCATTGCTTAATGATGTGCGTGTAACTAAAGTGCGTGTACTCGATAACCTGGCAACCGGATTATACAAAAATATTGAACCTTTTATCACCCACCCAAAAATGGAATGGATGAAGGGCGATATTACCGATTATCAGACATGCATGAAAGCCTGTGAAGGAATGAATGCCGTTACACACCAGGCTGCTTTGGGCTCTGTGCCACGTTCCATAAACGATCCGCTTACCAGCAACAACGTAAATATTACAGGTGCCCTTAATATTTTTACTGCTGCAAAAGAAGCCGGTATTAAAAAAGTGGTGTTTGCCGCTTCTTCATCAACTTACGGAGATAGCCAGGCATTACCTAAAGTAGAAGATACGATAGGCGCACCATTATCTCCTTATGCAGTAACCAAGCTGGTGAATGAATTGTATGCGAATGTATTCGGCAAACTTTACGATATAAAATTTATCGGGCTTCGCTACTTCAATGTTTTTGGCCCAAAACAAAGCCCTACCGGAGCTTATGCAGCAGTTATTCCCTTATTTGCACAGGCCATTCTCAACAACCAGCCACCATACATAAACGGTGACGGGGAACAAAGCCGCGATTTTACATTTGTTTCCAATGCCGTGCAGGCCAATATCAAAGCCTTGTTTTGTGATGAGGAGCAGGCGTGGAACCAGGTATACAATGTAGCCTGTGGCGAGCAGAATACCATTAACCAGCTTTTCTCTTCGCTAAAAAGCTTTGTGCCGTCATCCAATGTCAGTTCCATTCACCGGAGCGAACGTGTTGGTGATGTGAAACACAGCCTGGCCGATATTTCAAAAGCCAGGATATTGTTAAATTATACACCCGATGTAACCCTCGTAAAAGGACTTGGGCTCACCCTGAACTGGTATAAACAAAATCCTGATTATTTTTTATAGCATGGAATATAAACCACCTCATATTATAGACTTTGGCAAGTTAGGAGAAAGCAATATCGGGTATTTATCAATAGTTGAAAATAAGAACCTGCCCTTTAAAATGGAACGCCTGTTCTGGACCTATTATACGCCCGAAAGTATTGTGCGCGGAAGGCATGCGCATTATAAAACCGAACAGATACTGGTTGCCGTTACCGGCAGGATCATCTTAACTACCGATAATGGAAAAGGAGATATTCAAACCTTTGTGCTGGATGAACCGAACAAAGCCGTTTACCTGCCTCCCAATGTATGGCACACCATGCAATACAGCCACACTGCAATTCAGCTTGTTCTTGCTTCTCATGCTTATGATGCCGCGGATTATATAAGGGATTATACTCTTTTTACTAAAACATGGGGGCAATAATGGAAGAGCTGTATCTCCATAGAAAAGACACCCTTTTCTTCTATTCTCCGTTTAACTTCATCAGGGAGATCTCCCCTGCTGTTCAGCAGGAAGCGATCATTCTTCCTGAACTTAAAAAAAAACTGGACCAGGCTGTTGAAATTCACGTAAAAGGATCTGCCCACCTGTTTTTTGTTGAATTGCTGCCATGGGATACTGCCTATTTTAATATCCCGACCTATAAATTAAACCATGTGCTTTACAAGCATCATGATGTTGCTGTTTTAACCGAAGCTACCAACCGTTTTTTACAAACCATAACAGCTGCGGGGGCGTATTTATTTATTGAGATCCCTTCTGAAGATATTGTATTGATCCAGGCATTGGGTAATGCGGGGTTTAAGCTTGTTGAAACGCGTTTAACTTATTACCGCGGCTCGCTTCATGATTTTAATGAGCCACGCTACCCGGTTCGGGAAGCGACACCGGCTGACAGCACTAACCTGATGCGTGTGGCCCGCGAAATGCGCAACGATTACGACCGGTTTCATGCCGACCCCATTTTCAGCACTGAAAAAGCCGATGAGTTCCTGGCTACTTATATCGAACAATCATTAAAAGGTTTTGCCGATGTTGTTTTAACAAGCAATGAAGATACACTTCCTTCTGATTGTTTTCTTACTGCAAGATACTTTAAGAACGAGTGGGAAAAGCTCGGTATCCCCGTTTCTAAAATGGTGTTGTCGGCAGTTTCCTCTTCAACCAATAAAGGCTGGTACAAAAAACTGATCACCGAAATGACCTACCATTTGCGGGATACAGGTGCTTCTTATATTTTTATGAATACCCAATCCACCAACAGGGCTGTATTCTATACGTGGGAGCAACTCGGTTATCGTTTGGGTTGCACAACACATTTGCTCAGTAAAACGTTATCTTAAAATTATGATCCCATTTTTAAGCTTTAAAAAAATGAATGAGGATGTTAAAGCAGAACTGCTTCCATCCTTCGAGAATTTTATTGATAAAGGCTGGTATATCCTCGGTGACCAGGTTAAATCCTTTGAAAAAGAATATGCTGCTTATTGCAGTTCCACACACTGCGCGGGTGTTGCCAATGGGTTAGACGCACTGATCATTGCCCTTAAAACATTGGATATTAAAGAGGGTGACGAAGTGATCGTTCCTTCAAACACCTATATCGCTTCGTGGCTTGCCGTGAGCTATGTTGGCGCTACCCCGGTTCCTGTTGAGCCAAACCCGGCTACATATAATATTGACCCACGTTTGATCACGGCTGCCATCACATCGAAAACAAAAGCGATCATGCCCGTGCATTTATACGGCCAATGTTGCGAGATGGACGAGATCATGAATATTGCGAAGAAGCACCATTTGTTTGTGATCGAAGACAATGCCCAATCGCAGGGCGCTTCGTTTAACGGAAAAACAACTGGCAGTATCGGAGATATAAACGGAACAAGTTTTTACCCGGGTAAAAACCTCGGTGCATATGGCGATGCCGGTGCGATCACTTCCAATAACCCCGACCTGATCCAAAAAGCCTTTACGATCCGCAACTACGGATCGAATAAAAAATACTACAACGAAGTAAAAGGGATCAACAGCAGGCTGGATGAATTGCAGGCGGGTTTTTTATCCATTAAGTTAAAATACATGGACAACTGGACCAGGGAACGACAAGCGATTGCCGCAACCTATAACGGGCTGTTAAAAGGAATGAATGATGTTGTTATTCCCGAAACAGCAGCTGGTGCTACCCATGTTTACCATTTGTATGTGATCAGGACAAGCAAACGTGATGCGCTTCAGCAGCACTTAACCGCACAAGGCATCGGTACGCTGATCCACTACCCGTTGCCCCCGCATTTGCAGGAAGCTTATAAAGACCTTCACTTTAAAAAAGGGGATTTCCCGCTTGCTGAAGCAATTGCAGAAACCTGCTTAAGCCTGCCCATGTACCCGGGACTTTCTGCCGAAGAGATCAATAAAGTATGTGATTCCATAAAAGCATTTTTCAATGCCTAAACTATCTGTTATCATACCATGCTATTTCAATGAGCTCAATATTCCTGTTACTTCAAAGGAGTTGATCGCCAATGAACGTTTGTTCCCGAACGATGTTCAGTTTGAATACGTGATGGTTGATGATGGGAGCAGGGACAATACGTTAACGGAATTGAAAAAATTCAAAGCTGCGTATCCCGATAAGGTGAAAATTGTGAAACTAAGCGGCAATTTTGGTTCATACAATGCAATACAGGCAGGTATGAAATATGCCACAGGCGATTGTAGCGTGGTTATTGCCGCAGACCTGCAGGACCCGCCAGAACTGATGGTGAGCATGTATGAATACTGGCAAAAGGGGATCAAGCTGGTGCTTGCCAATAGAAATGAGCGGGAAGACAATTTTTTTTCGCGCGTGTTTGCCGAAAAATACCAGAAGCTGATCCGCAAATATGCCCTGTCCAATTTGCCGGATGGCGGGTTTGATTATTGCCTTTTTGATAAGCAGCTGCGCGAACAGGTGGTCAGCATGAATGAGAACAATACAAATTCGCTTTACCTGTTAATGTGGCTCAAATACGATTACATTACCATTCCATACACCCGCAGGGCAAGGCAGCTGGGCAAATCGCGCTGGACATTCAATAAAAAAATAAAGCTGTTCATCGATTCTTTTGTTTCCTTTTCATATGCTCCGCTGCGTTTAATAACAATTACAGGGCTGCTGCTTGGCCTGGTCTCTTTCTGTTATGCACTTTTTGTGCTGATTGCCCGGCTTTACGGGGCAATTGTGCTTGAAGGCTGGACCAGCATGATGGTTGTTTTCCTGGTGATCTCCTCGTTCCAGATGATGGCATTGGGAATTATTGGCGAATACCTGTGGCGCAACCTGGAAGCCGGTCGCAAAAGGCCCGCCTTTATTGTAGACGAGGTGCTATGAGCGGAGCCGAAAAATGGTATGCCCTTTACACCAACCCGCGGGCAGAAAAAAAAGTAGCCGAAACACTTTCTGCAAAAGGCTTTGAAAATTACCTGCCCCTGCAAACCACGCTGAAGCAGTGGAGCGACAGGAAAAAAAAGGTACAGGAACCATTATTTAAATCGTACATTTTTATTAAAACAGATATCGCCCGGTTCTTATATGAGGTGCTGAGCATAAACGGCATCGTTAAATTCATTAAAACGGGAAAAGAAATAAGCCCTGTGCGGGAAGAGATCATCCAGGCCATAAAATTGTCGCTGCTCCATTTTGATGCGGTTGAATTAAGTCCGGTAAAGTTTGCATTACATGAAAAAGTGAAAGTGATCGCGGGTCCTTTAGCCGGCATAGAAGGCCATGTGGCCGAACTATCATCCAACCAGTATTTCGCCATTCACATTGAGCAGCTGGGTACAAGCATGCTGGTAAAAATTCCATCCAGGCACCTTCAGCAGGTAAGCTAAAAACAGCGGATTCATTCCCCTAAAACCACTACTGGCGGCATGTTTGACCAGCTTAACAGGAATATTTTGCAAAATGAAATCCAATGACTATTATTGAGTAGTTTTTTTACTCAAAAAGCAAATGTGGGACTCACGGGGCGGAGCTGTGCTTAGCCGGCACAAAAGTTAATAACCAACCCATTACAATATGCTTGATACCTTAATTACTTCTAAAACCCGGATAAAATTATTGCTTAAGTTTTTCTTAAACAGTAAAACGTCCTCCTATTTAAGAAATCTTGAAACGGAATTCGGGGAATCTACCAATGCGATACGTTTAGAGCTCAATAAATTTGAACAGGCCGGATTGTTGGAAACATCAACAAGCGGTAATAAAAAACTGTTCAAGGCCAATATCAAACATCCCATGTTCAGCGATATCCAGAACATACTGATGAAGTATACAGGCCTCGACAAAATTGTGGAGCAGGTAATTGAAAAGCTGGGCAACGTAGAGGCAGTGTACCTGGTTGGCGAGCTGGCCAAAGGCATCGACAGCCCCATTATCGACCTGGTTTTTGTTGGCGATATCAATAAAACATATTTATTAAACTTAACCGGCAAGGCAGAGAAGCTGATCAGGAAAAAGATCAGGTTCCTGATCTACACTTCGGATGAGTTTAAAACAGGCAGGCAAAAAGTGTTAGAGCAGCCTCATATTGAGATACTGGACTAAACATTACATTATTTTATATTCGTTTAAAGAACGAATCTCTTAACCATACCCCTCTTTTATCCTGCAATCTTCTTAAAAAATGACTGCTTCAACATATTCAGATATAGCCAAAAGAGTTATCCGGATCGAAATGGAATCGCTCCAAAAGATGTCGTCTGCAATAGGTCCTGATTTCGACCGGGCCGTTTCTGTTATTTTAAATGGCAGGCAAAAACTGATTGTTAGCGGCATGGGTAAATCGGGCATTATCGGAAAAAAAATGGCTGCTACCTTTTCGAGTACAGGCACCCAAAGCTTTTTTGTACATCCGGGCGAAGCTTTTCATGGCGACCTCGGCATGATCGGCAAAGAAGATGTGGTGGTGCTGCTTTCATACTCGGGCGAAACCGAAGAAGTGCTGCAGATCATTCCGTTCTTAAAGTGGCAGGGCAACACCATCATATCAATGACCGGTAATCCTTCTTCGACCATGGCCAAGCATGCGGATATCCACCTGCATATCGACATTACAGAAGAGGCTTGTCCATTACAGCTTGCGCCAACCTCGTCAACCACGGCAACCCTTGTTTTAGGCGATGCCCTGGCGGTGGCCCTTATGGAGGCCCGGGATTTTAATCCGGAAAATTTCGCACGTTTTCACCCGGGAGGATCTTTAGGCCGAAAACTGCTGGCTACGGTTAATGACTTTGCCAGGAAAACAAACCTTCCTTTTATAAGCGAAAACGCCACCCCGCACGAGCTTGTGCTGAAGCTGGCAGAAGGAAAGCTTGGACTGGTAATGGTGCAGGACCTTTCGGGAAACCTGGTGGGTATTGTAACAGATGGCGATCTGAGGAGGGCACTGGTGCAGGAATCGGATTTTAAAAACCTGCGCCTCACCGATATGATGACAACCAGTCCTGTTTGTGTGAGCCCGGAAACCCCGCTTGCCGAAGCAGAAAAACTGATGCTTGAGAAAAAAATAACCTCTGTGCTTGTTAAAAACGGAAATGCCATTTCCGGTGTATTCCAGCTGTATGACCTGATGAAGAAATAAGCGTACAGTTAAATGAAACCAACTAAAAGCACAGGGCTATTCAGCAACCTGAAAAACAATCAAACCACCCGGTAAGCATCGGTGTGGTGTAACCATATTTGTAACTTGAACAATCAACCCGAAACAAACAAGATCGTCATAAAGCCGACCAAAGGCTGGCAACTGGTTAATTTAAAAGAGCTCATTCAGTATAAAGACCTCCTTTATTTTTTAACCATAAGGGGCATTAAAGCAAAATATGCACAATCGGTTTTGGGAATCGGCTGGGCCATTATTCAACCTTTATTTTCTGCCATTGTATTTACCGTAGTTTTCGGAAGGCTTGCCAATGTAGATTCTTATGGCGTTCCGTACATCCTTTTCAGTTATCTTGGTATGCTGCCCTGGCTCTATTTTTCAAACACGCTCAACGAAGCGTCAAACAGCCTTGTTGCAAACGCTAATATGATCACCAAAGTTTATTTCCCAAGGCTGGTGCTCCCTTTATCAGCGGCCTTTTCAAAGCTGCTTGATTTTATCATCGGCTTCATCATCCTGATCGGACTCACCATCTATTTTAATTATGTGCCGGGGATAAGCCTGCTTGCCCTGCCATTATTGATCATCATTTTATTGCTTGCATCGCTGGGTGCAGGTATGCTGCTTGCATCGCTTTCTGTTCAATACAGGGATGTGAAACACGCCTTATCCTTTATGGTTCAGCTGATGATGTACGCTACCCCGGTGGTTTATTCAACAAGCGCTGTACCGGCAAAATACCAGGCGCTTTATGCTATTAACCCGATGGTGGGTGTTATTGAAGGCTTCAGGGCTGTTTTTACAAATACGCCATTGCCCTGGACGCTTATATACCCCGGCATCATATGCAGCATTATTTTATTCGTTGCCGGCATCTTATTTTTTAAACGCATGGAAAAAACATTTGCCGATGTTGCTTAACAAAACCTTATGAGCAGGACCGCAATTTCAATAAAAAACCTTTCGAAGCAATACCGCATAGGCTCGCAGCAAAAGCGTAAAGATACATTCCTGGGACAGCTGGCGCAGGCCATTAAGAGTCCCATTGAAAACTTCAGGCAGATCAGGAACTTAAACCGTTTCGAAAAAGGAGACGACACTGTTTTTACAGCGTTAAACGACATCGATTTTTCAGTATCAAAGGGAGAGGTGTTAGGGATCATCGGGCATAACGGGGCCGGAAAAAGCACGCTTTTAAAGATCCTTTCGCGCATTACAGAACCAACCCGCGGATCGATAGAGATCTATGGAAGGGTATCTGCCTTATTGGAAGTGGGCACTGGTTTTCATCCCGACCTTACGGGCCGAGACAATGTGTACATGAATGGGACCATCCTGGGCATGACACGCAGGGAAATTGACCGGAAATTTGACGAAATAGTTGATTTCAGCGGCATTGAGAAACACCTGGATACGCCTGTAAAATTTTATTCTTCGGGAATGAAAGTCAGGCTGGGGTTTGCAGTAGCGGCCAATCTTGAACCGGAGATCCTTATTGTGGATGAAGTGCTTGCCGTAGGGGATGTTGAATTTCAGAAAAAGTGCCTGGGCAAAATGCACCATGTGGCCGAATCGGAAGGCCGCACGATCCTGTTCGTGAGCCACAACATGGGCGCCATAAAAAACCTGTGCAACAGGGGCATCGTGCTGAACAAAGGGCAGATGGTTTACGATGGAAATGTAAATGAAGCCATTGATGTATACTTTAATAACTTCAGCGCTAAAAAAATAAGCGGTGGGATCATCCCCGATGATTTCAGCACCATTTCTACCGGGGAAGCCAAATTTAAGGAGCTTCGCCTGCTGAACAGCGAACAAAGGGAATCTGCAGATTTTAATACCGGGGACCTGATAAGGATCAATACCTTAATAGAGGTGAGAAAAGAAATTAAGCACGCCCTTATTGACGCCAAGGTGGTAACCAAAGACGGAATTGAAATAGCCCATATTTTCAGCCTGTATGATCAGCAGGAAATTGACCTGTCGCAGGGATTGTGGAACATCACTTTTTCCATCCGCAACAACCTGCAGCCGGGCACTTATTTCCTTACCCTTGGCATTCACAAGCCTTCGGGACATACCATAGATTACATCGAATCTGCAATAGAATTTACCAGCCATAACAGCCATTCCGTTTCCGACCAGTGGATACATGGCTATACCTCCAATGAAGCCGAATGGAAAATTATAAAACAATGAACAAAAGACAGATCCCGTTAATGATCCCTTCTGTTAATGAAGATGACATTAACTGCGTTGTAAACGTGCTGCGTTCAGGTCAGCTGATCCAGGGAAAAGAGGTTGAGGCATTGGAAGCAACCATTGCATCCTATACCGGAACAGCGCATGCCATATGCGTGAGCAACGGAACAGCCACGCTTCACCTGTCTTTGCTTGCCCTTGGAATAGGCAAAGGAGACGAGGTTATTATCCCTGCATTTTCTTATATAGCCACTGCCAATGTGGTTGAGCTGGTTGGTGCAACACCTGTGTTTGTTGACATCGACCTTGCCACTTTTAACATAGATGAAACAAGGATAGAAGAAGCAATTACGCCAAAAACAAAGGCCATTATGCCGGTGCAGGAATTCGGGCTCATCAGCAACATGGAAGCCATTATGCAGCTTGCACAGCAGCATAAGCTTTATGTGATTGAAGATGCAGCATGTGCATTAGGTGCGCAACAAAACAATAAGGCTGCCGGGTCGTTTGGCCACCTCGGCTCTTTTTCGCTACACCCGCGCAAAGCCATTACAAGTGGCGAAGGCGGCATTATAACAACCAATAACAAACAGCTTGCCGATAAGCTAAGAATACTGAGGAATCACGGGATCGACTATTCAACAGGAAGCATGGATTTTGTGGAAGCCGGGTA
>JAZKGM010000297.1:27545-28404 GCA_040385895.1 Bacteroidota bacterium
AGGCTTACCGATTTCCAGGCAGCACTGGTAAACAGCCAGTTTAAACGTTTCAGCCAGATCCTTTCCTATAAACAAAAGCTTGCCGGCATTTACATGAAGGAGATCACCAATCATGCAGTTACACTTCCGCTGGTGCCGGATGGCAGGAACCACACCTGGCAAACTTTTCACATCATCTGGCAGGGACAATCATCACGCGATGAAGTGATCAACCAATTAAAAGAACAAGGCATCGGAAGCAATTATGGCGCACAGTGCATGCCTTCGCAAACCTATTTTCAGAACAAATACAAACTCGATTCAGCGCAGCTTTTCCCGAATGCCCTTAAAGCATTTACCAACGGGCTTGCTTTGCCGCTTTATGATAAAATGAGCGAAGACGATGTACATTACATCGCATCAGTAATGAATACAATTAAATAATACGCTAATATGTTAAAAGGAAAACGAATCTTTATCACCGGGGGGGCAGGCTTTATTGCCAATACGCTGATCAAACATTACATCGAACACAATACCATTGTTGTGTATGATAATTTTCACCGCGATACCTTAAGCGCAAGCGGGTTGCTGAACCACCAGAACATCACAGTTATAAAAGGCGATGTGCTGGATTTCGACCTGTTGAGCGAAAGCATGAAAGGTGCAGATATTGTGGTGCATGCTGCAGGTATTGCAGGTATCGATACCGTAATAAAAGACCCGGTAAGAACAATGCGCGTGAACATGCTTGGCACTTCAAATGCATTGGAAGCAGCAAGGATCAACAACATTAAAGACCGCTTCATTGATTTCTCCACTTCTGAAGTATTCGGCTCTATGGCCTTCCGCTCTTCAGAAGAAGATGTAACTGTTGCCG
>JAZKGM010000297.1:28414-30422 GCA_040385895.1 Bacteroidota bacterium
GGGGAAGCCCGCTGGACCTATGCCGTGTCGAAGCTTGCAGGGGAACACCTGGCACATGCTTACCATAGCCAATACAAGCTTCCGGTGGTTACAGTGCGCCCGTTTAATGTGTATGGCCCTGGCCAAACAGGCGAAGGCGCCATCCAGATCTTTATTAAACGTGCACTGAAAAATGAAGACATAAAAATAGATGGTGATGGCAACCAGATCCGTGCGTGGTGCTATGTTGATGATTTTGTCGACTGCCTGATCCGTTGTATTGAAGACCCCAAAGCCATTGGCCATAGTTTTAACCTTGGTAACTCAAGAGCGGTTATTACCATTCTTGGATTGGCGCAAACCGTTTGCAGGGTGCTTAAATCCGATTCAAAGATCATTTTTGAAAAGCCTTTATCTGCTGATATCGCCATCCGCATTCCAAGTGTTGACAAAGCGCTGGAGGTTTTAGGATTTAAAGCCAAAGTAGACCTGGAAGAAGGGATATTGGGAACATCCGAATGGATGAAAAAAATAGAACAATAGTGAACAGGATCGATCAGCTTAGCCCCGAACAGCAGGTTACTTTTAATAAAATGCTCGAAACGCACCTTGCTCTCGACGAGGGTTTTCTTGCAAACTTTAACCGTTCGCTTCCTTTTAACGAAACCCTGGTCGACCGGTGGGAAAGGGCCAAAAGATTGAACTTTGGCGAGAACTCTTCTGTTTATGATTCAGCCTTTGTGTTTAATGAAGTAAAGGTGGGTGCAGGTTGCTGGATAGGTCCGTATACCATTATCGATGGAAGCGGTGGGCTGGAGATCGGTGATTTTTGCACCGTTTCTGTAGGCGTACACATCTATACCCACGATAACATCAAGAGCACGTTAACTTCAGGAAAAAAACCGATAGAAAAATCTCCCGTTAAAATAGGGAGCAATGTTTACATAGGTCCCAACAGCATCATCACGCGGGGTGTTACAATTGGCAGCAGGGTGGTTATCGGTGCGGGGTCATTTATCAATAAAGATGTTGCCGACAATACCATTGTTGTTGGCCAGCCCGCAAGGGAAATAGGAAAAGTAGTTTTTAATGGAGACGATGTGACTTTTGAGTATTTTAACAAATGACAAACAAGATAATTTGTACGAGGTGTATTTATGATTCGGAAACACCGGGGATCAGCTTTAACGAAGAAGGTGTATGCAATTATTGCATACAGGTTGACCGCTTAGAGCATGATTACCAAACCGGCAAACCCGAAGGTTTAAAAAAGCTTGAAGAAATTATCGGGCAGATCAAGCAGGAAGGAAAAAATAAGAAGTACGATTGCGTGGTGGGTGTTAGCGGGGGAACCGATTCTTCTTTCCTGTTGAAACAGGCGTTGGAGTGGGGCTTAAGGCCGCTGGCTGTTCATTACGATAATACCTATAACACGGCCATCGCCACCGAAAATATAAGGAAGGTAACTTCAAAGCTGAAAGTTGACCTGTCTACATACGTAACCGATAATAAGGAAGCAGATGATATATTCAGGTCGTTTTTGCTGGCCGGGGTTCCGGAGTTCGATGCTTCTACTGATATTGCATTTGCACAGGTATTAAGAAAAACGGCATCTAAATACAGGATAAAATACATACTGGAAGGTCATTCCTTTAAAGCAGAGGGCGTTTCGCCAATGGGCAAAAATTATTTTGACGGAAAATACATTTCCGATATCCATAAAAAATACGGCCGGCTCCCGATGAAAACGTATCCCAACATGACCTTCTTTCAGTTTATGAAGTGGGCCCTCATTTTCAGGCAGAAATTTATCAGGCCTTTATGGTACATGCATTATTCCAAAGCAGAAGCCAGGGCTATGCTTGAAAAAGAACTGGGCTGGACCTATTACGGGGGGCATCACCTTGAGAACCGCTCAACAAGCTTTTTGCATACGGTATACAACCCGCAGAAATTTAACATAGATAACCGCAACTGGAGCCTGGCAGCTGAAGCCAGGTCGGGCATCATTTCAAGGGATGAAGCGCTG
>JAZKGM010000297.1:30432-31368 GCA_040385895.1 Bacteroidota bacterium
CCTATTGTGCCCGACCCCGAGCTGATCAATTACATGAAAAAACGCCTCGGCCTTTCCGACAAGGAATACCAGGAAATAATGAACGGCCCGAAAAGAAGCTTCAGGGATTTTAAAACCTATAAAAAACGTTTCGAACGTTTAAGGCCTTTGTTTTTTATCCTGGCAAAAGCCAACCTCGTTCCGATGAGCTTTTACCTGAAGTACTGCTTCCCGATGAAATCAGCATGATCACGATTGTAAACTATGGAATGGGCAACCTCGGCTCCATTCATAACATGTTTAAATACCTTGGCATTCCGGCACAGATCAGCGCTTCTGAAAGCGAAATTGCCAATGCCGAAAAACTGCTGCTGCCGGGAGTTGGCGCTTTTGATGCCGCCATGCAAAAGCTGAACAGCAGCGGGTTGAAAGAAGTATTGGACCATAAAGTGCTTGTTGAAAAAAAACCAGTGCTGGGCATTTGCCTCGGCATGCAGTTATTAACCAACAAAAGCGAAGAAGGATCTTTAAAAGGATTAGGCTGGATCGATGCAGAAACCGTCAAATTCAGACCCGACAATACCCAAATAAAAATACCGCACATGGGATGGAACCTGGCTAACGAGGTCAGGCCTTCCTTGCTCACCGGTTCATTACCGGATGAGCCCCGCTTTTATTTCGTACATAGCTATTATGTAAAGGCAAAGGATGAAAAGGACGTATTGATGAAGACCCGCTACGGAGTTGATTTCGACAGTGTGGTGCAACATGAGAACATATACGGGGCACAATTCCATCCCGAAAAAAGCCATAAATACGGCATGAAAATATTCCAGAACTTTAACCGGATAACATGCTAAGAACCCGGGTAATCCCTTGCCTGCAGCTTAACGGAGACAGCCTGGTTAAAGCTGTAAAATTTGACAAACCATCCTACATTGGCGATCCCATTAATAC
>JAZKGM010000297.1:31378-48054 GCA_040385895.1 Bacteroidota bacterium
CATTTTTAATGAGCTTGAAGTGGATGAGCTTTGTTTTTTGGATATCCGCGCCACAAGCAATAAAAAAGGCCCGGACTTCGACATACTGAAACAGATCTGTGACGAATGTTTTATGCCGCTTTCTTATGGAGGCGGCATTTCCGATTTTGATACCGCTGCCAGGATCTTCGAGCTGGGGTTTGAAAAAGTGATACTTAATACCGCAGCATATCATACCCCTGAATTGATCACGCAGCTTGCTTCCCACTTCGGCTCACAGGCCATTATCGTGTCTATTGATGTGAAGAAAAACCTGTTTGGAAAATACAATGTATTTATCGGTAACGGTAAAATAAAAACAGATGTAAACCCTGTTGACTATGCAAAAAAAGTGTGTGATGCAGGTGCAGGCGAGCTTTTGCTTACGTGCATGGACAAAGAAGGCACCTGGGAAGGTTTCGACCTGGGCATCACAAAAAAAATTGCTGAGGCTGTTCCAGTTCCGTTAATCGCTAACGGGGGTGCCGGCAGCATCAGCCACATTGTGAGCGTGGTAAAAGAAGCAGGCGCATCGGCTGCTGCATTGGGAAGCATGGTGGTTTATCAAAAAAAGGGAATGGGCGTGCTGGTTAACTTTCCTGATAAAACAGAACTGGAAGCCAAATTAAGTTAATATGGAACAACACCGTTTTACATTTACATTCGATTACATCAAAGATCAATACAGCCAGGTGCTGGATGCCGGTTATTCGGTAATAAGATGTATCGATTATATCGATTACAAAAAGAACGATCATACACATAAGATATTGGTGAACCGGGTTGACATTGACCTGTCTGTTAAAAAAACAGAAATGCTCATCGATATTTTTAATGAGCTGAATATTAAAGCATCGTTTTTTTTAAGGCTGCATGCGCCCGAGTACAATCCGTTCAGTTTCGAAAACTACAGGATCATTAAAAAGCTCCTTGCAGGCGGGCATGAGCTCGGGTACCACAGCGAGGTGATTGACCAAAGCGCCATCTGGCAGGAAGACCCGGCCGCATGTTTGCGGAGGGATATTGAAGTAATGAATGCCATGTTTGGCATTAAAGTAAATAGCGTGGCCAGCCATGGAGGCATGACCGGGCTTAACAACCTCGATTTCTGGAAAGATAAAAAGGCAGCCGATTTCGGGTTATTGTATGAAGCTTACGATAAGGAGCCGGCATTTAATCTTTTCCAGGAAAGCTTTTATGTAAGCGATTCGGAATGGACACGATGGAAATGTTACGACAAGGGCATCTTGCAAAAAGACGACAGGCGCTCATTGGCAGAACATGCGAAAGACGGGCACCAGGTGATGCACGCTTTAATTCACCCCGATACCTACTTTAACAGGCATTTTTATGAGTAAAGAAACCTGCATCCTTATTCCGTCTGCCGGGTTTGCATCTGCCGATCTGCTTGAGCACATCATTCATCACCCGGAGGCCCGTTACAGGCTGGTTGTTTCCGATATGAACGAACATATCGCTGCACGAAAAACAGCCCATGCATTTTACTGCTCCCCTGCAACAAAAAGCGATGCCTACCTTCCTTTTATACTGGACGTGTGCCGGAAAGAAAAAGTAGACGTGATCTTTCCCGGTAAAAGTGCGGATGCTCATTTTTTTGCCACACACGAAAACTTGTTCCGCTCCGAAAACATTCATGTGGTCCTCTCCCCTGCCCAAACCATTTTCGATACCTTAGACAAAGCCAAAAGCATCGGGATCCTTGCAAAAGCCGGCTTAACGGTTCCGCAATCATACGAGGTTGATAACATCGAACAGTTTAACGATGCGGTGTCAAAACTGGGCTACCCGGATAAACCGGTTTGCATTAAACCATCCAGGTACCCGAGCGAAAGCGGCCGCGGCTTCAGGATCATCGACCCTTCTGTTAATATCCACCACCGGATGTTCTGGGAACAGCCGTCAGAACTTTATTTTGTGGGCATAAACCAGGTGCTTGAAGCCATGAAACACGAACAGGAATTTCCCCCGCAGCTTGTGATGGAATACCTGCCCTATGAAGAATACAGCATCTATTGTTTTTGTGATGGCGGAAAACCCGTTTACATCATTCCGAACAGGCGCATCAGCCTGTACCAGATGTCGACCATGGAAGCTGTTGTAGATTTCAACGAAGAAATATCGGAAACCTGCCGCAGGATCTGCGAAGCGTTTCATTTCGAATACCTGGTGAATATCCAGCTCAAGTATAGTGTAGACCGTAAACCCAAGCTGGTGGAAATAAACCCGCGACTGGCCGGTACCATTATGCTGCCGGTTATGGCCGGGGCCGATCTTATTCATTTTGCCATACAAAAAGCTTTAGGAAAAGATTACAATAAAGAAGCCGTGGTTAAAAACGGCTACAGGATCACCCGTGAATTAATTGCAAAATATGATGAGTCGTAAATGGGAGAAATATAAACAGCATTTTACAAATGCCGATTGCCAGATGCACACCACTTACACCGATGGGAAAAGTACCCCGGAGGAGTATTTTGAGCAGGCCGAAAAAAACGGATTGGATTTTATCTTATTCAGCGAGCATGTGCGCAGGACCACTACTTATGATTATCTTAAGTTTAAAGAACATGTGTACCGTGCGGGCGCAAAAAGCACCATAAAATTTGCCGTAGGTGCAGAAGCTAAAGTTTTAAATGAGGAGGGTGACATTGATATTTCCAATGAACTGGCACGTGAGGCAGAAATGATCCTGTTCTCTTTTCATACACCCGACTTTAAAACGGTTGCATCGTACCAGAAAGCAGTAAAAAATGCCGCGCTCAATCCCCTGAGCGATGTTTTTGCTCATCCCACCTGTTACCATAACTGGCAAAACATGGAGGTCACTGCTGATGAGTGGCTGGTGATGCTTGAATCGGTGAAAGCCGCCAACGTATGTTATGAGTTTAATAAAAAATATGAGCTGCCGGGCGAAGCAGAAATAGAAGCCTTAAAAAAAATAAGCGGCATCCAGTTTATTTATGGCAGCGATGCCCACCAGGCTTCTTCGCTGCTCACCCATACCGATATTTTAAATTTCAGGAAACTGCTTGAATGAAAAACCTTGTAGCCATTACACAACCCGATTTTTTCCCCTGGCTGGGATCTATAGAGAAAATAGCTGCAACGGATACGTTCATTTTTTTAGATCATGTAACAAACAGGCCTAATGACGGCTTATGGACCAAGCGCGTTAAAGTGATCCTGAACGGAGAGCCAAAATGGCTCGGGGTATCTTTAAAAAAAGATCCTGAACGCGAATTCGTGCCCATTAATGAAATGGTGATTGATTATGAAAACAAGTTCCAGGTAAAGCACCTTTCATCCATTAAACAAAACTACGGGAAAGCCCCTTTTTTTAAAGACGTTTTTCCCCTGGTGGAAGAAGTATATGAAGCAGGCCATACCCTTATCGCAAAGTTCAATGGGCATTTCATTCTTTCCCTCTGCAAAAAACTTCACATCTCAACACAGGTCTTCTATTCCTCGGAAATGAAGCCGGCCAGCAATTCGAACGAGCTGCTTATTGAGCTGGTGAAAATGGTGAACGGTGATGCTTACCTGCATGGAGAAGGCAGCCTGGATTACCTGAATCCCGCTTTATGGGAAAAGGAAAACATATGCCTGGTGCCTCAAAAATTCACCCATCCTGTTTACCCGCAATTCAACACAAAGGAGTTTCAAAAAGGACTGTCTGTTATAGACGCGCTGATGAACTGTGGCTTCGAGCAAACATCAGCATTATTAAGGAGACCGGAAGACTTCAGATGAGGATTGCCTGTATCGGAAACATGAACAACGCATTGTCTCCTTTAAAGAGATACCTCAGCGACCTGGGCTATAACGTTGATCTTTTTGTTTTACCGCAGGAACCCGATCATTTTAAACCCGGGGCCGATTCTTTTGAACCGGTTGATTATACCTTGCTGGACTGGCATTACGAAAATTTCCTGACCTACAGCAAACAAAAACTGCAGCAGCTTTTAGCTCCGTACAGCTTCATCATCTGCCAGGGTATCGCTCCTGCTTACATTCATAAAGCGGGAAGAAAGGCAGATCTTTTTATTCCTTATGGGGGCGACATGTACCGCCTGCCTCATTTTAAAAAGATAAGGGTTAAAGGAAACATCAAAAAGAACATCAAACGATTTTTTATTGCAAGGGCACAAAAAAACGGGATCCGCAAAGCCCATCATATCTTAATGGAGGAATCGAACCCGTTCTTCGAGGATTACTTAAACGCGCTGCACCCGCAGGGAGAACGCATTAAGCTGGCTTCACCCCAGATCTATATTGAGCAGTACACCAATTACATCTCAAAATATGCAGCAAAGTCTGTTTATTTTGATGCCTTTTCGCAGATCAGCAATAAACACGCTTTTATTGTTTTCCAGCACGCCAGGCAAATGTGGAAAGACATTCCGGACCACAGCTATTCAAAGGGCAATGATCTTTTAATAAAAGCTTTTGCCCGGCTCGTTAAGCAACATGCCGGTGCTGCGCTTATCCTGTTTGAATATGGTAACGATGTGAACAACAGCAAAGAACTGATCGCTTCATTAGGCATTACCGATGCTGTGTACTGGATGCCATTAATGCCGAGAAAAGAAATCATGATGGGCATGGGCATTGCCGATGTGGTGGTTGGTGAGCTTACACACAGTTATTTTTCTTACGGGGTGGTCCACGAAACACTTGCAGCCGGTAAGGTACTGATGCATAAACGCACCGATGAGCTTTATAAAGATTATTATACAGAATTATACCCGATGCTGCATGCAGATTCGGAAGAAACAGCTTACGAAAAACTGGAATGGGCTTTTCAACACAGGAATGAATTAAATGAAATGGGCATACGGGGTAAGAACTGGATCAGGAAAAACGTGGTAGAATCTGTTATTCCTAAAATCACTGCTTTGTTCACTGCATGAGGGTGCTGGAAGTTTTATACAAATACCCTGGAGAAACCTTTATCAGGCAACACGCTGCAGCGTTGAACGAACATGCCGCAGATACAGAGCTGGTTTGGGCATATACACAAACGCCTTACAGCGGGAGAAAAAAGAACTGGGACTTCGGGCGGGTTACCTGTTATGCATTACCTAATTATAACCAGATGGGCCCGTGGAAGCAATGGCTGTCGTCCATTCTTTACCCGGGAAACCAGTTTGTAAAGCTTTATACCCCGCAGCTTGCATTGCTAAAAAAGCTGAACCCCGATATTGTGCACTTTCAATTTGCCTCGCTGGCCATTCAATACAGCCACCTGTGTGTTAAGCTGAACATTCCGTATACATTCAGTGTAAGAGGCTCAGACATCAACATCTCCCCGCTTACCGTTCCTAATTATATCCCGCAACTTAAAGAAACGGCAACACATGCAGCAGGCATCCATTGTGTATCGCAGGACTTAAAAGACCGCCTTGATACCATTACATCACAAAATAATAATGCACAGGTGATCCGCACCACCATCAGCAACTCATGGGCCCGGGTAAAACGCTCGCCTGTTAAAGGGCTGCTGCTTACTGTAGGCCGTTTGCAATGGATGAAAGGATACACCGATCTTATCCTGGCTTTATCATACCTGAAAAAAGATGGTATTCCTTTTCACCTGCAGATTGTAGGTGACGGGCCGCAGGAGCAGGAGCTTGAATACATGATCAGGGATTTAAGCCTGAATGATGAAATTACTTTATACGGCCGCAAAAGCCAGCAGGAAATAAAGCAGCTGATGGAAAAAGCCGATGCTTTTGTGTGTTCAAGTGTGGCCGAAGGATTCCCCAATGTAGTGGCCGAGGCAATGTTAGCAGGCCTCCCGGTTATCGCTACCGATTGCAACGGGATCAGTGAAGTATTAAATGAAAGCAACAGCACCTTGTGCGAAAGCGGTGATCCTTTTTCTTTATACCAGGCCCTGAAAAAACATTTGTCTGCACCTGCCAATGACAAGGCAAACGCTGCATTTAAAACAGCATCTGCACTTTTTAATGATCAGCTGCATGCCGGCCAGTTCTCGGCATTCTGGCATCAACAAGTTAACCATGCTGTTTAACTCCCTCACATTTGCGTTATTTTTTCCGGTAGTATTCATCCTCTACTGGTTTTTTACCAATAAGAACCTGAAGCTGCAAAATGCCATGCTGCTTGTGGCAAGCTATTTTTTTTACAGCTGCTGGGATTATCGTTTTCTTTTCCTCCTGCTTTTTTCCACACTGCTCGATTATGTTACAGGCATCAGGATGAAAGAAGCTTCTTCGGATCGGATTAAGAAGACATGGTTCTGGCTGAGCATTGTTATCAATGCAGGATTTTTAGGCGTGTTTAAATACTACAACTTTTTTGCAGCATCATTTGCAAACCTCCTTGAGCAGCTTGGCTTAAACGTGAACCCGGGCACCCTGGATGTGATATTGCCTGTTGGCATTTCATTCTACACATTTCATGGCTTATCCTATGTAATTGATATTTATAAAGACCGCATAGAGCCGGAAAGAAATTTTACGGATTATGCCCTCTTTGTGAGCTTCTTTCCCTTACTGGTGGCAGGGCCTATTGAACGGGCAACCCATCTGCTTCCGCAATTAAAGCGGCAACGACAGTTCGACTACACTCAAGCCGTTGACGGATTGAAACAGATCCTGTGGGGCCTGTTCAAAAAAATAGTGGTGGCCGATAATTGTGCCACCCTGGCCAACGAAATATTCAACAATTCGGGTGCGCATAACGGCAGCACTTTAATTCTGGGGGCCTTGTTCTTTACCTTCCAGATCTATGGCGATTTTTCAGGATACTCTGACATTGCATTGGGTACTGCACGCCTGCTTGGTATTGACCTGTTAAGGAATTTCGCCTACCCGTATTTTTCAAGAGACATAGCCGAGTTCTGGAGAAGATGGCATATCTCCTTATCTTCATGGTTCAGGGATTACCTGTATATACCTTTAGGAGGAAGCAAAGGGGGAACCTGGGTTAAGATCAGGAATACGTTTATTATTTTTATTGTAAGCGGGTTCTGGCATGGGGCAAACTGGACCTTTATTGCCTGGGGCGCCATTAATGCAATTTACATTATCCCTTCCGTGGTGTTACAAACCAACCGGAATAATATGGAAATTGTGGCAAAAGGAAGAATTTTCCCTTCGCTCAAAGAACTGGCTACGATCATCACTACGTTCGCTCTCACCGCACTTGCATGGATCTTTTTCAGAGCAAGCAGCATACAACATGCGTTCGATTATATTTCCAGGATCTTCTCTGCGTCAACATTTGATCAGCCTTCTTTTTTTAAGTTAAAGGTGCAGCTGATCACCGGGCTGGTCGTATTCCTGATGCTTGCGGTAGAATGGGCGGGGAGAGAAAACCCACATGCATTAATGAAGTTCGGAGCAAGGGCACCGCGCTTTTTCCGCCTCGGTTTTTATTACATGCTCCTGCTGTGTATCTTTATTTTTTCCGGTTCCGATCAGCAGTTTATTTATTTCCAGTTCTAGCTCATGACCCGGTTCATAAAAAAAACAGTGTTCTTTATCATTCCCGTAGTGGCCTTTTTATGCATGGCCGACTATGGGTTGAGCAGGATCCTTAAAACATCAAACCTGAGTGAAAACACAGTGTGGAGAGATGTAATAGATGGAAACATAAACGCAAATGTGGCCATATACGGTTCATCCCGCGCATGGACCATTTTATCCCCCGAGATCATTGGTGATACGCTTCATGCAAGCGTTTATAATATGGGGCTTGACGGGCATAACCTCAACCTCCAGCTGCTCAGGCATACCTTGTATTTTAAATACAACAGGAAACCGAAAACCATTATTCATTCGATCGAGATCTTTACGCTGCAGAAAAGAAAAGACCTGTATAACCCCGACCAGTTCCTGCCTTATATGTTATGGGATAAAAGCATCAGGGAATTTACATCCGGTTATGAGGGCTATAAAACACTGGATTATTACCTGCCCGGGGCAAGGTATTATGGCAAAACAACGGCCATGCACAATGCATATAATGTATTGGCTCACCCGGCTTCTAACAAACCTGAGCGGATCAAAGGATACCAGGGCATTGATGAGCAATGGAACGATGATTTCGATAATGCACAAAAGCAAATCGAATTTTATGAGGCCGTTTTAGATACCCCTACAATGATCCAGTTTGAAAACTACATTAAAGAAATAACAAGCAGCGAAATTAACCTGGTGCTTGTTTATGCTCCCGAATATATCGAAGGACAAAAATTTATCCGCAACAGGCAGGAGATCATGAATGTATTTTTAACAGTAAGTAAAAAATACAACGTGCCGTTCATCGATTATTCGAATGACCAGCTTTGCTACGACAAAGCATACTTTTATAATGCAACGCATCTGAATAAAAAAGGTTCTGAAATTTTTTCGGGCCGCCTGGCATCAGATGTAAAAAAACTGTTGATCGGTAAACAAGCAGGGTGAAGGCGGCAGGAGAAAAAATTTTGGTGGTGATAGGGCAATGGCCCAGCAAAACACATCCATACCTGGTGTGGCTGTTTGCTGAGCTGAAAAAGCAATTTCCGCAGCTGGAGTTGTTTTTATTCGACAAGCCTGCCTTACAATACGGTTATGAGCTGATAGGGAAAGAACTTACAGACCAGGTACTGAAAAATGCAAGTTACCGCACACCATTTACCAGGAACCCGGCAAGTTATGTGTTTACTGCACTGCTTTGTATCCTTCATCTGAAACACGCCTCAGGCATTATAAAAGATTGCCGCAGCAAAGGATTAAGCCTGCCGCAATCATTCGGTCAGCTGCATTATTTCAGGTCTCTGTTGGGCAAGAAATATGACCTCGTTCATATCAATGCCTTGCAAACCGCTGTTCATTTTAAAAGTAAAGCGTGGTTTAATGCGGCACAGTTGCTGGTGAGTTCACGTGGGCAGGACCTCGATTTTTTCCCCGACCGTTACGACCAGGTATTGAAAAATGCAGATCATGTACACGTGCTGGGCAATTACCTTAAGCAGAAGGTTGAGCAACGGGGACTGAATAATAAAATCACCATTATACCTCCTGCCTATGTTGGCCTTAAAGGTAATAACCACGACAGGAGCATGCCCCCCACAACCATTCACATTGCCACTGCAGCACGCCTTTCGTGGACAAAAGGGTATCGCTACAGCCTGAGGGTTATAAAAAAGCTGGTCGACCAGGGTTATCCCGTGCATTACCATATTTTCGGTGACGGTGAACAAAAGGAAGAGCTGGTTTTTACCATTGCGGAGTTAAACCTTAGCCCCTATGTAACCATGCATGGCTGGACCAATGAAAATGAACTAAAGCAACACCTGCAGAAGATGAACCTCTACCTGCTGCTTTCTATAGAAGAAGGATACAATAACTCTGTGCTTATGGCACAAGGCATGGGCATTCCCTGTATCGTTGCTCACGCTGGCGGGCTGGCCGAAAATGTGCGTGATGGAATAAGCGGGAAGGTTATTCCTGCATATCATATTGATGGTGCCGTGGATGCCATTAAAGAGCTGGCCGGCAACAATGCGTATTACCGGGAAATATCCGCGCAGGCGGTGGCCAGGGCATCAGAACTTAACCTGCCGGCACAGGTTGAAGAATATGCCGCACTTTACAGAAAGGTGCTTAAAGCATGAGCTTAATAAACAGGCTGCTGGAAATGAGCCGTTTGTTTATGTGGGTGATAAGCGGGAAAGAAATTATCGTACCAACCTTCGGAAGCTACGGTGATATGCTGATGACCAACGGAGTGCTGAAACAATATGCCGCTACCAAAAAAAGCGGCAAGCTTTACCTGGTATGTAAAAACGATTACCTGGTGTATAACCTTCCGTTTATCCGGGCATACCTGCACAGATCGTCAAGCTACTACATGAGCCTGCGCCTGTCGAAATATTTTAAGCGCATTAAGGTGATCAATTATGGCACAATAAACGAAGACAAGCAGGCGCACCTGATGGAAAGAATAGCAAAGCGCCTTCAGTTTAAGCTCAGCAAGCCTTTTTTTCCCTATATGGTGCATGATAAAAAAGATGAAGTGGATTTGGATTTTATCAAAGGAAAATTTGTGTGCATACAATCTTCGGCCAATACCATTTTCAGTGCAAATAAGAACTGGGATATGGGTGAACTGGATAAGGTGGTGGATCACCTTAATTTAGGGTGTACAACCATACAGGTTGGTGTAAAAGACGACCTGCCGCTTAACACACAATACCATCTCAACGGCAAGCTCAGCTTCCGCCAGTCATGTTACCTGCTTTCCAAAGCCACGCTTTTTGTAGGACCCGAAGGTGCCTTAATGCATGCAGCAAGTGCTTCAAACACCAAAAGCGTCATCATCTTCGGAGGTTATATCCACCACAGGAACAGCGGGTATCAGAACGTGATCCCTGTTGAATCCCATATCACCTGCGCACCCTGCCTCATCCCTTCCTCATGCACCATTGGCTTGTTATGCATGAAAGAACTTAAGGCGGAAACTGTCATTGAAAAAATAAACGAGGTATCGGATGACATTTGATATTGTAATCACTACCTACAACCGGCCTGTTGAAACAGCAAGACTTATCCGGGAGATCTTATCCTGTACCCAGTTGCCCGAACAGGTTATTGTGGTTGATTCATCCGACCGTGCAGATGCCGTTCTGCAAAAAACGGGTAAAGTAACCTACATCCGTTCGGCCCATAAGAACCAACCCTTTCAACGGATGCTGGGTGTAAAGTCGGCCAATGCAGATGTGGTGGTCTTTTTTGATGACGATCTTGAGATCGTTGATAAACGTATTTTTGAATGGATCATGGCTCCTTATAACAACACACATGTGGTTGGATCGGCCATAAACTTTACCTACGAAAATGGAATAGACCAGCACCTGCCCGGGCATTTCAATATAAAAAGCAAATGGGCCGGCCTTTTCTTATTACTTACCGGGGCGCCAAGTCCCGGGGTTGGTAAATACAGCTGGCAAGGCGCTACCGGGCCAAAACCAGCACAAACAGGATACGTGGAAACATTCAGCGGGGCGCAGATGAGTTTCAGGAGAGCAGAAATTAATACCTTTTTCAGTAGCGCACTTTTTGATACTTTTGAATCAAGGATGGGAATGGGAGAAGATAAAGTGATCAGCTATGCGATGAGCAAAAAAGGCCTGCTTGTTTATAACCCGGTAATCGGGTTAAAACATCCTGCTAACGAGAGCAATTATTATGAAGACATGGCTTCTTTCACAGCCAAAGTGATCTTTAGCCGCCTTTTGCTGAACATTGAATATGCCAGGCAAAATGGAAAAGCACCCATAACCGGGTACCTGTTGTTCTATTGGTATGCGTTATGCAGGCTGATGATCGCTGTTTTGTCGTGGATGGTTTTCAGAACAAACACCCATAAGCAAAAGGTAAAAGGTACTTACCAGGGTATTTTGCTCACTTTAAAAAAACGCAATGCCGGCTCTGTTAATTGGCATAATGAGCTAAACAGCACCAGATGAATTTATCAAAAATAGATTATTACTATAAAAAAGTAGGGGAGAAAGCGGCAAAAAGGCTGAAATGGGGTTCGTTCTTTATGGCGTATCCTTATTTCACCATTGTTCAGAATGTTTCCTTCTTCTTTATGATTTTCTTTTACGTACAGGCCAGCAGGTTACCCCTAAAGCTGTTTCGCGTTCACAACCTCATGGGCCTGATCGCGGTCGTATATATGTTTGGCGCAGTGGCCTCAACAATCTCATCGGGGTTTATCATGGGCAGTGTATTCTTCGATTTTTCCATAAGGGTTCTACCCAATTATATTTACTGGGGCCTGCTGATAATAACGCTTGGCAACTCTGCGCTAAAGCTTATACCCCTGCTCGATTTTTATAAAATATTCTTTTACTCCATTATCGCTTTAATTGTTACATACTTCTTTCTTGCTTCATACCTGAAAGGGCTGCCGGTGTACAGGAATGTAACACAAAATAATTTTGCGTTCGTATTGATCATCTTTTCACCCATGGCCACGTATTATGTAAGCAAACACTGGAATAATTTTGTTTATACGGCCATATTCATTGCCGTTGTTACAACAGCAGGTTTTATGTCGGGCAGCAGGTCGGGATCGTTGCTAACCTTACTGGGATGCGGAATGGTGCTTGCTTTGGGCAACTGGGTGCGTTTAACGATCCTTGGGTTTTGTTCTTTGCTGTTATACTTTTTAGCACCCACCATCATCAATTCGGGCCCTGTAAAAAGCACCATTTTCAGGCTCAACGAGCGTACCTATGATTTTATCTACAACAATGAAGAAACCCTTGCAACAGACCGTTCTTATTTAACACGGCTGGCCATGATCGAAAAAGGGCTTAATATTTTCGAACAATATCCAATAACAGGGATCGGTTTAGGGAACTTTGCCCAGATGGAGGGTGAGATCGACTTCAACTTTGAAGGTGCAGAGTGGATAGAAAACAAAGAAGAAGAACTAAAAAAGAACATTAACCCCCATAATTCCTATATCTCATTTTTATCAGAAGGCGGGTTATTGTTATTTATTCCTGCAGTTGCGCTCTGGTTCCTTCCGATCATCTATTTTATGTTCAACTACAACAGGGTGACCGAGGATGAGCGGGCTGTGTTCATAGGCCTTGTTGTGATGTGTATACACGCATCAGCTATTGCGGGAATGGTGAATGTATATGGTTGGTTTTTGCTGGGGATTGCAAATGCCATTATGATTAATAAACGAAACGGTGAAAATAGGGTTCCATTACCACAGCAACTACATAAAGGCTGATAACCGCATAGTGGTTCCCGGTTATATCGGGGTTTTTATTGATTCGCTGGCAAGCCAGGTGGAAGTGCTTTACCTGTTCCTGGAGCAGCAAACAGACCCCAATTCCAAAGAAGAGGATTATGTTTTGCAGCAGAACAATATAGAGCTCGTTTCACTGGGAAACCGGTCTACTTTTTACAACCGCTTGCTGCACCCGTCTCATAAGGTAGCTATCGTTAAACAATTCGCTCAAAAAATGGATTTTATGCTGCTGAGGGCCCCTACCCCTTTAGCCCCTTATATCTTTTTTGCATTGCATAAAACAACACCCGTATACACACTGCTGGTAGGAAGTTATGTAAAAGGGCTCCGGGGACTGCAACAGCCTTTTATCCGTAAAATAGGTATTATATTATTTACATTGTATTATCAGGTACTGCATAACAGGATGATTGCAAAGTCGAAAATATTCGTGAACAGTGGCGAACTGCTCGAAGAATATAAAGGCAAAGCAAAACAGATCAGCCTCATCAAAACAACCACATTAAGCGAGGAGAGCTTTTTTGAAAGAGCAGATACCTGTACCGGAAAAAAAATAAACATCCTGTATACCGGGCGCATCAATTTCCAGAAAGGACTCCGGGAGCTTATCGAAGCCGTTTCAACTTTAAAAAACGAATACGACCTGGTAATAAATATTGTAGGCTGGGAAGAAAAAGGAGCATTCAGCTACGAAGATGCACTAAAAGAACTGGCTGAAAAAAAAGGCATCGGCACTAAAATTATATTCCACGGCAAAAAGCAGATAGGTGCCGAGCTGATGAAATATTACCGCGAGGCGGATCTGTATGTGATCCCCTCTTACCATGAAGGATTCCCAAGAACAATATGGGAAGCATTGGCCAGCTCGCTCCCGGTGATCGCCACCAGAGTGGGAAGCATTCCTTATTACCTTGAGCATAAAAAGAACGCATACCTTATTGAGCCTAAAAATGTTGCTGCGATAGCAGAAGCATTAAGGGCCATTATAGAAGACCGGGAACTGAGACAAATGCTTATCAGCAACGGCTTCCTGGTTTCGAAAGAAGTAACCCTTGAAAAACAGACCAAAAAACTTATTGAAATAATACAACATGAATATATTAGGAATTAATTTCGGCCATGATTGTTCAGCCTGCTTAATTATGAACGGACAGGTGGTAAATGCCATTGAAGAAGAAAAGATCAGTCGCATAAAACAAGACTTCGGCTGGCCGAAACATGCTGTTGAGCTGCTTCTGAAAAACAATAACCTGTCAGCATCTGATGTCAACATTGTTTCTTTCGGGGGAATGAATTACCTCGAGATCGGGGCCAACGAGATCAGGTACCGGTTCGACAAATCAAAAACGAACAAATACGCTGAATACCTGGACCGGATACTGGCTTATGGAAAAATAAGCCCTGTAAAAATGGATGAAAAGAACATAGGTGTGTTTAAGGACGAGCTGGTTAAAAAGGGATTTACAAATGCACAGGTGCAATTCAATAACCATCACCTGGCTCATGCCTATTCTGCGTTTTATGCCGCTCCTTTTACAAGCGACCTGGTGATTACAGCAGATGGGTATGGAGACGGGGAATCATTTAATTTTTATACATTTCAGCCTTCCGGTTTAACAGCGCTGCACATCAACGACCATACGGTTTCACCGGGTTTGTTCTACAGCATGATCACCAAGCTGCTTGGCTTCCGGCCTACACGGCATGAAGGCAAGATCACCGGCCTGGCAGCCTACGGGAAACCAACAAAGCTGGTTGATGACTTTACGGCTTTGTTCTTTTATGAAGACGGAAAACTAAGGAGGTATCCGCATACCAGCTTAAACCAGGAATGGGAAAAATACAGCCTTTCCAAAAACATGAGCTTATCGGAAAAGATCAACCTGAATACTTCGGAATACAGCGTGGGTGTTGATTATGCCAAAAGAGGATCGGTATTGCTGGAAAAACTGAAAGAATTAACATCAGGTCATACCAAAGAAGACATTGCTTTTGCATGCCAGTATGTAACCGAACAGGTGGTGTTAAATGAGATCAGGAATGTGATCAAAGCAAAACAGCTGAAACACCCGCTTAAGATCTCAATGGCAGGTGGCGTTTTTGCCAATGTAAGGATCAACCAGAAAATATATGAGCTTCCGGAAGTAGAAAACGTGTTTATACAACCAGCAATGGGCGACAGCGGACTTGCGCTGGGCGCTGCGTTAATTACAGACATCGGCTTGCATAAAAAAGCAGACACCGAACAATACCGCTTCAGGCAAACCTACATCGGGCCTGATTATGCCGGTGAAGTGAACGACTTCGTGAACAGGCTTGATAAGGGCAGGTTTACCATAAGCAAAATGGAAAATCCTGCAAAAACGATCGCTGAATCGCTGGCTAAGAATGTTATAGTAGGCTTCTGGCACGGAAGTATGGAATGGGGGCCGCGTGCACTTGGAAGGCGCTCTATGATCCTGAACACATTTAACCGGGAAGTGAATGATACGCTGAACAAGCGTTTGAACAGAACCGAATTTATGCCGTTCGCACCTTCTGTGATCGATTATAAGATCAAAGAATACATGCCTAAGTATGACGAAACCTGTCCGGCTGCCGATTACATGACCATTACTTATGATGTAGATCCTCAATACCATGAACAACTGCAGGCTGTTGTGCATGTAGACGGAACAGCGCGCCCGCAGTTAGTGAAGAAAGAAACAAATCCTTATTATTATGGCATTATTGACGAGTTTTATAAACTCACCGGTTGCGGAGCCATTGTTAATACCAGCTTCAATGTGCATGAAGAACCGATCGTATCCACCCCACAGTCGGCATTTAAAGCACTGGAAGATAAACGCATTGACGCACTGGTGCTGGATGATTATTTTATAACAAACGTAAATTAACCTCACCCGGCACTATCCCTTATTAACTCATCATATCAGCAATAATATCCGTCTCAATCCATGTGTGGAATTTTAGGTGTAATACAACAACAAAACCAAACCGGTAAAGAGCGCTTCTTATACGCTTTAAACCATATGCAGCACAGGGGACCCGATGGCTATGGCGTTTTTCATAACAACCACATCTCGTTCGGGCACCGCAGGCTAAGCATTATTGACCTGTCGAGCAGCGCAGACCAGCCGTTTAAATCAGGCGATGAAAAGCTGGTCATTGTTTTTAACGGGGAGATCTATAATTATAAAGAGATCTCCGGAGGACTTTCGCTGCAAACCACTTCCGATACTGAAGTGTTGCTTAAAGGTTATGCAAAAGAGGGCATTTCATTCTTTAAAAAGATCAGGGGGATTTATGCGTTCTGTATTTACGACAACCGGAATGAGCAGCAGCCTAAATGCATCTTACTTCGCGATCCGGCAGGTGTAAAACCATTGTACTTTATTAACGGCAGTAACGGATTCATATTTGCAAGCGAGCTTAAGTCCATTCTTCCGCTTCTTGATAAAAAGCCGGAGATCAACGAACAGATCATTAAAAAATACATCCACCTGGGATATTGCCCTGAACCTGAAACCGCATACCAGGACGTGTATGCCCTGGAACCGGGGTCATGTTTCACCTACGACCTGGCAAATAATTCCATCACCGAAGAGATCATCCTGCACTACGACTTTAATGAGCAGGTAATGAATGAAAAGGAAGCCATCAATGAAACCGGCCGTTTGCTTGATATCGCCTGCCAGCGCAACATGGTTGCCGATGTAAAGGTGAACGTGGCTTTAAGTGGGGGAATTGACTCCTCGCTGATCTATGCATACACAAACAAACACCACAACAACAACGTTACAGGCATCACTGTTGCATTCGATGATAAGGCTTATGATGAAAGCGAA
>JAZKGM010000297.1:48064-51619 GCA_040385895.1 Bacteroidota bacterium
TCGGGCCGGGCGCGCTGAACATGGTGACATCGGCGGCCATGGCCCATGCCAACCATTTAAATGCCCCGCAGCAGATTGAAAAAACAGATGCCACCAATAAATTAGCCCTGCTCGATAAATTGTTGCTTCATTTTGACCAACCTTATGCCGATTCATCTTTTATCCCTTTTTACTTTTTAAGCAAGGCTGCTGCAAAGCACAGCAAGGTATTGATAGGCGGGGATAGCGGGGATGAGATCCATAACGGCTACATGGGTTTCAGGGTATTGCCTTACTTACACTTCATACAAAAGTATAAGCTCACTTTTATAGTGGTGCCCCTGCTTCAGCTGGCACAATTTTTTGCAAAACCACATCACAAACGCATCATCAGGAAATTTACCGGCCTGCTTAAAACAAGGAACCTGGCCGAACTTTTGTTTTACTGGGAATCATGGTTTCCGCCCGATGAAAAGATGTACCGGTCAAACCCTTTCAACTATCCAATAAGCGATGTGCTTCCAAAAGCCGGGAACGGCACCATGAAAAGCGAGATCACCAAAGAATATTTTGCAGGCCGCATGCAAAGCGATTACCTGCGGAAAAGCGATATGATGAGCATGCTGAACAGCCTCGAATTCAGGGTACCTATGCTTGATGAAGACCTGACCCGGTTCTCCCTTCATATCCCGTATGCATTTAAATCGAACCGGAAAACAACCAAGCTTATCCTCAGAAAGCTGCACGGGATGATCTACCCTGAAAGGTTAACCCGCTTACCTAAAAAAGGATTCACCATTCCGCTGGATACCTGGCTTGGTCCTGAAAATCTTGAACAGATTAAAAACACATTGCTCAAAACGGGTTCTTATTATACCAGGTATATTACCACAGAATACGTGATCAACCTGTTTGAAAGCCTTGCCGGCAGCAAAAACGAATCTTATATCAGCAGGGCCGGCATTTACCAGCGTATACTCATTATTTACAGCCTGGAGCTATGGCATAAAAACTACACCGGCCTATCCCATGCATAACATGATGTTAAGTTTTACCTCTTCTATTCACCTGAACGGCCATGGATAATTTTAAACTGTCTGTAGTTTCCCCCATTTACAGGGCAGAAAAAATAGTTAACGAACTGGTTAACCAAATTGCTGCTGCATCCGGCACAATAACAGAAAACGTAGAGATCATCCTGGTTGATGATTACAGCCCCGATAATTCATGGAATGAAATTTCAACGATCTGTGCTAAGAATAACCAGGTAAAAGGCATTAAGCTCAGCAAAAATTATGGCCAGCAAATGGCCATAAGTGCCGGGCTGCGTTATGCAACCGGTGATATCATCATCATTATGGATGGCGACCTCCAGAACCCCCCTGAAAGCATTCCGGTGATCGCAGCGGAAATTAAAAAAGGCTACGACATTGTTTACACGGTTTCAAAAACCAGGAACCACTGGCGTGACGAATTAACATCAAAGATTTTCTGGTATGTGATCAATACGCTGTTTAAAGTCGGCATGATCCCAAACCAGCTGATGATGAAAGGCTTTAATAAAAAATACCTCGAAGCTTATAATAGTTATGATGAACGGATCAGGGTGGTGGCCGGCATTACCCACGACATTGGCCTGAAACAAACCACCATTGAGGTTGACAACAAACGGAGGACCAGCGGCAAGGGCAATTATACCTTTTTCAAACGTTTTCACCTGATGCTGGATATTATATTAACAATGACCAATAAGCCTTTAAATTACCTCATCAACATCAGCATGCTCAGTGTTATTGTCAGCGTTCTTGTGGGAATTTATACTTCCATCAATTACATCATTTATCCCAATGTACCACCGGGATACACCACTTTATTATTGTTTATCTCCTTTTTCGGAAGCTTGACTTTACTGGTGTTAGGCATTATCGGGAGGTATTTATCCAATATTTATATAGAGGTCCGTAACAGGCCTATCTTTTTAGTTCAACAATTAATTAATGTGAACCCATGAGCGATATCATAAAAAAGCAATTAGAGGCTTATCAGCCCAATTTCCTGAAACATGGCTCTTCCCCCGAAGGAACATTTCAGAATAACAGCACCACCCAGTTTGAACGTTTCAACCAGCTGTTGCTGCCATTATTGAACGCAAAGCCCGATGGGTTCACCATCTGCGATATCGGGTCGGGCATTGCAGACCTGCACAGGTACTTAACAGATAATGGGATAAAGCATCAATATACGGGCGTTGAGATCGTTCCCGAAATGGTTGAGGTATCTAAAGAGAAGTACCCCGAGGCGCGCTTCCTGAATGTAGACCTTCTTGATGAGAACTTTACCGAACAGTTTGATTTTGTAGTATTGAGCGGAACCTTTAACATCCCGGGCTCTGTAAGCAAAAAAGAATGGGAGCAGTTCATCCTCGATGTGATCAAAAAAATGTTCTCCATTTCCAGGATCGGGATTTCATTCAATACATTAACATCTTATTCCACCTTCAATGCCGATGAATTGTTTTACCAGGACCCCTCTAAAATATTACACTTTATCCAGGCCGAATTAAGCCGCTTTTGCATCATCAATACGGCCTATCCTTTATACGAGGTAAGCTACTCTGTTTTTAAGAAAGAGTTCCTTAAAAACAAATACCCTCATCCCGATTTTGCCAAATATTTTAAAGGCTGACCAGGTGAATACGAAGCGGATTATTGGGTTTAGGGCATTAGGCATTCTTGAGCGGTTTTTGATACAGAACTGCAATGAGATCCAGCACTGGCTCCTTCCCTCCACGGTCTGTTTCTCCGTTCCTTTTTTGTTTACCAGGTTAAATAAGCAAATCACTTTTTATGATTACGGATATGATGCAAATTCAATCCTTGATCGCATTGAAAACCTGCATACCGGTATTTTACTTACCGATTATTATTCCAAACCATGGCAATCAACCGATTTGCTTTTACTAAAGGCATCCACACCTGCACTGGTGCACGATTGCTGCCTGAGCGCTCCTGTAACTGATGTTGCGCACCTTGTGGCCGATCTTTTATTATTCAGTACAGGTAAAGGTAAAGTGCTCGACCTTGGATCGGGAGCAATCGGTTTCTGCCATTCAGGGCATGATGTAAAATCAGATCCGGTACAAGATCCTGAAAAAATCAGGCAGCAATACCAAGAACTGGATGCCTATTGGAAAGAGATACTCGTTGGTAAAACCTCCTTTAAAAAGGAACGTGTGCAGGACGTGGACTGGATAGAACATTCGGACCTGGATGAACCGGTTTATCTTTCTGAAGTTCATAAAAAGCTGCAAGCCCGCCTCGATCATAAATCCATGCTTAATGCCACTTACTCCCAACTGATCAATCCCGTTTTCCTGGACAACAGCATCGGTAACGAATGGCGGTTTAATATCCTTGTTGATCAACCCCGGGTATTATTAAATGAGCTGGTTAAGAAAGACCTTTTTGCGAGCAACCATTATGCAAATGCAGCTGTATATCTGAACGATCCGGAAAACACCAACAACAAATCATCTTACCTGGAAAAGCATATTGTAAATTTGTTTAACGACCAGTA
>JAZKGM010000298.1:0-3438 GCA_040385895.1 Bacteroidota bacterium
ATGCGCCTGCCGCTTTAACTGCAAATACCTGGTACAAACGGGTGGTTACTTCGGGCGCATGTGCTGCAGATACAACCGGTGCTTTGGCCGTTACGGTGAATACCAGCGGCACATGGACGGGCGTGGTGAGCAATGCATGGGGCAATACTGCAAACTGGAGCTGCCCTCAGGTTCCTACATCTTCTACAAACGTTATTATTCCTTCGGGCACGCCAAACAGCCCTGTTATTACAGATGCCCAACAAGCCAATAACATCATCATAAATACGGGTGCTACATTAACATTGAACAATGCAAATTCTTTACTGCGTGTGTCTGGCGATATTACCGGCAGTGGCACATTCACCAACTCCAATGGCAAGGTGGTTATGGAAGGATCTGCTGCGCAAACAGTGAAGGGAATCTACCGCAAACTCCAGATCAATAACAGCAATGGGGTTTCTCTTAGCAGCGGTGTTGTGGTTGATGATTATTTGATCCTTACCAATGGGGTGCTTACGCTGAACAGCAGCAACCTTATATTAGGCATTGCAGCATATGCTTCTGCGGGAAGTGCTTCGAGCTACATCAGAACAAACAGCACAGGCCGTTTGGTGGTATACAATGTTGGTCCTTCAGGTAAAACGGGTAACGTGATCATTCCTGTTGGTAATGCTACTTACAACCCGGTTGTACTGGCTAATGCAGGAACCCTGGCTGATGATTATACAGTTTGGGTGATTGACAGTGTGACCAATGCATACTCCGGCAGCACACCTTCGGGAACCAAACTTGCCTCGAATGCAGTGAACCGGACCTGGTTTATCAACGAAGCAGTAGCAGGCGGAAGCAATGCATCAGTTACCTTACAATGGAATACAGCTGATGAACTTGGCAGCTTCACACGTGGTTCGAGCTATGTATCACGTTACACCGGCACGGTATGGAACAGCACAACAGCTTCGGCTGCAAGTGGCTCAAATCCTTATACTCAGGTTCGCACGGGCATTACCAGCTTCTCTCCTTTTGGTGTAGGCAGCAATGGGGTATTGCCGGTTGAAATGCTGACGTTTACCGGAAGCAGGGAACATAGCAATGTGGTACTGAACTGGAGCACGGCCAGCGAGAAGAACAACAAAGGCTTTGAGGTGCAAAGATCGGCTGACGGCAAGAACTGGAGTAAAGTTGATTTTGTGAAAGGTGTTGGAAACAGCAGTTCGATCAACAATTACATGTTCACCGATTTCAATGTGTTCACCCCTGCAACCAAACAATTGTTCTACCGTTTAAATCAAACCGACCTGAACGGAGCACAAGCGTTGAGTAATGTGGTGATCGTGAATAACCAGGCAACGGCTGCAAGGTTCACCCCTACTGTTCAGCCAAACCCGTTCAACTCTTATTTAACGGTGAACATTGCAAGCGTTACAGAAGATAATGCAGTGATTACAATAACGGATGTTACCGGTAAAACGGTTTCGGTTCAACACTTAGCCTGTGTTAAAGGGGATAACTCCCTTTCTGTACCAGGCATGGATGCTTTAAGATCGGGAATGTACTTTGTAACGATCCAACTGGGTAACGAAGTACTTACTAATAAAGTGGTAAAGCAATAAGCTTATAACCCATATCTTTTAAAACACCGGCCTTTGTGCCGGTGTTTTTTTTATCCGTTCCGCAATGAAAAAACGCTGTTTTATTAACTTAATTTGCGCTTATATGATGACGAGCCTTCACACCAACTTCACTCCTTTTCCTGTTTTAAAAACAGACCGTTTAACCTTACGGAAAATTGATTTCGAAGATATAGATGCCATGTTCGAACTGCGTTCTGACAAAAAGAACATGGAATTTCTCGACAGGCCGCTGGCAAAAGACAGGAACGATGCAAAGGCCCTGATCGTTAAAATTGAAGACGCACTTTTAATGAATACGGGTATTACCTGGGCCGTTACGCTTAATGGTGCAGATAAAGCATTAATAGGCACCATCGGGTATTGGCGCATGGATGCAGAGAACCACCGTGCAGAGATCGGATATATCCTTCATCGCAATTACCACCGGAAAGGGCTGATGCATGAAGCCATGCAGGCCGTAATTGATTACGGGTTCGAAACCATGAACCTCCATTCGATAGAGGCCAATGTGAACCCGGTAAATGAAGCTTCCATTAACTTATTACTGAAAAGCAACTTTGTAAAAGAAGCCCTGTTCAAAGAGAATTATTATTTCGAAGGCCGGTTTCTCGACTCTGCCATTTACTCGTTGATCACTTCCAAAAAGCAAAAAGGCACCAACAGTTAAGTTGGCGCCTTGCAGGTTTACAATAGCGTAATTATTGTTTAAGTATGCGCTTAACCGTGCTTCCTGTGCCGGTTTTAATATTCACCAGGTAAAATCCCGGTGATAGCTCCCGGATGTTTAGTTCCGGCTGGTTTCCTTTATATAATACCTTGCCGGCAAGGTCTGCAATTTCAACATGCAAAACGCAGTTTCCCTGTTCAAGTGAAATGTTAACCACATCATTAGCCGGATTAGGATACAACACCGCTTCGGTTTTTATACCAGGTTCATTCAAAGCTGTACTGGAATTGTTAAGATCGAACACGTACATACCTGTTGAATCAGGTTTTAAATAATTGCTTTGCTCAAACAATACCATATTTTCGGTTGCAATAACACGCGAAGCACTAAAGCCTGATGAAGCATTGGTGATGTTTGCCTGGGCAACACCATTCTTGTAATATTTAATAGTGGTGGCTAGTGTAGTGGCACTTGCGCGTGTGATCACCGCTGCATTTTCACCGTTAATGCTATAAAGCTCAATGTTACTTCCTTCCACCGCATTTAAACGCACCGTATCAGCTTGTTCGGTAAGTGCATAAAAATTGCAATTGGAATTATTCGGGCATGAGCCTACCAGCAAGATCCCCCCATTAACAATACTTTTAAAGCTTAAAGCAGGAGAGGCAATGTCTTTAACCAGTTCAACAGCCGGTTTTAATGTATAAACCTGTATGCCCGTTGCAGATTGAAGCGCAAAATGATCAGCACCCAAAAATGCGACCCTGTTCCTGTTACTTGCGAGGTCGAGAACTTTAACAGGAGCTCCGCCATTGGCAGAATATTGCAAAGTGGCATTGCCCTCATTTCCGGTAACAAATAAAAGATCTCCACCTGAAGCATCGCAGCTTCTTAAGTTGCCATTTACCGTTCCGATCATTGCAGCAGTACCATCAGGCCTGCGGCACATTACGGTATCAGGATACTGAGACGTTAATCCTTGCTTCCAGTATACATAACCTTTTGATACCAGGAACAAAAATTCCAGCGAGGTCTGGTTATCATCCAATTGTTTAAGCCTTGAAGTTAACAGGATCGGATCACCCATGTTTTTACTATAATACAACCCGGAAAACGTTGCGTTGCTTTCCGACCAGAAGGCTTCATCATTGTATA
>JAZKGM010000299.1:0-5394 GCA_040385895.1 Bacteroidota bacterium
ATTTTATCTTCACTTAACGAATGCACCTTACCGATCGTTCCGTTCACCCATTTTCCCGAGAGGTTGTTTTTTATAAAAATGACCTGTGCATTTTCTTTAAACACCAAGGTGTTTTCGGTGGGAAGCTGCTTGGTATTAAATTCTCCGTCCACTTCACCACGGTAAATATGTTCGGCACCTTTAAGTTTCATAAGCTCAAATTCGTTGATACCCGCTGCTACATTATTCCGGGTCGACAGGGTGACATACGTATCTGTGTTGGATGCTTCAAAGTTGCGGTCAACTCTTTTGTTAAGCTGGCTGAGCTCTACTTCATCAGCCCTGTTTAGCCTGATCACATCAAGTATATGGATAAAATCAGGATCAGTTTGCCGGTAAATTTTTCTCAACTCGATGCAATGCATGTAAATTCCACGGAATACACGTGCATCAAAAAAATAATGGCTGTTATAGTATTCATTGAATAAATACCTTTCCACTTCATTGTTCTGCACCACCGGTTCAAGCTGGAACAGGTCGCCAAAAAATATCATTTGCTTTCCACCAAAGGGCTTATCAGGATACAGGCTGTTTACACGTAAGGTCTGGTCAATGGCGTCAATGATATCGGCCCTGAGCATCGAAACCTCATCAATGATAAAGGCATCGGTTTTTTGAATGATCTTAAATTTTTCGGAATTGCGCGGAAAACGATGGATCTCCTCGTCACCTTCCACAATTGGCCTGAACGGCAGGCGGAAGAACGAATGAATGGTAACACCGCCCACATTAATTGCAGCGATGCCTGTGGGAGCAAGCACGATGCAGTTCTTTTTGGTTTGCGCAACAAATTGTTTCAGCAGGGTTGATTTTCCCGTACCTGCCTTCCCGGTAATAAAAATACATTCATCGGTAAGTTCAAGTGCATCCATTGCCAGGCGAAAATGGGCATTGGAAATATCGGGCTGAAAATGCTGAAGGTTTGTTGATGGATCGTGCATTGTTTCAAATATCAATAAATGAATAGCCGGTAGAAAATGTTTTTATAAACAAACTGTGGTGCCCTATAAAACGTTTATAGCACATGCGCATTTTCTTTACACTTGCTTTTATAATTACCTCAACGGTTTTGCCTGCACAGGACAGGTTGATCAGGTTAACCTACGACAATGATTTTTTCAGTGCCACCGACCGGTATTATACACAAGGGGTGAGGTTGGAATACATTGCACCTGTGTTTCAGAAATCGCCTGTTAACCACATTTTGTTTAAAGACAGGAACGCACAGTTATTTGCAGGAATCGCGATAGAGCGGGATGGATTCACGCCCGGCAGCATAAGAATTGATACGATCCCCATTGGTAACCGGCCTTATGCGGCCACCAGCTTTTTATCATCTTTTGTTATAGCTGTAAACCAGGAAACACATACAAAACTTACCTCGCAGTTTGATGTCGGTATAATAGGTCCGGCAAGTGGAGGTAAAGAAGAACAAACTGCGATCCATAACGCAATAAACGGGTTACCCCCATTAGGCTGGCAATACCAGGTGGCAAATGATGTTGTATTAAATTATATGTTTCAGTATGAGAAAGGAATAGTGAACAATGAATATTTTCAATTGGCCGGATTGACACAGGCCCGTTTAGGAACATTGTTTACAGATGCTTCGGCAGGAGCTTTGATCAGGGTTGGTTTTATGAATGATTATTTCTCCAACCTTGGAATTACTGCACAAAACGGGTCACGAAAATTCCAGGTTTATGGATTTGCAAAAGCAACAGGTAAAGCGGTGGGCTATAACGCAACCATGCAGGGCGGGTTGTTCAATGAAAGTATTTATACGCTGAAACCCGATGAGATCAACAGAACCACCGCACAGGCATTTTACGGGATCGTAATTGCATACAAGCGATTTCAGCTTGAATATACAAAAGCCCACATAACAAAGGAATTTAAGAACGGGGTGTCGCATGGCTGGGGACATTGCGCTGTTTCCTTCTGTTTCTAAAACAAAAAAGCCAACCCGATAACGGGTTGGCTTTTTGAAATATAGTCTGGTAAACTAGTAACGGTACATTTCAGCTTTGAAAGGACCTTCTACGTTTACACCGATGTAATCAGCTTGTTCTTTGTTTAACACGGTCAGCTTGGCGCCAATGTGCTCTAAATGCAAGAAAGCCACTTTTTCGTCAAGGTGTTTTGGCAACACATACACTTTGTTCTCGTATTTATCGCTGTGGTTCCACAGTTCGATCTGGGCAAGTGTCTGGTTTGAGAATGAGTTACTCATTACAAACGATGGATGACCCATTGCACAACCTAAGTTAACCAAGCGGCCTTCAGCCAGGATGATCACTTCTTTGCCGTCAATGGTGTAAATATCAACCTGTGGTTTGATGGTGTTTTTAGTTGTACCATGGTTCTTGGTTAACCAGGCCATGTCAATTTCATTATCAAAATGGCCGATGTTACATACGATCGCTTTATCGCGCATGGCTTTAAAGTGACGGTCGGTAATGATGTTAACATTACCCGTGGCTGTAACAAAAATGTTTGCACGGGTGCAAGCTTCTTCCATTGTTACTACTTCAAAACCATCCATTGCAGCCTGTAAAGCACAGATCGGGTCGATTTCGGTAACCAGTACACGGGCACCTGCACCACGTAAAGATTCTGCCGAACCTTTTCCTACGTCACCGTAACCGGCAACTACAGCCACTTTACCGGCCATCATGATATCGGTGGCCCTGCGGATGGCATCAACCAACGATTCTTTGCAACCGTATTTGTTATCGAATTTCGATTTGGTAACCGAATCATTCACATTGATAGCAGGCATAACCAGGGTACCTTTTTTCATGCGCTCATATAAGCGGTGAACACCGGTAGTGGTTTCTTCTGATAAACCTTTGATGTCTTTGGTTAATTCAGGGAAACGATCGAACACCATGTTGGTCAGATCTCCCCCGTCATCCAGGATCATGTTCAATGCTTTTCCGCCTTCGAATGCTTTTAACGTTTGCTCAATGCACCAGTCAAATTCTTCTTCGTTTTGTCCTTTCCAGGCATAAACAGGGATACCTGCAGCAGCAATGGCAGCAGCAGCGTGATCCTGGGTTGAAAATATATTGCAAGAACTCCAGGTAACTTCAGCTCCCAAAGCTTTTAATGTTTCAATTAAAACTGCAGTTTGGATGGTCATGTGCAGGCAGCCTGCAACACGCGCTCCTTTTAATGGTTGTTGAGGACCGTATTCTTTACGGATGCTCATTAAGCCAGGCATTTCTGCTTCAGCTAAAGTGATTTCTTTGCGACCCCACTCAGCCAGTGAGATATCTTTTACTTTGTAACGTAATTGTGATGTTGATTCAGACATAAATATTTAAATCTTAAAGGATTGCGAAAGTAAGATTTATATATATATAATGAAAATTTATTTTATGTTATAACACAGCTTGTTACCTTTGTGTTAAGAGATGACAATTATTCAGCTAAATCAGTTCGGCTTAATGATTGAACGGTCTTGATATATAAATTTTCAAAATCATCAATTTAAAATTATGCCATATCCGGAAATGTTAGTTGCGCCAATGCGCCAGCAATTAGAAAATGTAGGCTTTAAAAGTTTAATGACCTCTTCAGAAGTGGAGGGTGCTTTGAACGACAAAACAGGAACTAAATTATTAGTGTTTAATTCGGTTTGCGGTTGTGCAGCAGGAACATGCCGCCCGGGTGTGATGAAAGCTGTTGAACATTCGGCCAAAAAGCCTGATGCGTTGTTAACCGTATTCGCAGGCCAGGAAACCGAAGCAGTGGCAAAAGCCCGTGAGTTCACAGCTCCTTTTCCGCCTTCTTCGCCAAGCATTGCCCTATATAAAAACGGTGAGCTGGTTCACTTTATTGAGCGCCACATGATCGAAGGCCGCAGTGCAGACATGATCGCAGCAAATTTAGAAGCTGCATTTAACGAATTCTGCTAAACGCGGCAGGTTAATTTAATTGAAAGGTTGGGCCGGTAATGGTTCAACCTTTTTTATTGGGATCATTTTTATGCATCCTCAGGTAAGCGATAAAAGCAATGCTTCCTAAGGCAAGCGCAATCATATAGAGGTATTTCCCTTTCATGTAAAAATCATACGCCAGGAAGATCATGGCGGCAAAAAACAACACTGCCCTGAAAATAAGCGGGGTATTTCCCTTGAACTTTGGCAGCAACACATAAATGATCAATACCACAACCAGCATGGCAAGCCCGAGGTAGATTATTTTTTCGTAGCTCATTTCAGGTTCAATAATTTAACAAGCTTATTAAAGATCTCTGTGTTTTCATACATGCCTGCAAACTCCCGGGCACCTGGACCGAAGGCAAAAACAGGGACCATTACGCCCGTATGGTGCGTGGTGGAAAATGTAGGGGTAAAACTTAAGCGGTCTTTGTTATCTGTTAGTGTCAGGCCCCCGGTTTCATGATCGGCTGTAACCACCACCAGTAATTCCGGGTCGCGTTCGGCAAGGTTTAAAACCGCGTTTATGGTTTCATTAAAATCCCATAGCTCGGTGGCCATATAATTGTAATCGTTGTTGTGTCCGCCCCAGTCTATCTGGCTCCCCTCTATCATAAGCATATACCCGTTGCTGTTTTTATTAAGGTTCTTTATAGCCTGTACCGATGCCTTGGTTAAATAATTATCGCGGCCTTTGTATTTTTGGATCACTTCATCCTTAGCCAGCAGGTAGATATACTTCTCTGCGATCACCTCCTTAAGTACGGAGTCGGAAAACACCTGGAAACCCTTGGCATTTAGTTCTGCGGTGATGTTGCGTTTGTCTTTGCGGTTATAAAAGTATTCTGTTCCGCCACCAATGGCTATATCGCAATTGTTATTCAATAAGAAAGTAACAATGCTATCATACATATCGCGGTGCTTTACGTGTGCATAGAAGCTGGCCGGGGTGGCATGCGCAATGCTTGATGTAACCACCACACCCGTGCTCATTTTTTTCTTTTTGGCAAGCTCGAACAGGGTGGGTTGCCATACCGTATCGGCATCCACACCAATGGCGTTATTATATGTTTTTTTACCGATGGAAAAAGCAGTGGCACCTGCACCGCTATCGGTAATGTAATGACGGGCCGAAGACGTTTTGCTCAGGCCGATAACAGGGAACCGCATAAATGCATTCAACCCGTTGTACTGGCTCATGGCCGAGCTGATCTGGGTTAACCCCATTCCGTCACCAATCAAAAATATAACGCGTTTGGGTTTGGTGTTTTGAGCAAACAGGTTTTGCGTAATGCACGTAATTAAACAGGCAATCACCAACCTCTTAAGTTGAATTTTCATGCCTGCAAATTACATGATTGTGTTTTGATGTGTAAAAAATGAAAGATTATTTTTTTGTGATCAAACC
>JAZKGM010000299.1:5404-11287 GCA_040385895.1 Bacteroidota bacterium
AACTTTCCCGGCAATTGCCGGATAATACCCTTAAATTCAAGATCAAGTAAGGTAAGCGAGAGGTTTCCGCTGTCAATTTGCAAAGTGAAAGCAATGTCATCAATGCCTGCTTTGGTTTTATTCCTGATGTGGTTAACAATATTGCTTTCGGCAGAAGAAAGCTCGGGCATGACCAGTTTTTGTTGTTTTTGTTTGGATGGGCTTGGGTTCCATTTCATCAGTTCCAGCAGGTCGTAAGGCTGAGTGATAATAGAAGCTTTGTTCAGTTTTATCAGTGCATTGCATCCATATGAATGGTCATCGCTGGTTCTTCCGGGCTATGCCATAATATCCTTGCCATAGCTGTTGGCAATTTCAGCAGTGATCATCGCCCCGCCTTTTATGCCGGTTTCAACAACAACCAGCACATCACACAGACCTGCTACAATGCGGTTGCGTTTCGGAAAGTTTTCCCTGTCGGGGTTTGTGCCGCTGGTAAACTCGGTAAGCAGTCCGCCATTTTCGAGCATCTGGCGGGCAATGTTTTTATGCTGTGCCGGGTAAATGCGGTCAAGCCCGTGTGCCATTACACCAACAGTAGGCAAAGCCTGTTTTACGGCCGAACGATGTGCTGTTACATCAATGCCCAAAGCAAGACCGCTTATAATTAATGCACCGGTTGGTTTAACCTCTTCGATCAGTTCATCTGTAAATGATCTTCCATAGTCGCTGGCCTTACGCGTACCAACAATTCCTACTATTTTACCGGTATCCAGGTCAGCATTACCCAAGCTATACAGCAGCACTGGTGCATCCGGAAAATGTGTTAAACGTTTGGGATAATTCTTATCCAGGTAGAACATGGTTTTAATGCCATGCTTTTCTATGAATTTTTGCTCTGCTTCAGCGGGTTTAAAGTTTTTAAAATGAACGATGCTTTCGGCCAGTTTTTCACCGATGCCCGGAATGTGAAGGAGCTTGTGTTTCTTTTGGTGAAATACTTCTTTAATGCCACCGCAATAGCTCACCAGGTTTCGCGCCAGTACATCGCCAATACCGGGGATCTGGGTTAATGCGATCTGCCATACAAGGTTTTCCATTTCAGAAGCCAAGATAAAAAGGGGCTTCCGGAATAAAAATTAATACTAAAATTGTTAGCAGGGAAATGCTTCGCGATGAACTATAGTCTTTCTTTCTTCCTGAATATCCTTCTGAAGGTCTTTTTCTCAAAGTTCCAGAAAAACTCAAACTGACCGAACACAAATCCATATCCAAGCAGGAACGCGTTATAAACAGGGAATATGAGAATGTAATAAAGAATGCTTGCCCAGATCGGTTTATCACCATCGGGAAACCAATAGGCAAAAAGCGGGCGTTTTAAAAATAATACGGTAAATCCTGTACAGGCAAACACAATTAAAATGATAACGACCTGCCAGGTATTTTGGAGGTTCCAGCGTTGCTTAAGTTTATCAGACCAGTTGGGCATTACGTTTAATTCGGATGACATTTATTTTACAATGCGCAATGATAATTAATCTCGTTTATTTAGACTAATTTTAAATAGAAATTTTTAGCATAAAAAAACCTCTTCAGGTGAAGAGGCTTTTTTATATATCGTAAAACGGCTGTTGGTTTATGATTTATTTTTTTAGTGAATCAACTACAGCTTTAAAAGTTTCAGGGTGGTTCATGGCCAGATCGGCAAGAACCTTACGGTTTAAACCTAAATCGCTTTTCGATACCAATCCCATGAACTGGGAATAAGATAAACCTTCTAAACGTACACCTGCATTGATACGGGTGATCCACAAGCTGCGGAAATTACGTTTTTTAGTTTTTCTATCGCGGTACGAAAATGCCAATGCACGATCGATCGTGTGTTTGGCTACTGTTAATACATTTTTACGTTTACCCCAATAGCCTTTGGCCATTTTAAGGAGTTTTTTTCTGCGTCTGCGAGACGCTACTGAATTGACTGAACGTGGCATAATTTTGTTTTTTGAACGGAAGCGCTCATCATGTTGCAGATGAATCTTTGGTGCTCTTGTCCGGGTTAAATTTTAAATAAACCAAGGTAATTTTAAGGCTTACCTTTTGCCTTTGCTTGTTTTAGCGGTAAATTATTTACCGATTGCAAGCAGGTGTTTAACTAAGCCCATATCGGCATCGCTCACTACAACCATTTTGGTTAAGCCGCGTTTCTGCTTCTTGGTTTTTTTAGTTAAGATGTGATTTTTAAAAGCCTGCGCGCGTTTAATTTTACCACTAGGGGTAAGCTTAAAACGTTTTTTTGCAGAACTGTTGGTTTTCATTTTCGGCATAATCCTGTTTCCCTTCTTTATTTTAATTTCCGTCTACGATATTCTTTTTAAGTTTATAGTGAATAGTTCATGGTTAATAGAAATCCCACTATGATCTATTTGCTATAATCTATGAACTTATTTACCGGCTTTGCCTTTTGGCGCCATCAATAAGAACATTTTTTTACCTTCAAGCTTTGGGAGCTGTTCCACCTTACCAAGTTCGGAAAGCTTTTGTGCAAACTGGAGCAATAAAACTTCTCCTCTTTCTTTGTAAACAATAGAGCGGCCTTTAAAAAATACATAAGCCCTCACTTTGTTCCCTTCGCTTAAAAACTTCTCGGCATGCTTTAATTTAAATTCAAAGTCATGGTCGTCTGTGTTCGGTCCGAAGCGTATTTCTTTAATTTCTTGTTTTGTCGAGTTTGCTTTCAGCTCTTTTTTCTTCTTCTTCTGCTCGTACAAAAACTTCTTATAATTAGCAATTTTACAAACCGGTGGTTCTGCATTAGGCGATATTTCTATCAGGTCGAGCTCTTGCTCATTAGCCATGCGCAATGCATCCTGAATAGCAAATATGCCCGGTTCCACGTTATCGCCCACTAACCTCACTTCGCGTGCGCGAATGTTCATGTTCAGTTTGTGCTCAGGCTCTAAGGATTTACGGCCTCTTGATATGAATCCTGGTTTTAAACCATTGTTGGGACGTGGAGGGCGGGGGCCGCCCGGACCTGCTGGTCTTCCCGGTGTTGGAGTGATTGGTGCTGCCAAATGTTTATTTATATTTTAGTTTATTTTTACCTGTTCTTTAAAGTAATTAACAAAATCTTCCAGTTTCAGTTTTCCTACTTCTTCGCCTCCGTGTTTGCGCACCGATACTGATTCTTCCTGCATTTCCTGTTCTCCCACAACCAGCATATATGGTATCTTTTTCATTTCGGCATCCCGTATTTTTCTTCCCACTTTTTCATTTCTGTCATCCAACGGGCCGCGAATATCTGCTTTATTCAGCACATTCACAACTTTTTGCGCATACTCGTGATATTTTTCGCTGATCGGTAAAATAGCCACCGGTTCCGGGGTTAACCACAAAGGGAAGTTCCCGGCACAATGTTCGATCAACACCGCCACAAACCGCTCCAGGGAGCCGAATGGCGCACGGTGTATCATTACAGGCCGGTGCTTCTGGTTGTCACTGCCGGTATATTCCAGCTCAAACCGCTCGGGCAGGTTATAGTCAACCTGTATGGTTCCTAACTGCCATTTGCGCCCGATGGCATCCTTTACCATAAAATCGAGCTTTGGTCCGTAAAATGCGGCTTCTCCATACTCGATCGTGGTGTTCAGTCCTTTTTCGGCAGCCGATTCGATAATTGCAGCTTCGGCCAGTGCCCAGTTTTCATCCGAGCCAATATATTTGGCATTGTTATCCGGATCGCGAAGGGAGATCTGTGCAGTATATTCTTTAAAGTCGAGTGCCTTAAATACATACAGAACAAGGTCGATCACTTTAATGAATTCTTCTTTCACCTGGTCGGGGCGGCAGAACAAATGCGCATCATCCTGGGTAAATCCACGCACACGGGTCAGTCCGTGCAATTCGCCTGCCTGCTCGTACCGGTAAACGGTTCCGAACTCGGCATAACGCACCGGAAGGTCCTTATACGATTTAGGTGACGATTTATAGATCTCGCAATGATGCGGGCAATTCATCGGTTTCAGGAAAAACTCTTCCCCCTCTCGCGGTGTTGCAATGGGTTGAAAAGAATCAGCGCCATATTTTTCGTAATGGCCTGAAGTGATGTATAAATTTTTATTACCGATATGTGGGGTAACCACGGGCAGGTAACCGGATTCAATTTGTGCTTTTTGCAGGAACTGTATCAATTTTTCGCGCAGCATGGCTCCTTTAGGCAACCATAAGGGCAGGCCCATTCCTACTTTTTCGGAGAAGGTAAACAGCTCCAGTTCTTTTCCAAGCTTACGGTGGTCGCGTTTTTTGGCTTCTTCAAGTAAAACAAGGTATTCATCCAGTTCGCTCTTTTTTGGAAAAGTGATGCCATAAATGCGGGTAAGCTGCTTGTTCTTTTCATCCCCGCGCCAATACGCTCCTGCCACTCCCGTGAGCTTTATTGCTTTGATAAAACCGGTGTTGGGAATATGCGGACCGCGGCACAGATCGGTAAATTCACCTTGCTGATAAAACGTAATGCTTCCGTCATCAAGCCCTTCTATAAGTTCCAGCTTATACTGGTCTCCTTTTTTGGTGAAGTATTCAACAGCGTCTGCTTTGGCTACTTCTGAACGTACATAAGCGCTGCTTTTTTTGGCAAGCTCGCTCATTTTTTCTTCCACCCTTTTCAGGTCATCGGTCGAAAAAGAAACATCCCCGAAGTCAACATCATAATAAAACCCGCTTTCTACAGCCGGGCCTATGCCGAATTTTGTACCCGGGTAAAGGGCTTCCAAAGCTTCGGCCATTAAATGGGCCGAAGAATGCCACATGGTTTGTTTGGCTTCTTTATCGTTCCAGGTTAAAAGTGTCAGTGTGGAATCAGCGGTGATAGGACGCGTGGCATCCCATACTTCCCCGTTAACTTTAGCGGCTAAAACATTGCGCGCCAAACCTTCGCTTATTGATTTGGCCACATCTAAGGCGGTTGCTCCCGATTCATACGAACGAACCGAACCGTCAGGCAGTGTTATATTAATGTTTTTCATACGAGGCCGCAAAGTAAATAAGAGTTGGCGGATTTCAATGCGGGATGAACAGGATTGCCGGGTGTTTTTATCCCGTTTACCCGTTTTGCAGATTAACGAAGTCGTGCCAGCGCTTCTTTGGCAAACGTGTAACCGGGATTAATTTCTAATGCATACTCATAATTAATCTTTGCGTCTTCCGGCTTTTTAAGTTTTTCGTAAGCATAACCGCGCATGTAATAAGCATCTGCATAATTGCCATTGATCCGCACTACGGCATCAAAGTTTTCAATCGCATCGCTGTATTGTTTTATGTCAACATTAATGATACCGGCATTGTAATAGGCCAGGTAATACCCGTCATCTGCCTTCAATGCCTGCTGGTACATCTTAACAGCTTTTTTATACTCGCCTTTTTGCTGTAAAAAAACGCCTGCATTATAAGGTGGTTCAGCGCTTTTCGGGTTAAGCCGCGATGCCGCGATGTAATAGTCCAGTGCCGATTTATTTTTGGCAGCCGCATATAATATGCCCAGCTGCATCACCGCATCATAATTGTTTGCATCCAGTTCGTATGTTTTTTGAAAAGCCTGCACAGCCGAAGCCGTATCGCCCATGTCTTTATAGTTCATGCCTTTTAAAAATAAGGCTTCCGAGTTCTTATTGTCTTTGGCCAGGATAATATTGAACTGGTCGTTTGCTTTTTTATGCTCTTTCACTAAAAAATAAAGCTCGGCCAGTTCCATACGGGCTTCTGTAAATTCGGGATTAATGGCTACTGCCTGTTTGCTACTAGGCAGTACCGCTTGTACCAAACTTGAGGCTCCCTTTGACGGCGTAACCACCTCTGATGTGTTCAGCCTCACTTTGGTAACCCCGTCGGGCAAACCCGAAGCCACAT
>JAZKGM010000300.1:0-1074 GCA_040385895.1 Bacteroidota bacterium
AGGTTAAGAACTCGGGTGAGGTATGTCCGCAGGATGTATACATCTACCAGATCAATGCCACAAGCTTTAATGCTAAAAAATATACCTACTCCGGTTCCGTTACCCTGCTTAGGTAATAAAAGTAAATCTATAAGACATAAAGAGGCCGCACCAAATTGGTGCGGCCTCTTTGTTTTAGGTAAAAAACAGAATGAACTTACCCTTTATTTGGAAAAGAAACTTTTGTTGCATTCCTGGATAAAATCCAATAAGGTCTCGCGGCCGCGTTTTTTCAACGCAGATGTTTCAAATAACATCGGTAGTTCTTCCCAATAGTTCAACAGCTCCGTTTTAAATTTATTGATATTTTTTGCAGTATCCGACTGGGAGTTCTTATCTGTCTTGGTAAAGATCACAGCACAGGGAATACCCCATTCGGCAAGGTCGTTGATAAACTCAATGTCATTGGCCTGTGGATCGATGCGGCTGTCTATCAGCACAAAAACGATCTGTAAATGCTCGCGTCCACGCACATATTCCTCCATGGCCTTTAACCATTTGGCGCGCATATCTTTGCTTCGCCTGGCATATCCATAACCGGGCAGATCGGCCAGGTACCAGTTCTCATTAACCAGGTAATGATTAATGGTTATGGTTTTCCCCGGGTTGGATGATGTTTTGGCAAGCTCCTTCCTGTTGCACAGCATATTGATCAATGATGATTTACCTACATTGGACCGGCCGGTAAACACATATTCCGGCATATTTGAAGGCGGACATTGCGATAACTCAGCCGAACTTTTTACGAACTTAACCTGTTTAATTTCCATGATATTGATTTGCAAAGCTAACAACCTTATCGGAATAGCTTATTTTTGCACCACTTTATTTTAAAATTTTGATCGAAGTTAAACCATATAAAGGGGGAGAAGGAACTAAACGCGAGCAGGTTGAACAGATGTTCGACAGCATTGCGCCCCGCTATGATTTCTTAAACCGCTCCCTTTCGCTTGGTATCGACCAGATCTGGCGTAAAAAGGCCATCCGCTCGCTTAAAGAAGTTTCCCCGCAGCACATCCTGGATGTGGCTACAGG
>JAZKGM010000300.1:1084-15228 GCA_040385895.1 Bacteroidota bacterium
CAGGCGACCTTGCCATACAAGCACTTAAGCTTAAGCCGCAACACGTTACCGGAATCGATATTTCGGCACAGATGCTGGAATTCGGACAACAAAAAATCGCAGCAAAAGGATTAACAGACCAGATCACACTGATGCAGGGAGATTCTGCAAATCTTCCGTTCGCTGACAATAAATTCGATGCCATTACCGTTGCCTTTGGAGTGCGTAACTTCGAATTTCTTCAGCAGGGCATTAACCAGATGTACCGGGTAACCCGCAAAGGCGGAAAACTGGCTGTGCTTGAGTTCAGTATGCCAAAGTCTTTTCCGTTCAAACAGGTGTACCAGTTCTATTTCAAATACATTTTACCGGGCCTTGGCGCTTTTATCAGCAAAAGCAAATCGGCTTATTCATACCTGCCCGAATCGGTTCAGCACTTCCCGGAAGGAAAAGAGTTCGCTGCTTATCTTCAAAACGCGGGCTATACCCGCATAAAAATTCAACCTTTAACATTCGGCATTTGCACATTATACACCGCCATAAAATAATTGTTTCAGCAATATTGCTGATGCTGGGTTTTGGTGCTTATGCACAACCAAACCTGGAGCAGTATGATAACCGTGCGCTTCATTTTGGCTTTACGCTTTCTACGAACATCGGGCGTTTGCGTGTAGACAGGAATACGGGTGCATTTCCTTCAGATACCTTAAAAAATGTTTCACAGGTTTCCTTTCCGGGAATTGGTTTAGGGGTGATCACAAACCTGCACCTGGGTAATCATTTCGATCTGCGGTTGCTGGCTCCGGTCATTTCTTTCGTACAGCGCAACCTGCAATATGAGTTTGAAAAAAGCAAGAAAGAGACCGAGGTTGAATCGGCTTATTGCGATGCTTCTTTGCAGATCAAGTTTAAATCCGACCGCAGGAAAAACACCCGTGTTTACGTGTTGAGCGGACTAAGGGCCAGCTACGATCTTTCTTCAACCGTTAAGCAAAACCGCAGCAACCAGAAACCGGTGGTTTCATTAAAGCCATTTACTTATGGGTATGAATTCGGGGCCGGCCTGGATATGTATTTTGAATATTTTAAATTCTCGCCCGAAATAAAATTCTGTAACACTTTTGGCAGTGCCATGTATAAGGACGGTTTCATTTACACCGAATTGTTACATGGCTTAACTCCCCAGTTAATTCAGATATCTTTGCATTTCGAAGGTTAGCATCATCTTCCATTTTTTCTCTTTATGAACTTTACTTTACATCAAACAGATAAGCAAACAAACGCGCGCGCAGGAACCTTGCAAACGGGCCGCGGGCCTATTGAAACGCCTATATTTATGCCTGTAGGCACGCAGGCTACCGTAAAAAATGTGAGCCAGCAGCAATTAAAAACAGATGTGAATGCACAGATCATCCTGGCAAATACTTATCACACGTATTTAAGGCCGGGGCTTGAAGTGATCGGGCAAGCCGGTGGTATTCATCAATTTATTAACTGGGACAGGCCAATGCTTACCGATAGCGGAGGCTTCCAGGTGTTCTCGTTAAACGACATCCGGAAAATAAGTGAAGAAGGCGTACAGTTTAAATCGCATATTGACGGAAGCAAGCATTTTTTTTCACCCGAAGGGGCCATGGATATCCAGCGCATTATCGGGGCCGATATTATTATGGCATTTGATGAATGCACGCCTTACCCCTGCGACTACACTTACGCAAAAAATTCCATGGGTATGACGCACCGCTGGCTAAGGAGGTGCATTGAACGTTTTGATGCCACTGAAGATCTGTACGGGGTTGCACAGAACCTTTTTCCCATTGTACAAGGAAGCACCTATAAAGACCTCCGCACCCAATCAGCAGAATTTATTGCAGAACAAAACCGCCCGGGAAATGCCATCGGGGGCCTTTCTGTAGGAGAACCTGCCGAAGAAATGTATGAAATGACCGACCTGGTTTGTTCCATCCTGCCTAAAGATAAACCCCGATATTTAATGGGTGTGGGTACACCTCAAAACATCCTTGAATGTATTGCTTTAGGCATTGATATGTTTGATTGTGTGATGCCCACCCGCAACGCACGGCATGGGCACCTGTTCACCTCGCAGGGCGTTATTAATATCAAGAACCAGAAATGGCAGTTCGATTTCAGCCCGCTTGACGAATCATTTACACCAGACTACAGCAAGGCTTATCTGCGCCACCTTATCCATACCGGTGAAAGCCTGGGCGCACAAATAGCCAGCCGCCAGAACCTGATGTTTTACATGTGGCTGGTTAAAGAAGCCCGTAAGCATATTCTTGAGGGTGATTTTGCAAGCTGGAAAACAGAAATATTAAGCCGGATCACGGTAAGGTTGTAAGGGATGTTTTATAGTTGATAGACCATAGTTGTTTGTGGTTTTCTGATTTTAGTACACATCATTCTAAGATCTACAGAGACTTTATTGTTCAGACGCCATAATCAACGAATCATCGCATTAACACATTAACGAATAAGGTATCCCGAGCTATGGCCCATGGTGTATCAGCTATTAACTATACCCTGCCATTGTGTTCTTTGCGAATCCTTTGTGTACGTTGTGGTTATATCGTTTTTCATAAAATTAGCCCTCTAATCACTATTATTGCACGCTTCAAAATGCAATGAAAACGCTCGACAAATACATCGTAAAAAAATTCCTTACCACATTTGTATTCACCTTAGGGCTGTTTTCCCTTATTGCCATCTTTATCGATATCAGCGAAAAAATTGATGATTTCCTGAAAAAGAAGCCGCCTTTCTTTGACATTGTTTTCGATTATTACATTTATTTCCTGCCCTATTTCTTTGGCATGTTCAGCCCCATATTCGTGTTCCTGGCTGCTATGTTCTTTAACAGCAAGCTTGCCCAAAACAGCGAGATCATTGCCATACTGAACAGCGGAATGAATTACCGGAGATTTTTAAGGCCTTATTTTATTGCCGCCTCTATTCTTGCCGTGATCTTTCTTTTTCTCAATACTTTTCTTATTCCCTATTGCGATAAGCAACGTTACGAATTTGAAGAGATCTGGATCAGGGATAACCACGTTACCCAAAGCAAAAACATAAGTTCGGTAATTGATAAAGGGACCATCCTGCACCTGGAATCATTCAATTATTTAGACAGTACCGGATTTAATGTTTCCCTGGAACACTACCAGGATAATAAGATCAGCCAGCGTGTGTTTGCAAACCGCCTGATCTGGAACAAAGAAAAAAAGCTGTGGACACTGGAATATTATCAAAGGCGCCTGTTTGAAGGCGAACGGGAAGTTGTGCAGAAAGGACAATCGCTGGACACTGCTTTGCGCATCAGCCCTGATGAGTTCATTATCAAATCAAAGATCATTTCGTCTATGACGAACCCTGAACTGAATGAATACATCAGGCGCGAAAAAGAAAAAGGATCAGACAGCATTAATAAATACTATGTAGAGCTGTATAAACGCATTGCAACCCCGTTCTCATTCTTTGTATTAACGCTGCTTGCGGTAGCCATTTCATCGCGAAAAACCCGGGGCGGAACAGGCGCAGCGCTCGGGCTAGGTATATTTATTACTTTCACTTTCTTATTGGTGATCCAGGTGTTCAACACGCTTGGGAGTACTTATGTAATGCACCCGGCCGTGGCAGTATGGACACCCAATGTGCTGTTTATGGCCATTGCTGTTTACCTCGCCAAAGTTTCACCCAAATAGCGCATGTTTAAAAGCAAATATTTCGAGCTCCATGTTATTGTATTGCTCTGGGGCTTTACCCCGGTTTTAGGCAAGCTGATCTCATTTGGTGCGCTTGACCTGGTGTGGTATCGCCTGGTGTTTGCATTGATCAGCCTATACCTGCTGATGCTGGTGCGTGGAGAGGGGCTGAAGCTTGGTTTTAAGCACATCCTGCACCTGGCCCTTATCGGGTCTATAGTGGGCTTGCATTGGTATTATTTTTACCATTCTATAAAAGTGAGCAATGTAAGCGTGGCCATGGCCGGCTTTAGCACACTTACCCTGTTTGCCAGTGTCATGCAACCGCTGTTGCTTAAAGAAAAATTTTTCTGGGGCGATTTTATTTACGGGATGCTATTACTGGCAGGGCTTGGCGTGATCTTTAAATTTGAAACGCAGCATGTGGCAGGCTTGATCTATGGGATCCTTGCCGCTTTTACTTCTGCCTTTTTCGGGGTGTATAATGGCAAGCTTATCCAACAGCACGGGGCTTATAAGATCACCTTTTATGAATTTGCCGGGGCCTTACTGGTGATCACCATTGCCAAGCTCTTTATGGCGGAAGAAGGTGTTGCGTTTATCCCTCCATTAAATGTAAGCGATACCATTTATATTCTGGTATTGAGCGTGCTTTGCACCACTGTTGCGTTCACCTGGAGCGTGGAGATCCTGAAATTCCTTACCCCCTTAACAGTTATCATTACCAATAACCTGGAGCCTGTTTACGGCATTGTATTTTCGGTGATCTTATTTGGCGATACGGAGTACATGAGCCCGGAATTTTACATCGGGGCCGGAATTATCCTGCTAAGTGTGTTTACTTATCCCCTGATCAAACAAAAGGTGACAGTGCGCATAGAAGAACGCAAAAAAGTGTAAGCATTGGCCCCAAACGGCCCTGCGCTTAACTGCCTGGTATTGCTGTTTCCCTTACTTCCACACTTGTTCCTTCTCCCTGCAGTATCGGGCATTTCTCCGCAATCGTTGTGGCCTCATCCAGGTCTTTTGCAAGAACAATAATATATCCTGCCACCGATTCATTATTCACCGAATAAGGCTGACGGCTGATGTTATTCCCGGGCCTGATCACCCTACCCGATGGTACCATATGATTGCCCCCGTCTGCCAGCCTCTTTTGCATAGCAATCTCACCGATCCATTTCATCCACATGTTCATATACGATTGCATTTGTTCGGCCGAAGGCTGTGCCTCCGGGGTAAGGATGTCCATACGGAACAATAAAATAAATTCTTTCATGCTCATCTTTTTTGACAGCAATGATAACAAGGCATTATGCCCTGTGCATTGACCCAGGTCAAAAAATCAATCCCTGGATTTAAGCCTGCTTAATGTTTCCTGCCTGATGTCGAGGTACGAAGCCAGCACTTTGTTGGAAACCCTTTGTATCAATGCCGGATTTTCGCTCAACAGCTCATTATACCTTTGCTTTGCCGATAAGGTTACCATACTTTCTATTTTCCTGTTCTGAAAAGCATACGCCATTTCCAGCATCTTCACGTAAAACTCATTCCATGCGGGAATCTCTTTCAGCAGCCTGTAAAAATCATCGTGGCTGATGCGGAGCAACTCGGTGTGTTCAAGTGCATCAATTGCTTCAAAAGAAGGCTTTTGATAAATAAAGCTCGTAAGTGCAGTACCGATGTGTTGCTCCGGCATGATGTAGCGGGTTTTCTCCTCCCCGTTCTTAGCCAGGTAATAGGTACGGATGCAGCCTTTGTCCACATAATAAAAGGAGTTACAGGTATCTCCTTCCGAAAGCAGGATCTCATTTTTATTCACCAACCCAGGCTTAAAGCGGTCAACAATCATGTCGAGCTGCTGCTCATTAAAATTGCTGGTCATGTACCGGAGCACCTGTTTTAGCTTTTCTTTCACCGTGTAAATATATAAGTCTGCATCATTCCAGTTTAAAGCTCTTTTCCTTTACAAGGAATGTTTCCCATACAAATTCTTTAACTTCAGGAGGCAGTTGCTTCTTTTGCCACTTCTTTTCTGCTTCTGTTAAAAGTCCTGCGCGTTTCAATGCCTTTAAAGCATATAAGGCGCCTCCAAGCGCATGGTCAGCCATATGGGCTGTAGCCACAGCCTGGCCAATTGCGCGGGCTATCGCAGCAGTAACCGGATCAGCAGTTCCCCTTGCCACAGCATGTGCTGCTACAGAAGCTTTCATGGCCTCTCCTGTTCTGGCATTTCCCTTTTCCCATTCGTTTGCAATGAATAATGCATGCAACAGGTGTTCGTGGAGCTTAATATTCAGCACAGGCAATACATGTTCCACACAACGGCATGCCCATCTTATTAATTGGCGGTGTTGTTCTTTGTTCAACATGCCACCGCGGTTTTCAGCTACAAATCGGTTATCGCGCATAACATCTGGATTTTATGAACTTACCTGCCTGAAAGCCTGCTTAAGGCATCTTGCAAAGTATTCACGAAATTAACATGACCGGCTTTATTGCTTTCAAAAATAAAATCCCTGATGCTTTTACCGGGGTGTTTTTCAAAATCTCCGATCACTGCAAGCCGGACCCGGTAGTTGGAAAATTTCTGCAGGACCTCACCGGCTATACCTGTCTTCAGGTCAAAAAAGGCGGGGGTGATATTTTTCTCATGAATGATCATTTTATCGAAGCCCTGGTAATACAAATTGCCCAGCAAATCCAACCCGTCTTCAGCCATTTTAATGATCAGCTCATCCGAAATGACTTCAGCAATTTTCAGATCGTTAATGAGGTGTGTTTGAATGTTCATTCAGGTAATTGGTTAGCTATATACTAATAGTAAACTGTGGTTTGGTCCCGATAGCTATCGGATGGCTTTATGGTTTTGTGGATTTAAGGTAGAACCACGACTTGTTCCGCTTTAGCGGGAAAGGACACAGAGGAGCATCCATTCAAAATTCAACACTCAACATTTAAACCCATCCCTTCGCACTTTTTCACTTCGCACTCCCCACTTCTCTCCCTACACCATCATCCCGGCAATGGTTGCCGAAAGATAAGAAGCCAGCGTTCCGCACAATAAAGCGCGAAAACCCAGCTTGGCCAGGTCGGCCCTGCGGCTCGGGGCCAATTCACCAATGCCGCCAACCTGTATGGCGATGGAGCTGAAATTGGCAAAACCGCATAAGGCAAAGCTTGCTATTACCACGCTTTTAGGATTAAGCACATTTGTATTGATTAATGGCGTTAATTGAGAATAGGCCACAAATTCATTGATCACCATTTTGGTTCCCATTAAAGAACCAACCGTATACGTATCCTGTGCAGGCACTCCCATTACCCAGGCAAATACAGAAAATACATGTCCGAAAATAAGGTTAAGGCTCAGGTCGTTCATGTTAAACAACATCCCAAGTTTGCCCAGCAATGCATTGATCAATGCGATAAGCGCTATAAAACCAATAAGCATTGCCATTACATTTAACGATACTTTCAGCCCATCGCTGGCCCCGTGCGAAATGGCATCTAATAAATTGGCATGTTCTTTTTTAACCTCCAGCTTCACGTTTCCTTTGGTGGGCGATTCTTCGGTTTCGGGCCACACGATCTTTGAAATCACCAAAGCTGCAGGGGCAGCCATGATGCTTGCTGCCAATAAATACGGGGCGGGAATTCCCATAGAAATATACACGGCCATTACTCCACCCGCAATGCAGGCCATGCTGCCGCTCATGGAGGCCAGCAGCTCGCTCATGGTCATGGTTGGAATATAAGGCTTGATCATGATCTGCGCTTCCACCTGGCCAACAAAAGCGCTGGCCACGTTACTTAACGCTTCGCTGCCACTCACCCGCATCAGGAAATGAACGATACGCGCAAAAAAGGAAACAATGATCTGCATCAAACCGATGTGGTAAGCAATATTAACAAGCACCGCCACAAAAATAATAGCGGGCATGATCTTGAAAATGAACACGTAGCTATATGCATCACCCAGTAATGGTTTTAACAGGTCGGGGCGAACCAGTCCGCCAAATACGAACTCACCGCCCTTGTCGGCCATTTGCAACAGCTTTTCAATGGAATGCCCCAGCTTTGCAAAAAGCTGCTGGCCTATGCTTGTTTTTAATATGAACAGGGCCATTACCAGTTGAATGGCAAGACCGCTAATCACCAGCCTGTAATCAATCGCTTTCCTGTTCTTTGATACCAGGAAAGCCAGTCCGAGTATTACAACAACGCCTATCAGGCCGGTAAATCTTTCCATGTAAAAAAGTTGGGTTTATTTTTTTCGTTTGTTCAGCTCATCACGCAATAAAGCTGCTTTTGTATAATCTTCAACGGTGAGCGCCTCATTCAGCTTTTGCTCAAGCTCATCGTTGTTCAGGCTGCTGATGTCGCTGCTTTTATGCTTTGGCTTAGGGGTTTCCTGTTCATCCATCATATCGTCCTCGGTCATGTCTTCCGTAAAGATCATTCCCGCTTCGGTCATAATATGCTCGTGTGTATAAATAGGGCACTTAAACCGCACGGCAAGTGCAATGGAGTCGCTGGTGCGTGCATCTATCTCACGTGTTTCGCCTTCCACTTCGCAGATCAGCTTGGCATGAAAAACCCCATCCACCAGGTTGTATATTTCCACCTCTTCAATATGCACACCAAACGTGCGTGCAAAATTCACGAACAGGTCATGCGTCATGGGCCTGAACGGAACTATTTTTTCGATCTCGATGGCAATCGCCTGGGCTTCAAAGCTCCCTATAATAATGGGTAGTTTTCTCCTCCCGTTTTCCTCACCTAAAATAAGAGTGTACGAGCCATTGCTTTGGCCTGAGCTTAATCCTACTATGTTTAATCTAACCTTACTCATTTCATCTTTCCAGTTATGCCCTGATGGCTCAAAAATAACACCAACCGCTTTTCAGGCGGTATCTTAATCATGCTAACTAAGATTTCAAACCTAATGTAAAATAGCAATTTTTCAAATAATTTCGGGGCTTATTGAACACTTGTTAAAAACAATTATAATAGCTTTATGAACAGGCTTGAACGCATCACCTCCATCCTATTGCTTTTGCAATCGCGAAAAAAAATCACAGCCCAGCAGCTTGCCGATCGGTTTGAAACAAGTATCCGCACCATATACCGCGATATCCGTGTGCTGGAAGAAGCGGGTGTGCCCATAGGGGCAGAGGCCGGCATCGGGTATTATATCATGGATGGATATAGCCTGCCCCCGGTACTGTTTACCAAAGAAGAAGCCGGGGCTATGCTTACTGCAGAAAAGCTCCTGGGCAAGTTTGGTGATGTTTCGCTGAATAAGGAATTCACTTCGGCCACAGAAAAAGTACGTGCTGTTTTAAGAAGCACAGATAAGGATTTTGTGGAAACACTCGAACAGCACATACTGGTTCAAACCATGCGGCCTTTGGTTGATACGGGTGAATTCCCAAATAAGTTCATCAGCACCATACAACAGGCGCTGGTTGAACAACGGATCATTGAAATGAACTATTATGCACATTACAATGAAAAGGCCACCAAACGCATTATTGAACCCATTGGTTTGAGTTATGTAAACGGAAGCTGGCATTTATTTGCATGGTGCAGGCTAAGGAATGCCGTGCGCGATTTCCGGCCCGACCGCATCAAAAACCTGCACTTACTGGATGAGAAATACAACAAAACCAAACACCCTTTGCTGGGCGATGTGATGAAGGAACTCAATAACCCCAAACACCTTACCCGGATCGTTATACGGCTTGATAACCAGGTTTCAAAGTTCGATGCGGATATGAAGTATTTTTTAGGCCTTGTTGATGAAACCAAAAGCACAACCCACTCCGAACTTGTTTTTAAACACCATTCGTTAAATAATTTTGCCCGGTGGTTGCTTCATTGGGGCAATAAGGTTGAAATTCTGGAACCTGATGAATTAAAAACAGAAATGAAAAAGCTGACCACAGAACTTTCTTTACATTATACCTAATATGGCATTTTACGACCTGCCAAAAGCAGAAAGGGAACAGTTGGTTAAACACATTCATGAGAGACTGCTGCATGATTTTGCAGGATCATTAAGCACCTACATTGAGATGTATTTTAATGATGCGGATACCTACATCCGTAAATCGGCTTATATCGCTACGGGCAGGATCTATTCCGGCCGGCCTGAATGGCAACAAGGGATCACCTCAACCCTTAAGCGGCTATTTTTAAATGAAAGTTCTTATGTGAGGCAAACGGTCATCAATGCAGCCGGGGAAATCGGGATGAAGTATTTCGATGTAGTGGTTGATATGATGGATCAAGGCTTGCTGGATGAACACCATTCGGTGAGAAATGCGGTGATCGGTTCTGTTAAAAAGATGGGGCAGAAAAATCCCCTTCCGGTTTTGGAATGGGCCAGCCAGTATTTGCACCACCCCGACAAAGAAATACGGAGAGAGATCTGTCATGGCATTGAATTACGCGGACGTACACATCCCCAGGATATTTTACCCCTGCTTAAAGAATTGCAGCACGATAAAACAGCACGCGTGCGCAATACACTGGTTCACGTGATCGGGCAGATCGCTTATAAAAAGGGTTGCCTCGAAACGGTGATCAGTGACCTAAAGGAATGGGACAATGAAGCACTGGTGAAAGACGCCATTGATGAGATCATTGATGTGCACGATCGCTATAAAGATTTCTCCTTCTACACCCAAAGCCAGGTAAAAAAATATATAGCCGATAATTTCTGATCGCTTTTTGCTACTGACAAACCATTGTCACCCCTGCTATTCAATTTTGGGGAATGAAACTGATGATCCTATTTACCCGCATTATTATAAAACAACTGCTGCGCTTTCTTTTGTAGCATAAAAAAACCGGGCTTTATAAGCCCGGTTTCAGTATATAGTTAATTCTTATGCTTAGTCAACTTTGGTAAATGATTTGGAGATCATTGCCTCACCCTGGTTAAAGCGGATAAAATAAAGTCCTTTTTGCAATTCACTGATGTTGATAGCAGTTTCGGTACCGTTATGTGTAAAGGTTTTTACTTTACTTCCCAATACATTGTAAATGCTCACTTCAACAGCTTTGGTAACCGGGTATTTAAAGCTGATCTCATTACGTGCCGGATTAGGGTACATGCTCACTTCAGCTGCATTTCTGATCTGTTTTAAACCGGTAGCCCAGCCTTTGGCCGATAAAAATAAAGTATCACGGCTCTCGGGCTTGCCTACGAACTGAATAGCCAGCTTAACATTTCCGTTACCACCAACACTTTTCGAATAGAAGTTTCCTTTAAGAGGGCCAGACAATCCCGGTTTCAACTTGAATGAATTTGTTGCATTGGCACCCAGGTTAGAGATGCAATCGTACGGATCGCAAAAATCGAACTGCCATCCCGAAGGCACATTAAAATCTACAATTGTCCAGGTGATCATCGAATCGCCAGGATCTGTTGAATTGTTCGTGATCACTGACATGGCCGTTTTTTCATCGGGATCTGCATTAGGTCCTTCAGCAAAGCTCGATTTCGGGTTTAAATCGAAGTTCTGGGCGGTAGCCACAGATAAAGAGAAGACGGTCACTATAAAAAGGTAAATCGCTTTTTTCATGCTTACATTTAATTTAATTAAGGCAAATATAGTGTGATTTTGTTTTTTTCAAAAGTACTGCTAATTATACCTTCTTAAATTTTCCTTATCAAGTGCTTGCTTATTTAAAATATATGCCATAAATCTGTAGAAACAATTACCTAAAAAAAACAAGATAAAAACTATGAAAAAAGTTTTACTTTCTATGGCAAGCTTCCTGCTTCTTACCGCAGGAACTGTCAATGCCCAGTACTACACAATAGGTGTTACTGGCGAAAATCCTAAAAAACTGAATACTGACGGTGAAAATCCTGCTGTGTCATTAACGGGATGGAGCACATTATGGAGTGGCAACGGAACTGCAGCTGCAGCTTACAGCCCAAGCATGGCCCTGCCTTTTCCATTTACCTTTAACGGAAACGTTGTTACCCATTTTAAAGCATCAAACTCGGGAAGCGTAACTTTTGATACTGCTTCTACGGTTTTAGCTCCTTATGGCAACACTGCACTGCCAAGCGCATCGGTGGCCAACAATTCAATCAACGTACTTGGCGTTAAGCCTTCGAGCTGGGTTAGCGGATCTACCACCTATACCAGTACCATAGTAACCAAATCATTTGGTTCTGCCCCAAACAGGCAATTCTGGATCCAGTATAACTTCTTCTCTGAAGCCAATATCAACAGCGGATGGACATATTGGTCGGTTGTGCTGGAAGAAACAAGCAACAAAGTGTACATCGTTGACATGAAAACGTTATGCGTTACCACGGCAGGCGCACGTTGTAACAACAATGTTAAAATGTCGGCAGGTTTGCAAATGAACAGCACCACTGCATACAGCATTAACGGTTCGCCTAACCTGGGCGCAAACAATATCGCTACCAACATATTTGACGCATCAGACAACAAGTATTACGAATTTGTTTCAGGAACACAACCAGGTCTTGACCTGAGCGTTGCGAACGTGAACAACGAAGCCTTTACTGTTGCTAAACTTACCCAGATCTATGGCAGCATCAGGAACATGGGTTCCCAGGTGGTTACTTCTATGACGCTGAACTACCAGATAGACGGTGAAGCAGTAGTATCATCAAACCTTACCGGCTTAAGCATTGAAGCCAGCGGAGGTGTTTACAGCTTTACACACGCTACACCTTTAGCTGTTGCCGCAGCAGGTACCAAAACACTTAAAGTTTGGGCAACCAACGTGAATGGTGCAGCTGACGAAAACACAGCTAACGATGCCCTTTCGAAAAGCGTAGTGGTTGCAGCCAACTTGCGTGTAACCTTACACGAGATCTTCAGTTCATCTACCTGCGGTCCTTGCGCTCCGGGTAATGCCAACTATAAAGCTGTTGTTGCCGGCCGCGACAAAAACCTGTTCACTTCTATTAAATACCAACAAGACTTCCCGGGCACAGGCGATCCTTATTCAACAGGCGAAAGTGTAAGACGCAGAGGCTACTATTCGATCAATTCTATTCCAAGAATGGAAATTGACGGGCAGTGGGATCAGAATGCACAATCATTCACCAATGCTTTATTCACACAATACCAAACGCTTACTTCTCCACTTGCCATCCAATCTACTTACAGAACAAAAGGCAATGAAGTGGCTGTTAACGTTAAGTTAAATGCAATTACCGCATTGGCAGCAAACAGCAAACTGTATGTTGCGATCATTGAAGGCAAAACCATTGAAAATGTAAAAAGCAATGGCGAAACTGAATTTTACCATGTAATGAAAAAAATGGTACCAAGTGAAACAGGTACATTGATTTCTGATGTTCAGGTTGGTGTGGAAAAAGAATACAATTTCTCATTCACTTTCCCGGGACAATACAAGTTAGCTCCAAGCGGCCAAAGCCCGATCAACCTGGAAACAGAGCACTCGGTAGAAGATTTTAATGACCTTGAAGTGATCGTTTTTGTTCAGAGCTCGAATAAACAAGTTCTTCAATCAGCTCCTTCTGAAAGGCTTTCTTATTGGGCTACCGGCTTAAACGAAGTGAACAACGCTTTAAATACTGCTGTTTATCCTAACCCGACTGCAAAATCATTTGTTGTTTCTTCTCCTATTTCAGGAAGAACAGGTTTAGTTCGCATCATGGACCTGACCGGAAAAGAAGTAGCTGCAAACCAGTTTGTAGAATTTAACAATACTGAAGTAGATTGCTCGGCCCTTAAAACCGGTATCTATTTTGTTGAGATCCAAACAGAAGGTAAAACTGCTGTTCAAAAATTGGTTATCTCTAAATAAGCTGAGATCAAACTTATTCTCAAAAAAGAGCCCCGCCTTTACAGGTAGGGCTCTTTTTTTGTAACATTGCACCATGGCCGAACCTTTAAAAAACCTGTATTCCGAAACCTTTATTACACGACTTGCGGCTGAACTTGCCAAAGTATACCCGATTAATAAAAAGAAGTTTACCGCTGATGTGCTTGATATGGAATGGCCCGGTAAGGCACTGAAGCAGCGCACCAGGCATGTGGTGCACATGATCAATAAACATGTGCCCGAAATTTACCGGCAACAGGTAGAGGTATTAAAACAGGTAGCCCCGCATTTCAACGGGTATGTAGCCGTGCTGTTTCCCGATTTTATTGAAGTGTACGGGTTAGACGACTATTTTACCTCCATTGCAGCGCTTGAACAATTTACCCAATACAGCACAAGTGAATTTGCGGTAAGGCCTTTTATTATTAAGTACGAAAAGGAAATGCTGAAACAACACCTGAAATGGGCCAGGCATAAAAATCAGCATGTAAGAAGGTTGTCCAGCGAAGGCATCAGGCCGCGTTTACCCTGGGCCATGGCGCTCCCTGCTTTTAAGAAAGACCCGTACGCTGTTTTACCGATCCTTGAATT
>JAZKGM010000301.1:0-1875 GCA_040385895.1 Bacteroidota bacterium
TAACTGATGCTTTCGGGCGTTGCAATGCCAACGGTATCGCTTAATGATAAGATCCTCACTCCGATCCTGTCCATTTCATTCACCCAATGCTGTGCAATGCCTGCGTTCCATTCATCGCCATAAGGATTGCCGAAACCCATGGAAATATACACCACCAGTTCTTTCCCGTTTGTAACACACAATTCCTGCATCTGCTTTACACTTTCCAGTGATTGAGAAATGCTGCTGTTGGTATTGCGTTGCTGAAACGTTTCTGAAATAGAAAAAGGAAAACCGATATACCGGATCGCTTCGTGCTGCATGGCATCCTGTGCGCCCCTTACATTGGCCACAATGGCAAGCAGCTTGGTTCTGGTACCGCTTAGATCAAGGCCTGCTAAAACTTCGGCCGTATCGCGCAATTGCGGAATGGCTTTGGGCGAAACAAAGCTCCCAAAATCCAAAGTATCGAAACCTGCTTTTAACAGGCCGTTTATATAATTTATTTTTGTTGCGGTTGGAATAAAATCATGCAAACCCTGCATCGCATCGCGTGGACATTCAATAATCTTTACCGGCATATTTTCAAAATTACAGCCGCAAACATAGGCTTAATTCACTGATAAATAAATGATGATGCGCATGGCTTTAGCGGTGTAATTTAATCGTATCGTATTGCCAGTTGCCAGCTTTACTTATATTTGCACCCATTATGACTAACGACCAATTAAAAGCGTTGAAGGTAAGGGTTGAAGACCTGAGGAGGTATCTTTGACGTGGATGGCAAACTTCTCCTGATCAGGGACGAAGAAAATCAATCATTACATCCAACCTTCTGGGATGATCCCAAACGTGCCGAGCAGATCCTGAAAAGCACCAAAACCAAAAAGATCTGGACAGATGCATATGCCGAGGCACAAACAGCTGTTGATGACCTGGGCGTGCTTTATGAATTTTTTGGGGCGGGCGAAGCCGATGAGCAGGAACTGGAAACCGCTTACAAAGCCACCATTGAAAAAATAGAGGCGCTGGAGTTGAAGAACATGCTGAGCAGCGATGAAGACCCGTTGAACTGCATCATTACCATTAACTCGGGGGCCGGGGGAACCGAAAGCCAGGACTGGGCAGAAATGCTGATGCGCATGTACATTATGTATTGCGATAAATCGGGGTTTAAAGCCAGCGTGGTTGACGAACAACCCGGTGATGGTGCAGGAATTAAATCATGTTCTATCGAAGTTACCGGTGATTTTGCCTACGGTTACCTGAAAGGTGAGAACGGGGTGCACCGCCTGGTGCGCATTTCGCCTTTCGATGCCAATGCAAGGAGACATACTTCATTTGCTTCGGTGTATTGTTATCCCATTGTTGACGATACCATAGAGATCGAGATCAAGGATGCCGATATAGAAATCCAGACTTCGCGAAGTGGCGGTGCAGGAGGCCAGAACGTAAACAAGGTGGAAACCAAGGTTCAGCTCACACATAAACCCACGGGCATTGTTATTGTATGCCAGGTGGAACGCAGCCAGAGCGCCAATAAAGAACGTGCGTATAAAATGTTACGCTCCCAGCTGTATGAACTGGAATTGCGCAAGCGCAATGAAGCCAAACAGGAAGTGGAAGCAGGAAAGAAAAAAATAGAATGGGGCTCACAGATCCGCAATTATGTGTTCCACCCTTACAAGCTGGTGAAAGACCTGAGAACAGATACGGAAACCAGCGATGTGCAGGGGGTAATGGATGGTGACCTCGACCAGTTCATCAAACCATTTTTAATGGAAAGCTCACAGCATTAGTTTTAAAATAAAAGAGGCCAAAGCCACATCATACCCGATGTGGCTTTTGTTTTATTGAAAAAACGGAATAAAATTTTACCTTGTATCACATATGAGA
>JAZKGM010000302.1:0-12156 GCA_040385895.1 Bacteroidota bacterium
ATGCAGGTCGTTTACATTTTTGATCTTACCGGTTTCATAATCTTCGGCCAGCAAGTCAAGTGATTTTGCTTTTAAACGAAGGTTCACATCTTTGGTCACCATGATAACCTTACGATCCGGATTTTCATCACGCATGGCAATGGCTCCGTTGAGGATACGGTGATCAGCTTTTCGTTCGCCAAACACGCGCTCAGCATCTACACTACCGCGTTCGTGCATTATTACTTTAAACTTACCGCGTCCGCGTCCGTTAATGGGAATCCAGTCGCTTAATGTATATTCACCTGAAAGCTTATCCAGAAAACGGATGAATTCGCGTGCTTCAAAATTGATGGTGTCGTTTCCCTTCTTAAAATTGTCGAGTTCTTCCAATACGGTTATGGGAATGGCCACATCATGCTCCTGAAAATTTTTCACAGCTTGATGGTCATATAAAATAACAGAAGTATCTAATACGAAGATTTTTTTGTCGGCCGTTTTTACGGAAGGGGTTTTTGTTGTAGAGGTCTTGGATGCTATTTTCTTGGCCATAATTACAGGATGTAAACGTTGTTAAAATTCAATGATTATCAAATTTTATGAATACAGTATGAATTAAACCCGAAAAGTTGTGAACACCTGTGGAGAAGCGCAGGAGTAGTCATTCGCAGATATGTACGCGAAAAACATAAGTGGGTGATTGATTGTGGATTTGGGATTTGAGATTGCGGATTGGAAGTAGGAGGATAGATGTTAACTGAATGACCCCAAAGGGGTCAAATATCTCTAGCAAGTAATATATTCATAGGGTGCAATCATTATAATCCAGATATCTGCTAAAGAGAACCTCTACCCGCAGATAAACACACGCATTCGCGACAATAGACTCCGGAGGAGTTCCATATCTATAGCAAGATGTATCCCCCAAAAAGCAGTGCGCCCCCTGAGGGGTTGTATATACTATCGGGAGACAGTGTTTCGGTATTGCTATTATGCAATTTACTCAAACGTTATCTAATAAAACTTTTGAAATCCTATTGCTGCTCTTACTTCCGCCATGGTTTTGTCGGCACTGGCGGCTGCTTTGTCGGCACCCAATTTAGCTACCTTGCCTAAGTATGCTGTGTTGTTGTAAATGTCTTCAATTTTTGTGCGAATCGGTGTGAGGAATTCAATCATATCCTCTGCCAATTGTTTTTTCAAATCACCATAACGAATACTGCAATTGGCATATGCATTGGTGAAATGTGTTAATGTATCGGGTGTTGACACCATCTGCATGAGGTCAAATAAATTTTGTACTGCTTGTGTTGGAGTAGTATTGGCTTCAGTAGGTCCTGTATCGGTAACTGCTTTGCTCATTTTTTTGCGAATGAGTTCAGGTGAATCTGATAAACAAATCACGTTGTTGTCGCCATCACTTTTGCTCATCTTTCCTCCACCTTGCAGGCCCGGAACTTTTACCAGTTGTGTGCCATAATTAAAAGCATAGGGCTCGGGAAATATTTCAGTATTGTAAATACGGTTAAATCGGTTACCAAATGTACGCGCCATTTCCAGGTGTTGTTCCTGGTCTTTGCCCACCGGAACTTTCACTGCTTTATGTATAATAATATCAGCAGCCATCAACACAGGATAGGTCAATAATCCTGCATTCATGTTGTCGGGTTGGGTACGTGCTTTTTCTTTAAAGGAAGACACCCGTTCCAACTCACCTTTATAAGCATGCATATTCAGTAACATGTACAGTTCAGGAATTTGGGGTAAATCACTTTGAACATAAATGGTGCAGGCTTCGGGATCAATACCACAGGCTATATATTCGGCCAATACAGTGCGCACATTCACGTGCAGATCTGCAGGGTTAGGATGAGTGGTGAGGGAGTGATAATCAGCAATGAAATAATAGCACTGAAATTCATTTTGCATTTTTACAAAATTCTTCACTGCTCCCATGTAATTACCAAGGTGTAACTTGCCCGTAGGGCGTATTCCGCTTACAACAATTTCTTTCGTCATATTTACTACAATCTTACTGTTTTCATTCTGATTTTTGAAATCGCGTTTTTGCTGTTGGCTTTTTGCTGTTGGCATCATTGCGTAAAGCCAGTAGCACATGTCTTGCAATGTTTCTTTTCAGAACACAGTCGTAGGCACGCACCTAATGAGCCAATAGCTAAAAGCCAACCGCCAATTATGACACAAAAATGCTTTTGGATATGCCGCCAAGTCCATACATTTGTCTTCTTATGGTCGAGAAAAGTATCTACGAATTATTGGAGGAGAATCACTCGTATGCATCAGTATTGCATTGGTGCGGAATTGATGCGTTTGATTACCTGGGTGAGACGCTGGAAGATGTATGCCGCATTAAAAACCTGAACATGAATAATGTAAAGGAAGCCTTGCTTCAGCTCAATGATAAGAACGATCACAGTTTTGCCCGTTTGCAACGCATGTCGCCTTCTGAAATGTGCAATCACCTTCAACATACGCATCATCACTACTCGCAACGTATGCTGCCTGTTATCGAACACCATATTCAGCAAACAGCTCTGCAACACCATAAAAACTATCCGCAGTTGTTGTTGCTTGATAAAATATTTGCAACGTTTAAACAGGATTTTTTACAACATATCCGTTACGAAAACGAGGTGTTGTTTACTTATATCAAAAAGCTGGAACGTTTTACCATCAGCTTTAACAATGCATTGTGGGTGGAGCTGAAAGATTTTTCGATGGGTGATTTTATCATGAAACACCACCATGATGATGATGATATGCACAACATCCGCAAGTTGCTTCAGAATTATGAGGTGACTCAGGATGACCATTTGGCCTATAAAGTACTGATGCACGAACTCAAAAGTTTTGAGAGTGATCTGAAGGCGCATAGCCTGATAGAGGAGGATATGTTGATTCCCCGCGCTATCAAAATGGAAGAAAAGTTAACTCAGAAAGCTACAGAGTTAATTCGGTTAAACTGATTCTCAGGCTACAAGCGCTTCCACAAAGATTTTTCTGTAATTTTTTTTGTATAAATCATCTCTCGGCTTACTTTTGCACCGGAGAGTTGGCAGAGTGGTCGATTGCGGCAGTCTTGAAAACTGTTGACTGTTACAGGTCCGGGGGTTCGAATCCCTCACTCTCCGCCACCAAATGTCCCGCAATAGCGGGCTTTTTTATTTATAATTATTAAAACATTTACCCTATAAAACAGGTTATGCTTAATAATTAAACAATCAATTAAATTTACAATGATGAATCCTGTAACGATACTTGTAGTAGATGATGAAGATTTTATTGCAACCTCCATTGCAAAAGCACTTAAAAAACAAGGGTATAGCGTAATATTAACCAGCGATTTTGCTTCATCCATAAAAGTAATTAATAGCGGGGAAATAGACCTGGTGGTATCGGATGTAATGCTTCCTTTTACAGGGGGAATAGACATTGCCGAGCATATTAAAACCTCTTCAAAGCTTAAGCACATTCCTGTTATCCTGGTTACGGGAATGGATCGTTTGATCCTGGAAGGAAGCCACGTGCAGGCGGATGAGATCATTACCAAGCCATTTGAAATGGTTAAGCTGGTAGAGTCGGTAAATACCCACCTGAAAGATAAAAGCTTAAAAAACGCCTGATAAATTGCGTTTTTATTTCGATCCTTTCTTTACTTCTTAACCCTTTCTTTGTGCATAACTTGTGTTGAAAAGCAAGGTACATCGGCATATTTTCGTACCATACAGAAGTAAATTATAAATGAAATTCATCGTAAATAGCACAACGCTGTTAAAACAACTTTCAAACATTGATGGTGTAGTGGTTGCAAAGCCGATTATACCTATTCTCAATAACTTTTTGTTTGATATAAAGAATGGTGAACTGAAAATTTCATCAACCGACCTCGAAACCACGATGACAACTGCCATTAAGGTTGAAGCGAAAGAAGAAATTAATATAGCCATTCCATCAAAAACCACAATTGATCTTTTAAAAACGCTTGCCGATCAGCCATTGGCTTTTTCCATAAACCTGGAAAAAGGTGCGGTGGAGATTAAATACGATACGGGACGTTTTAAATTAACGGCACAGCGCGGAGATGAGTTCCCGAAAAATCCCGTGGTGGAAGATGGTCAGAAATTTACCATGCCTGCCAAGGTGCTTCAAAGAGCTATCGCCAAAACTGTTTTTGCAACAAGCAATGACGAACTTCGATTGAACCTGACAGGGGTTTATGTTCAGCTAACCAATGATGACATCACCTTTGTGGCTACAGATGCAAATCGCCTGGTGAAGTATAACCGCGCTGATATTAAGCCGGGGGTTGAAGCAAACTTTATCCTGCCCAAAAAAGCCTTGAACCTTCTTAAATCATCATTACCTAACGATGATACAGAAGTTACGATTGAGTTTAACCGTTCAAATGCCTTTTTTACATTTGGTGATGTGAGCCTGATATGCCGCCTTATTGATGAGAAATACCCCGACTATAACGCGGTAATTCCAAAAGAGAACCCGAACGTATTGCAAATAGATAAAGCAGAGTTTTCTGTTGGTGTAAAACGTGTTTCCATCACTTCGAACAAAACCACCCACCAGATCAGGCTGAAACTTGCAGGCAGCGAGTTAACCATATCTGCCGAGGACATTGATTTTGAAAACGAAGCGCAGGAGAAATTAAAATGCGAATACCACGGGGAAGACCTTGAAATAGGGTTTAACTCAAAATACCTTGCAGAAATGGTTTCATCGGTTGACAGTGCTGAACTTAAGCTGGAAATGAGCCAGCCAAACCGTGCAGGGGTGCTTACTCCTCTGAACCCGGAAGAAGGTGAAAACATATTGATGCTTGTTATGCCAATGATGCTTAACAGCTATTAAATAGTATAAAAAATAATATAAGTCTGAAAGATTTATACAGAGCCGGCCCTGAAAGCCGGCTTTTTTTATGTATAAAGTAATTCATTTAAACACGTGGCGTCTTTGATGCCTGTTTAGTATAGGAACAACAGGGCGATATTAAAGTGGGTGAGGGAAATAAGGCTACCAGCCATATGCAGTCGCCTGTGGTCACAGGTTTATTGGGAGATTTGAAGTATCATAAAAAAAGCCGGTACAAGTACCGGCTTAGATTAAATGTGAGACAAGAAGATTGCAAAACAATTACACCAATATTTATTTATTATTCTTCTCTATCCCCCGTTTAAGTAGTTAGTTCAATTTGTTTCGTTATTAAAACGATTCAGTAATATCATTGTACTACACTACAAAAATAATAATTGCATTTAAACAAACAACTATTTGAGATAGAAATGGAACAAATATTTAAAATAGGATGGAATATTCCCCGATATTTATTTGCAACTGGCCATTATAATTGGCTTTCAGCGAGCTTACATCATAGCATAATTCGGTTGTGAAATAGGCCTGGCATGCTGTAGGTGTTACATTCATACCCGGAAATAACCAAACCTGGGCAGGTAAACTTTTAGCAAATGATCCGTTCCAGCTTAATTTAAATGCTTCAATCGGCAATTGGCTACAGCCACCATAGCCTATTTTAAGCTTTAGGAAACGGCCATCCATTGCGGCATTAAGTACATGAACATAATTATTATCCTCACCGGCATTCCCGTCCAAAGTAAGAGCAGGACACGCTGCAGAAGGAACCACACTGATACAATCAATAATCACATGTGTATGTTTGGGTACCACAGCTGAGCAGGTTATTTTATTTTTGCAGGCAGTGCAGTTGTTTATTTTTCTATAACTGAATTTAACCTGGTCGCCTTCTTTAAGATCTATAGGGAGAAGGGTTTGAAAACTCTGATCGCAAGGGCGTAAATATTCATTATTTTCAGCCTGTATCCACAGGTTACCATAAATACTTGGCCCGCATGTAATGGCAACCATTTTTCCCGATTGGTTGCAATCATTTACGATCGGTGGTTTACCAGGTTTTCCACCTCCCGGTTCTTCCCAATCAAAAAACGGGTTATTACAAGCTGTAAGCCCTAAAATAACTGTTATTGCTAAAACTCTTAAAGCAATAGGTAATGATGATGTTACATTCTTCATAGATTTTTTGTTTATACCATTAGAGTAACAAATTTGACCGGATGTTGCCTGTTGGTTTAAAATTTATAGGTAAAATGAGCAGTTGCTCCAATAAAATAAACGGAACCGGTAGGGAAATACTCTTTTTTATAGTATGAAGTAAATTGATTGCGGTAGCTTAAGCCCGTAAATAAGCTCATGCGTTTGGTTATGGCAGTTGAAATTCCTGGTTGCAGGTAAAATGCGAGCGTATTTTTAGTCAGGCGTTCCTGGCCTATATTATTCATTTCTTTGTAGCTCAACTCGCCATCGGATGAGGTCGTGAATTCATACGCTTTGTTTTGCAGCAATGTTTGGTAAACCAAACCGGCTTCCGTGCAAAAGCTGATTTTACCGCTTAACGGAAGGGTGTAGCCAACGCCCAAAGGAATTTCAAGCCAGGTGAACGATTGTTCGGTTATGTTCTGGTTAAATGCCCTTAGCGCCTTAACATTAGTAATTTCATATGCGGTAAGGGAATCAACCTTGGTTTGTGCGATCCGTATTTTATCAAACTGAAGTTTATTGATGCCTATACCCAGTATAATTTTCCATTTTGCACTAAGCTGGTAAGAACCTTTAACGCCCGCGCTGAATGCATAGTTTGCTTTTTCATTCAGTCCGAATGAGTCAGGCTTGTTTAAAGGGATCAATGAGGATGCATTTACAGCATTGGTTATTGCAAAATAATGCGCATACACCCCGGCTTCAATACGCCTGGTGCTTTCGGCCTTTATTTTGGGCTGTTCCCCATTGCCGCTAGCAGGCGTAACCGAATCAACGATGAAAGCCAGGCCTGGATCCGGCATTGTATCTTGTGTGAAAGAAGTGTCTGTTGTTTGCACCACAACAGCAAAGGGTTCTTTAACCGGTTCAGCTTGTTGTGCGCGCATATCAGTGAGGGGTATTTCAAGGGGTGTTTGCTCTTTTATAACCGGTAATGTGTTTAAGCGGTTCAGCCTGTTACCGGCTGTGATTTTTTCTGCACCCGGCTGATCTTTGGTTTCCGGCTTAAGAATAGCAGGGTTTCTTATAGCCGGTTTGCTTGTTTCCGGCTTATCGGTGGTCGCTGTCGTATTGCTGCTGTAAATGGTTTCTTTTAAACCTGCTTCATGCGGCTTCTTACCCGGTAAAACGCGGTTGTTTTGTTGAGGCATTTCGGTGCTGGCCAAGGGTTGTTTTAATTCCGCGTCCTGGTCTGTTCCCTCACTGTACATGAATGTTAGCAGTACGATCAATGCAGCAGCTAACCCGCAAAGGTAGAACATGATGGCGCGCCTGCGTTTCTTTCTGCGTGCCAGCATCATCTGCGCAAAAAAATCATTTTGCACAGGCAGCGTAAAACTTCCTGCAAGATCTCTCAGATCTTTATCAAAATCATCTGGCTTCATTGGGTTTAAATTCAATTCCTTTATTGATCAATACCTGCATCAGGTGCATTTTTGCTTTCGCATATTGCGATCGTGATGTAGCTTCTTTTATATTTAATTGTCCGGCAATTTCCTTGTGGGAAAACCCTTCGATGGCATACAGGTTAAGCACCATTTTATAACCGGGGGGCAGTTGCTGGATACACTCCATTACCAGGCGGGTATCATAGGCATGCAGCTGGTCGCTGCTGTATTTCAGCGTATTCTCAACAGGTTCCAGTTCATTGTTCCATGAAATTTTGTTATGCTTTTGCAAAAAATTGAGTGCAGTGTTGATCATGATGCGCGTGATCCAGGTGGTAAGCCCTGACTCGAACCTGAATTTGCCAATGTTATCGAACACTTTCACGAAACCTTCCTGCAACATATCTTCAGCCTCCTGCATATTATTGGCATAACGGTAACATACACCAAGCATTCTTGACGAGTACTTAGTGAAAAGCACATGCTGCGCCTTGCGGTCTTCTTTTATACACCGTTCAATAAGTTCCCTCTCATCTGCTGATGTCGGTTTATGTTTGATAATAAGTGACAGCTTGCTGCTTTTATACATAGACAGGTCAGACAAATATAATGCTGCCCGCACCTAAATAAAAAAGGCGTCCCTTACGGAACGCCTTCATTATCAATAAAATAAATTTAATTAGTTAACGGTGAATTTACCACCTTTAATCACCTCGCCATTGCTGTTGGTGATCTGGTAGAAATAAATACCTTTATTGTAGTTGCGAACGTCAACACGTGCATTGTTCATGTCGAATGAAGCAGTTTCAACTAAACGACCTGTAATATCCATTACAGATACATTGGTTGCTTTGTTATAGTCGATGCTAAAGTTTAACACGTCATTAACCGGGTTAGGGAATACGCTAACGGTGTTAGCAGCAGCCTGGATCTCAGATAAAGCAGTAGCAAATTTGAACTGAACAGCTGAACATCCGCTGTTATTCGTGTTGTTGTTGTCGCTGCTTAGTGAGCTTACAGCACAAATATTAGCGTTACCTTCCTGGTTGATGGTTAATGAAATATTGTTAAGAAAAACATTTTTTGATTCTCCAACAGCTATCGCTTGCCTTGAAACGATGCCGATCGGATTACCTTGTTGATTAGTAAGAATGGTATTATTGATAGCAAAGAATACGATAACAGTATCCATCTCTGTAAGAGCCTCAGTACCTGCATTTGTTAGTTTTACTTCGAAGTTAAATGGTTCTTTGCTGGTAATAGTTCCTCCTGCAGCAGGATTGATCAACTGAACAGCAACATCTTTCTGTGCAATGGCAGAAACGCCAGCCATCATTAGTAAAGAAAGTAATAGTTTTTTCATTTTGTGTAATTATTTTAGGTTGTTTGTTTATTAGAGTTCAAAAGTATTAAAATAGTTGTATGTGCAAAGCTGTTTTTTACACATTGTTAATGTGAATTAAAATGCTGCCACACGATTTTAGCCTTTGCTTTGCCAATAAGGGCTTCCAGCGTTTCCAATGAAGACTCCCTGATCTTTTTTACCGATCGGAGCTCTGCCAGCAATTGTTTTGTGGTTTCATCCCCAATTCCTTTTATATCGTGCAACTCGCTTTTAAAGGTGTTTTTGCTTCTGCGGTTGCGGTGATGTGTTATTCCAAAACGGTGGGCCTCGTCACGTAATTGCTGGATGATTTTTAACGTTTCACTTTTTTTATCGATATATAAAGGGAATTCATCTTCAGGGTAATACAGCTCTTCCAGTCTTTTTGCAATGCCGATAACGGGTACCTGTCCATAGATCCCTAATTCCTGCATGCTTTCCACGGCAGAGCTTAGCTGTCCTTTTCCCCCGTCAATAATAATAAGGTCGGGGAGCTTTTCCCCCTCATCCAGCATTCTGCGGTAGCGCCTGTGCACCACTTCCCTCATGGTGGCAAAATCATCGGGCCCGATAACGGTTTTTACATTAAAGTGGCGGTAATCTTTTTTGCTTGGCTTAGCATCTTTAAAAACCACGCAGGCCGAAACCGGGTTGGTACCCTGTATATTGGAGTTGTCGAAACACTCGATGTGATGCGGTAAGGTGGTTAAGCGCAGGTCGTTTTTCATCTGGGTAAGCAAACGTTCTGTTCTCAGCTCTGGGTTCAGCTTTTCGTATTGTTCCAGTTTATCCCGTTTATAGTAGGTCGCATTTTTCAGCGACAGGTCAAGGAGTTTCTTCTTGTCCCCGGCTTTCGGCACGGTGAACGTTATTTTTGCATCATCCAGTTCCATTTCAAACGGCACCACAATTTCGCGCGATGTGCTTTTATAACGTTCGCGCACTTCGGCAATGGCAAGCTCAAGCAGTTCGCCATTGCTTTCATCCAGTTTCTTTTTCATTTCAAAGGTCTGGGTCTGAATGATCATGCCGTTTGCCACTTTCAGGTAATTAACAAATGCGAACTTATCATCGCTCACAATGCTGAACACATCTACATCATGAATGAGGCTGCTTACAATGGTGGACCGGCTCTGGTAGTTTTCGAGCAATTCCAGTTTCTTTTTGTATCCTGCTGCCAGTTCAAATTTCAGTGCCGAGGCCGCATCGTTCATCAATGCTTTTAAATGATGGGTAACCTCGCTGATGTTTCCGCGTAATATGCTTTTGATTTCTTTAATCGCGTTGTTGTAATCTTCTTCGGTCTGGTTGGCTATGCATGGTGCTTTGCAATTACCTATCTGAAACTCCAGGCAGGCTTTAAACTTTCCGGTACTTATGTTTTCGGGTGTTAAGTTAAGGTTGCAGTTGCGGGTAGGATAGAGGTTGCGGATCATATCCAGGATGGTGTGCATCATGCTTACATTGGCATAAGGGCCAAAGTATTCGCTTCCGTCTTTTACCGGGTTGCGGGTAGGAAATATTCTGGGGAAGCGCTCTTTTTTGATACAAATGAACGGGTATGTTTTATCGTCTTTGAGGTCGATGTTAAATTTGGGTTGAAACTTTTTGATGAGGGAATTTTCGAGTAGCAGTGCGTCAATTTCACTATCAACCAGCGTAAACTGGATATCAACTATTCGGCTCACCATTACCGCTGTTTTACGGTTTTCGTAGTGTGTTTTGGTAAAGTAGCTTGATACCCTTTTTTTCAGTTTCTTGGCCTTGCCTATGTAGATCAGGTTTCCGTCTTTGTCGTAATACTTATATATTCCTGGTGTATCCGGCAGGCTGCTGATTAAATTTTTAAGGTATGGCGTGTGCATTACTTATGCAAAGTAATGCTGTGCTGCTCAGAATAAAAAGAACGCCCCTGCAACTTCCTGTATTTTGGGTATTCAGACTTATAAACATGTGCCAATTTAAAATGCACATTCACGCATGAAATTTACACGTTCAGTCTCATTGCGGTGTTTATTCTTAAATAATTCTTTAAAAATTTAGTATTTACATTAAATAAATCCTAATCCGTATGATAAAATTTTACAAATGGTCGTTTTTTTTAACTCTTTTCATGTTCCTGGGAATGAATGTTCTGTTGGCTCAGAACATCACATTCGACAATGTTCCGCCTCTGGCAGGTGGCGGGAATACAGCCGGAGGACAGGCTTTTAACTTTACAACGAATAAGCCCATTACCATACAAAACCTGAGGGGCTCCTTCTCAACGGTAGCAGGTACGGTAACGGTTTGGTACAGGCCGGTTAAAATTAACGGGCAACCTACGGTGAATGCAGCCAATGGTTGGATAAACCTGGGAAGCAGCGCTATGACAGGAATTACTTCCGTAACAACGAGTCCCCAGCCTCAAACGGTTCCTGTGAACCTGAACCTGGATATGAACCCGGGAGATACATTTGGGTTTATGCTTCAATGGACTGGAAATGTTTACCCCACAGCAAATACGAACACACCAACTTTTACCAATGGAACGGTAACAATTATTGCAGATGCATCTTGTGCGTATACCGGAAATGCGGCCATGACCACCTGGTTCACACCGCGCCAGATAAACGGGGGAGTTGTTTATAAAATGAGGTTGTCTTCTTATAACAATGCTGCCATAACTGAACTCGTTGCGCCCAAGGCATTTTGCGGAAACAGCGTGCAGGATATAAAAGTACGTATCAGGAATGCAGGGAGCAATGTGATTAATCAGCTCACTGTAAAATGGTCGTTAAATGGCACTCCTCAATCCCCGTTTTACTGGACCACTCCTTTAGATACATTTAACGGAACACTTTATCCCAATGATACCGTAGTTACGATCGGCTCTGTTTTTTTTGCGTCTGCCAGTCAATCATTCAAAGCCTGGACAGAATATCCCAATTCAGTTGCCGATACCGTAAATATAGACGATACGATCACCAGTATTTTAAGGCCCGCACTTAGCGGTACCTATACCATAGGTGGTACAACACCTGATTATGCCACCTTAAGCGATGCAGTAACCGCATTGAATGCTGCAGGGGTTTGCGCACCTGTTGTTTTTAATGTTGCCCCCGGATCAGGACCTTATACAAGCAATCTTTCTTTTGGCGTTATTTCCGGTGCTTCGGCCTCTAATACCATTACTTTTCGCGGGAACGGAACAACCATAACCAGTGCCAATACCCCCGTGATCGGGTTTAGTGGTTCAAGCTACATTACAATTGACAGCTTTAATGTTGTGCAAACCGGTGCAACGGGGTATGGTATCTT
>JAZKGM010000302.1:12166-16975 GCA_040385895.1 Bacteroidota bacterium
CCAACCAATGCCATCATTTAACGTTTAATAGCAACGTGATCAATGCCGGGATCACTTCTACAGCAACCACAAATGCAGGCTTTGTGGCCAGTGGATCGGCTACTGCGCCTACTACAGCAGGCAATAATTTGCAGTATTTAACATTTACGAACAACCAGGTGATAGGCGGCTATTATGGTTTTATCCTGATGGGCAATGCCGGGCAACTTGATAATTATGGGCATTACATTGCCAATAACACATTCAGGGATTTTTACGGTTATGGTGTTTATTTAACCAATGCCGATACGACTGTAGTTACCGGTAATGATATTCACCGTTCAGGCAGGAGTACTGTACTGGCTACTTCATACATCACTTATCTTGCCACCAGCCGGAACATAAAATTAAGAAAGAACAGGATCCATGATGTGGGGGGGACCACGGCTTCTTACCCGATCTATCTTACCAATTGTGTAAATGCAGCCGGGTATGAAACAGAGATCTCAAACAACCTGATCTATAACCTTGGCGTTACAGGCAGCATGTATGGCATATACAGTGTGACAACAGCCATAAGCAATGTAAATATTTATCACAATACCATACAGCATAATGTAGTGAGCGGAACCGGAATCATACGGGGCATCTTTTTAAGTGTTGCGATAACCAATGTAAATGTTAAAAATAACATCATCGCTATTACGGGGGCAGGAACGGGAGTTAAGACAGGGATCTACATAACGACCACTTCGGCTTCTTTTGTCTCTAATAATAATGTGATTTATGTAAATACAAGTGCATCTAACAACGTGGGATACTGGACCGCAGCAAGGGTGAGTTTAACAGACTGGAGCAATGCATCCGGGCAGGACATTTTATCGAAGGATCTTGACCCGCAATTTACCAGCACAGCTACGGGAAACTTTAAACCGCTTGCTGCAGGTATTAATAATATTGGTGCCCCGGTTGGTATCAGCACCGACATTCTCGGACTCCTGAGGTCAACGGCAACACCGGATGCGGGAGCTTATGAAACCCTTGTTCCATCGAATAATAATGCGGGCGTTACTGCATTCACCGGGCCTAAGAATTTTTGCGGAGGCAACCAGGATGTGAAAGTAAGGGTAAGGAACAACGGAGGTAACATTATTAGTTATGTTACGATACAGTGGATGTTGGATGGGGTACCGCAAACACCGGTAAGCTGGGTTTACCCGATGGATACCCTTGGCGGGACTACGTACCCGAACGATACGGTTATTACCCTGGGCAATGTGTTTTTCGGGGGGAAAGCCAAAGCCCTGAGGGCCTGGACCGAGTACCCCAATTCGGTTGCTGATACAGTGAATACTGATGATACCATTGCGGTGAAGATCACGCCAACCCTTAACGGCATTTATACCATAGGGGGCACCAATCCCGACTATGCCACAATAACTGAAGCAGTAGCCGCTCTTACCACCCTGGGTGTTTGCGCACCGGTAACCTTCAATGTGCTGGCAAATTCCCCGGTACTTGCCACTACGCTCACGTTTGGAAACATAGCGGGTGCTTCTGCCGTTAATACCATTACATTTAATGGAAACTTAAGCAGCATAAGCAGTACAGCAACACCCATCATTGATTTTAACGGGGCAAGTTATATCCGGATGGATAGCTTTAATATAACCGGTTCAGGTACTGCTTACTTAGGCATTGGCGTTCATATTTGGGGCCAGTCACATCATATCACGCTCGACCATAACAGGATAACGGTGAGCACGACCGAAACAGGCACGACATCCAATGCGGCCATTGCCATTTCAGGATCGATCACCGCACCAACTACAGCCGGGAACAATGCCAGGTATTTAACAATAAGAGACAATATACTGACCGGTGGTTATTACAGCATGACCGCAACGGGCAATACCGGTTCGCTCGACAATTACGGGCATTACATAGCCAATAATACCTGTAAAGATTTTTACCTGTATGGGATCTACCTGGCAAATGCCGACACGGTAACTGTTTTAAATAATGATATTAACCGTGCCACACGGGCAGTGGTTTCTACGTTTTATGGCATATACACAGCAACAAGCCGTAACATTCATATCCAAAAAAACAGGATCCATGATGCGGGGGCAGATTCCTATACTGCATACCCTGTTTATATTTCAAATAGTGTGAATACAGCAGGGTACGAAACGGAGATCTCGAACAATATGATCTACAACATAGGTACTACCGGGGTTATGTATGGTATTTATGGACTAACCACAGCCATTACAGGCGTGAACATATACCACAACACCATACAATATACAGTGCCTGCATCAAGCACTTCCGCGATTCGCGGGATCTTTTTAAGCGTGGCTGTTACCAATGTTAATTTTAAAAACAACATCATTGATATAACAGGTGGAGGAACAGGGGTTAAAACGGGTATTTATGTGACCACTCCATCATCAGGCTTTATTTCCAATCATAACCTGGTGCATGTATCAACATCTGCCGGTACGGACAATTTCGGGTATTGGGGCGCAGTTAATTTAAGCCGTTACGATTGGGAACAGGCTTCAGGGCAGGATGTTTCATCGCAGGAGCTTAATGCTGTTTTTACGAACCTGGCTACCGGAAACCTGAAGCCGCTATCTGCTGCTATTGATAACATGGGTGTGCCGGTTGGGGTTACTACAGACATTACCGGCTTAGCCAGGAATTTGTCTGCTCCCGATGTGGGGGCTTATGAGTTTAGTACCGCATCTGTATGCTCGGGGACACCATTTGCGGGCAACGCTGTTTCCGGTACCACTTATGCCTGTTCGGGCAAGTTGTTCAATATAAGCCTGGCTAACGATTCCATTGCATTAGGCTTAAAGTATCAGTGGCAAAAGGCCGCTGCCCAGTCGGGTCCATATTTACCCTTGACCAACGATACGCTAAAAAACATGAAAGCCACACAAACAGCAACAAACTGGTACCGCTGTGTGGTTACCTGCACCAACTCCGGCTTATCGCAGAACTCTGCAGCAGTGCGCATACGAACAACAACAACAACACTTAACGGTTCTTATACCTTAAATAAAGCACTTCCTGCTTCATCGGTTAACTATACCAGTTTTACCGACCTGGTTGACGAATTGAACTGCAATGGCGTATCAGGTGCTGTAACCATTAATGTAACCCCCAACACAGGGCCTTATGATGGTAATTTTATGTTTGACAGTATTCCCGGGGTTTCTCCTGTTAATACTATTACTATTAATGGAAACGGAAACAGGGTTACTTCTGGAATTTCACCGATCGTCCGGTTCAACAGGTCGAGTTATATTATTATCGACAGCTTAAATATTGTTGCTGATTCCGGCTTTACTGGATTTGGCATTCATATGGGAGGAGCTTCGCATCATTTAACGTTAATCCGGAATGTGGTGAATGTGGGTTTAACGGCTACAGCTGCTACCTGTGCCGGGATCGTATCATCAGGTTCTATCTCATCAGCTACAACGGCAGGCAATAATGCACGCTATTTAACCATAACCAACAATGTGGTGATCGGTGGGTATTACAGCACTACATTAATGGGTAACACCGGTTATCTTGATAATTACGGGCATACCATTGCCAATAACACATTCAGGGATTTTTACCTGTATGGCCTTTATATGGCTAACACAGACAGTACGCTGGTGTTGAATAATGATATAAACCGCATGACCCGTTCGACCCTGTCTACGTTTTATGGTTTATACGGAAGCAGTGTGCGCAATGTAAAATACAGGAATAACCGCATACATGATGCCGGTTCGGGAACTTATACCGCCTACCCGGTGTATATCACAGGATCGGCAAATACGTCCGGTTATGAAACTGAATTTATAAACAATGCCACCTACAATATTTCTACAACCGGGTCTGTTTATGGTTATTATTTACTGGGTACGCGCGACAGGATGAAGTTTTATCATAATACGGTAGATATTAACCTGGTGTCGAGCACCGGAACGATCCGCGGGTTATATATGACCACCGCCCCCGACAACCATGAGTTCAAAAATAACATCATCAGCATAAGCGGAACGGGCACCGGTGAAAAACATGTGATCTATGCTGGCGCTTCATCAACAACGATCACTTCCGACAGGAACATCCTTTATGTGGATACGACCATTGTAACTAATTTTATCGGTTATCTTGGTGCCAACCAGAAAACACTGCCTAATTGGAGAACCGCAGCAGGAGTTGACCTGAACTCTATAGCCAATAATCCTGTTTTTGCCAATTCTGCTGCCGGTGATGTGAGGCCTTTATCTGCAAACTGCGATAACCTGGGGACAAATGTTGGTGTTTCAACAGACATTACAGGAGCCGCGCGTTCTTCAAGCACACCTGATGCAGGTGCATTTGAATTTACAGGTATAAATGGGGACCTTGCTTTAACGCAGGGGCGTTTGGTTCGTTCAGGTATTTGTTACAGCAATGCCGATACCGTATTTATCACGGTTAAAAACATGATCGGGGCAATGGCCGATTTTTCAATAAATCCGATTACCATTTACTGGAATGTAACAGGGCCGGTTAACTCAAACGGATCGATCACTGTAAGTTCAGGCACGTTGGTATCGGGTAGCAGCGCTGCTTATTATTCAAATACCGTTAACAGGTCGGTGCCCGGAAATTACATGGTGAGCGCCTATCTGCAGGCAAATGCAATTAATATGAGCCTGTCGAACGATACCTTGTATCAGAACCAGGTGTTTACCGTGTCTCCGATCCTGTCTGTGGGCACAAGAACATTTAATGTGAACAGTCCTACAGACAGTGTTGCGATCCAGGCATTGT
>JAZKGM010000303.1:0-3238 GCA_040385895.1 Bacteroidota bacterium
TCTCTTAATACAGGATTTCTATCCAGTACCCTTGCTTTTACGATTATTGGATTAAAATCTCCGTTACAATAGTCTGGTAGTGGTGTATAGTCATATAGCTTAGGTGCCATACTATCTGCGAAAAAGCCATTTCCACTAAAGTCATGCGCACCTATAGTTGCCGATAAACCCGCAGGCCTTACTGTTCCAAGAATATCAGTAAGTATGGTTGGTATTTTTCTGCCACCCAGGTACAATGGAGAGGTAGTAGCTGCCGGAATAAAGAGGTTGTTTTCGTTTGTAAAAGGTGCCGGGTAGTTTAAAGATAAAGTATCTTGTTTGGTATAATTAACCCAGTTAACAAAAGAAGCAACTGTAGTAGTGCCTATAAGGGCCATGTTGTTTGTGGCATTTGGCCCGCTAACAAAGTAGTTGTTATTATCAACTGCAAGAAACGGATTCCCTGAAGTATAAGTAGAATGGAAGATATAATTAGCTGTATTTGGTGTTACCCTTACCATTCTATTCTGCAAGATATTATTCTCTATGCGGATATCTCCTTTGGCAAATGCCGAACCTCCAATACAAGCTGCGATCCCTGAGGTTGTATCCAGGTTGCTTAGGTTAATGGAGTTATGATAGATATTTACATCAATATCATTTGTGGTATTCGGACTACCATCAAGGCATATTCCATACGTATTATTAACTGTTCCTACGATCCTTGAGATCATGTTGTTTTCAATGTTAATAGAACGCTTTTCAGTCCATGGCACATTTACATATATACCACATGCCCCGGCAGAAAGAAGTGTAGAAGCGGTGTTGGTAGCGCGGATCCTGGTAATTATATTTCTTGATATTTTAACCTTGCTGGATGCAGCTCCGATTTCGATACCTGCATTTCCAAGAACAGGGTTGGTACCAGGGATGGCACTTAAACTGTTCTGAATGATATTGCTATCAATGGTTAATTGCGTTTGTGTAAAGGCAGCAATAGCAGAAGCATACATAAATGACGGAGAAACAACAGCCCCTCCTCCAAAATAATCGGTTGGCAAAGCTCCGCCAATATTGTTATTACCTCCAATAATGTTTTGTGAAACCGTAACTCCCACATCGGAAGCCGTAGCTGCTACTCCACCTCTTAAGTATATACCATGTTTTACAGCAGTAATGTAATTATTAACATAAGCATTTCTACTGTTTGCAATGCGAATTGAATTGGTAGGAACATTATTATTTACTGTTCCAAAGTTATTTATTCCACCTTGGTAAATTCCCGCATAGGTATTAATTCCGCTGATCGTAGAATTGCCGATAATGTTACAATTTTTAATCACATTATCTTCTGCCGGACGTTCCCAACCCATAACGTCAATTACACGTGCTGCCTGGCTTTGTATATTAAGGGCATTTCCTCCGGTTGGAAGAGCCATACGTACGGTCAGGTCGCGCGAGTTAGATCCGTTATTAGAACCGTCAATTGTTACATTCCTTGCTCCCTGTATTTTTATCACGCTGGTTATTCCATCAACAGCAGATGCATTGGTTGCACCGGTTGAAGCAATAACAGGGGATGCGCCTGCTGCTGGTTTAATGTAAATGAACCTGAACGGGCTCATCTGCGGATATTTCATTAAAGGAAAAATTGCAGTGTCACCTTCTCCTGCATATCCTGAAGTGATTTCGATTGTAACCGTTTTTATCGGAAACTGGTCCTCATCAACCCCATTGGTATTGATGTAACGGAACAGGTTATTAATGGTATTGAACTGGCCTGTTTGCTGACCAGCTGACGGAGGGTTTAGTACACCGGTAACCTGGTAAGTATAACCACCATATAAAGGTTCATAAGCGGTTGACGGATTAATGTGTAAAGCACCTACTGAAGTATTATTAACACCTGCAGGTCTTGCTGCGCCTGTGATGTCTTTGTCTACTGTTGCTTCTGTGAAGATGTCCGGATTTTTAACAATATGACCGATGTAATACGGATTCATCTGGATTGTTGTATCATTTAAAAATGGTACTTCTCCAAAAGATGAAAGGTTATCAAACCCGGCATAAGCCTTCAACTCTGTAATGGTTTGCAAAACATTATTTGCAAGAACATTCACCCCGTTTTTTAAGCCCACGTAATTGGCACAAAACCGTCCGTTCGCATAGTATACGTTTCCTTCAATCTGTGAAAATGCATCCGTGGTTACTAATCTGGTTCCACCAAATGCAATTGCTGCAACTGTAGATGCAGCAGCACCATAGCTGGACTTACCTGCTGTATTGGCAAAAATGTTATTTATTACCCTTAAACCGGCAACCCGGTCGCCTACAAAGAATGCAGCAGTATATTGACTTGCACCTATATCCAGGCCAGGATATTGAGGTAAGTTTATCGTATTGTGAGAGATATTAAGCCCTAAATTAATTACTGCAGTACCAGGTGTCATAGCCGGATCCATAAAAACAGCAATACCGGAAGGAGCACTTACCGTTGAAAAGTTGTTACCGCCTGCTCCGTATATCTTTGTAATAAAATTATTTTGGATCCTGATGCTCCTGTTTGCTTCATTTACACCAACACGGATACCTACTGCATATCCAATATTAGCAGCCGCGCAACCCAGATTATAAATTGTATTTTTAGTAACAATTAAATCTTTTGATCTTCCGATCGTAGCTGATCCGTTCAGGAATATACCCGCAAATCCTGTAAAACTATTGTGTGAGTTACGAACGATGTTGCTATCGATGGTTGAAGTAGAAAGACCTTTGATATAAATTCCGGATTGATTAACGGCTCCCCCTATCAGGTACACACGTCCCCTTCCTCCCGGAACTGTCATAGAACCTCCGATTATGTTATAATTGATGTTATTCAACTGATCGGTAACACTATCTTTAGCACCCCAATAAATACCTGTTTTAACCCCACCAATAAAGTTGTTGTTGATGTTATTATTCAGATTTGGTCCATACAGTGCGCTTGCCAAACCAGTAGGATTAACCGGAAACGGATCACCCAGGTAAATACCTGCGGCCGTATACACAACCGGGGCTATAACACTTGAGGGTGAAAATGCATTTCCAAGAATATTACAATAAGTAATGATATCACGAGACGCGGGGTTGAAATAAGAAGAACTGATTGAAACCACTTTTGACGTTGCTGCCCATGCGGTATCTGATAAAGCAAAGGTTATTGTTCTTTCATTATTTGAACCTCTGCCAAGGATATTAAAATCGGATACACCAAGCA
>JAZKGM010000303.1:3248-8385 GCA_040385895.1 Bacteroidota bacterium
CTGCCGAGTTACCCGGAATTCTTAGGTTTGATCCGAGCTTTACAGTTACAGATACACCAGGAGCAGTGCGCAATACTATTTTGCGGGTTGCTGCCATACCCGGATATGGAATAACCGCAGGGATAACAGCAAGGGAGTCACCTCCGCTCGTATTATAACCATTATCAAAGATCACTTTAATGGTATCATTTCCAGCTGTTCCATAGCTATTTAAATGGCTTACAAAATCAGCAAGGTTTTTAAAACTACCCGAAAGGTTTGAATTGGTTGGCAAACTGCTTACTCCATTGATCATGTAGGTAGAATTACCCTGTAAAGGAGCAGGTGCCAACGAAGTGTTCTGGGTAAACTGGTATGCACCAATTGATTGATTTGCAGCTGGCCTTGCAGCACCTGTAACATCAAAAGGTACCAATGTTTTTCCTTGTGTTCCGTAAGTGGTTGGAGCGCCATTAAGGGTAGAAAGCGTTAATGGGTTATCAAAAACAGGTTTTACTGTTAAACTGTTTTCGTCATCTTTTGTATAGTTACGCCATTCCTGTAACGAAGCATATGTGCGGGTCAGGTTCCTTGCAATATATGCCCATCCACCGGTAGTACTTATATCATAAACATTGTTATCAATACTGTCAAATGGTTCTGAATTACTGTTTATTATGATACCGGATACCTGGTAAGCACCTTCATCATTGGTGAAGTTTTTCATCCGGTTAGAAAGAATATTGTTCATCAGTTTAATTCCACCAGTAGTGTTAAAACCAACATAGATACAGGCGGCCGATGTTCCTTTTAGTCCTTCATCCCACATCGCGATGCTGTTATTATAAACCTCAAAAGAAGCATTGGTACTGTATTCTTCGATAGCAATCCCCGCAGGGAAAGTAGCAGTAGAGGTTGATGTTGGGAACGGACCGGTTGGCGGAATGGTAGGATTTCCCAAATAATTGCCCGTGGTTCCGAAAGAACTGATGTTGGAAATGACGTTATTGGTCACCTTATACCCCATATTCTGGTTCCTCGAATAGCTAATATTATGATAGAACCTGATCCCGTATACGGCAGATGCCGCAGTAGTGCTTTTTAAATTATAGATCTTATTTGCGTTAATAACGATGTTACTATCTAAAGAAGAAGTATTTGCTGAGGTTGTATTGGTAACAAAAATACCTGCAAAGTGAATGGTATTAGGAGAAATACCACTGATTGTATTGCCCTCTATCAATACATTTGCCTGGTTGCTTATTGATATACCCGCCTGGTTCTGTGCAACTGAACCGAGGAATGTACCTACTTCACCGCCAATGATATTGTTTTTGATCACAAGCCCGAAGTCATGGGAACTTGCTCCAGCCGAAAGCCCTCTTACGTGAACACCCTGCTGTACGTTCTGAATGTTACAGTTAATTACGCTGATCTTCTCTGCACGTCTTGAACCGCTCGTTGAGAAGTTAGCCAATCCTCCTGCAAAAACACCCGCCTGGGTAATGGAGTTATTTGCCGAAAGTAGTCCGGTAATATTTGTATTTTTTATCGTTACCGTATTAACTGCTGAAACCGCAGCAGCCACATTTTGATTCGTAACAATCTCTATTACTTTATGGTTTCCTGATGGAGCAGATGCCGGTGGAATAACCGTGAGGTTGCGCTGACCCACTGTACTTTCACCATCAATGGTAAAATACTGGGTACCTTCAAGCCTTATTACCGCATCGCCCCCTGTTAAAGCCGACCTGGTTATTGTATATGTACCGGAAGGTTTAAGAACGATAGGCCTGTTTGGAGACGAAAAAGGAACCCCTCTTAATAAGATAGAATTCACTTCTACACCTGTATAATTGGGAACCAACAAAATGGTGATTTGCCCTAATGTATTTGAATCTATACCATTTACATTTAATGCCGGAAAAATACCCGTAGCCGCAGAATAAAGACCGCCTGTGTAAACAGCCCCCGTTCCCGCCAAACTGATAAATGTGTCTTTAGGAGCAACGAGATCATTACCCACCCCATTGACATAGTAAGTTCTTCCTGCCTCAAACTGGGCCTGAGCTTTTGATGCTTTTGCAGCAAGAAGTGTTGCCATTAATGCAACAGCCGCAAATAGCCTGTGTGTTTTGAATGTAAACTTAGTCCTCATATAAAAATTTAGTATAATATTATTGTTTACTGTGTATTAATCAAAGTTTAAAAAAAATAAGCACAAATCAAAGCCATTTGCTTACATTTTTATGTTATTCACGCTTCTTCGCCTTGGTTTTAACTTATAAAGCCACTTAAATCCCTTGAGCTTCAATTGTTCCGGCTTCATTTCGTTAAGCGGATAAAAGATCGCATCGGGCTGTGTAATGAATTGCGCACTTTTAATTTTACCGGATTCAAACCTGAATTTCATTTCACTGCAATCAATAACATTAACCCCGATATATGCGCTGTCTTCTTGAGGATAATAGATGCTTTGCCCATTTCCATAAACCTGTATGTAATCAATCTTACTTTCTCTGAAGTAAGCTTTCATATCCTTTCCTTTAATCTGGTTATAATGTGCTGCATTTATTTTTGAGGCCACAAATGAATTATTCCTGATATACATCGAATCAAGCTTTCGGTTATTGATGTAAAATAGTATCGTGTCTCCGGTGATCTGGTTCGCATCGCTCCAAAGCACAGGCTGTTTGTACAAAGTCATTGCCGAATCCTGTTTTATGTAAACCATAGAATCGCATATGGCCTGAAGGTCTTTTTTATAAATCCTTACCTTATAAAAGGCTTTCAGAATATCCCTTGCATTCTCTGCGCTTTTCTGGTAGGTATAAATTGTATCGGCCCATATCATGAGCGTATCCTTATCAACCAGGCTAAAGGCCAAAGCATCTTTTGTTACATAGCTGCTCTTTTTTAATCCAAAAAGCTCTGCCACATTGCCCAGTACAAGGGTTTTATTAATCGTATCAAGAATAATTATGTTTCCAAGCGCTTTACTGTATTTTTTCTTTCTGTCGTAAACAATGGTATCGGCAATAAGTGTGTTTTCGGCACTTCGTATCTTTGCCCTTTTTAATAAAATGCCGCTTTGTTTTTCGGTATGGTATGTTCCTGCCTGGCAATAAACCGTATCTGTTTCGGAGGTGATAATGGTGTTGCCATAAAAGGTAGCAATCCTGGTGCTGGTTTGGTATTTTAGCGTATCACAAACCATATCAAATTCTTGGCCTTTAAGCTTAACATCTTTCTTAAAATAAAGCTCTTTGCTATTCGTGTAGTAATGCCCTATTCTACTTGTTAGCGTATTTTGTGCACTTATAAGTTTTCCACCTGTAAAGTAGCTGGCTTTATTGAGGTTAAAATCAAAATCAAGCTCATTACATGTTAAGGTTGACCCGTTATCAACCATGCGTACATTTTTCTCAAGCCTTGCTGTCCGCTTTTGCCCATTGTATTTAAGAATATCACCATAAAAATTAACGCTGTCACTATGATTTATTCTAACGTTATCATATGCCTCAACATAATCGGTTTCATCAAACAGGTAAGCACTATCGCAATACAGCAAGGTATTATCCTGTTTAAGCTGGACCTGGCCTATCAGTTTTTTAATTCTGCTCTTTCCTTTTGTAACCAACTCAAACGTATTTGCATTTAACACCTGAATTTTTCCTCCCGACAGCAAACCATTCTGGCCATACGATTGTAAAACGCTCAGAATAACTATCCCTGTCAATAAAACGTATTTCTTCATCACGCACCAAAACTAAGCAATTATCGTAATTTCGAAGCATGAATCTGGCAAACGCACTAACTACTATTTTAACCCGGTATAATGCACTGGAAAGCAAATTTATTGTTGCGGTTAGTGGAGGAAAAGACTCGATGAGCTTACTGCATGCCTGCAAAAATAATGGCCTCAACATTGTTGCTGTACATTGTAATTTTATGCTTAGGGGTGATGAAAGCAATGCGGACGAAATTTTTGTCAGCCAATATTGCAAGGATCAAGGAATTCCTTTGGAGAAAATTCGTTTTGATACCAAAACAGAATCAAAAAAAAGAAAACTCGCTACACAGGAAACAGCTCGCATCTTACGTTATGAGTGGTTTGAAAAGGTCCGCTTACAACACGATGCCGAGTATATTTTGACAGCTCATCATGGGAATGACAGCATTGAAACGTTTATCATAAATTTACTACGTGGAACAGGCATAAAAGGTCTTACAGGCATCCCGGAGAAAAATGGTTTTATACTGCGCCCCCTGCTTGGTATTTTAAGAAGTGAAATAGACGTATACAGTTCCTTATATGATATTCCTTTTCGAAATGACTCCTCGAACGAAAGCGACACCTATACAAGAAACTACATCCGTCACAATATCATTCCCCTTTTTGAAGATGTAAATAAAAAAGCATTGCAACATGTTCTGGATGCTGCTCTTTTGCTGAACGAAAGCAATGAACTGACGAATGATCTGTTATCGAAATTAACCCCGGAGTATACCAGTCAAAAAGGTGATATTTTCAGCATTCACCTGGATGCAATCGATCACCTCACATATAAAAGAACAGCACTGTTTTTCTGGTTAGGCCCTTATGGATTTAACAGCACCGTTATTGATGATATCCTGCTTACACGCAATACAGGAAAATGGTGGCAATCAGACACACACCGGGTTATTTACGAACGGGGAAAGCTTAACCTAGTTGCTATTGATCCTTTTATTATTAAAGAGCAGAACCATCACTACCCTTTGCCTCCTGTTATCAACTTTGGCAAAGACGCCTATGTTATTGAAACCCTTACTGAAAAACCTGAAAAATTCAGCATGGATACCTTTTATATTGATGCTGCTTTAATGGAATATCCGGTTAGGTTAAGATCATGGAATCAGGGCGATTCTTTTACTCCGTTAGGCATGAAAAACAAAAAAAAGCTGAGTGATTTTTTTACTGATCTAAAACTTGATGCTTTTCAAAAAGGACAGGCCATGGTTTTGGAATCAAACAATGAAATTGTTGCTGTTTTGCCGCATCGGATCAATGAAAAATTTAAAGTAACCGATAAGACATCCCATATCATTACCCTTACACTAAAAGAGCAGGCTTAGGCCTGCTCTTTGTATTATGTGATCACTCTTAAGTGTTTTT
>JAZKGM010000304.1:0-4752 GCA_040385895.1 Bacteroidota bacterium
CTTAACGGCAGGTTCTTGGTCAGCATGATCAGGTTGTTCCTGAAATTAAGGTACGTTTTTTTTGAGCTTTGCTTATTGAGGGTTCCTCCGCCAACATGGTATACCTGCGATGAAGGGATCACTTTTAAGCGGTAGCCTGCCAGCTGCATGCGCCAGCACAGGTCGATTTCTTCCATGTGGGCGAAAAAATGTTCATCAAAACCATGAAGCTTTTTATAAACCCCGGCCCTGATAAATAAACACGCCCCGGTGGCCCAAAAAACCTCCTGCTCATCATTATACTGGCCATGATCGTTTTCCAGGTATTCGAACAAGCGGCCGCGGCAGAATGCATAGCCTAAGGCGTCAATAAATCCCCCGGCAGCGCCTGCATATTCAAACCGCTCTTTGTTATTGTAATCAAGCATTTTAGGCTGGCATGCACCTAAAGTTTTATCTTTTTCCATGGCATCAATCACCGGTTCGATCCACCCTTTGGTAACCTCGATGTCGTTATTGAGCAATACAAAATAATCAGCTTCTACCTGTTTCAGCGCATGGTTATACCCCCCGGCATAGCCATAATTATCATCATTCTGTACGATGGTAACCTGCGGGTATGTTTTGCGCAGGAACGCCACCGAATCATCGGATGAGTGATTGTCGGCAACCACAATTTCCAGGTTCGGGTATGACGAATTGAGCACAGCCGGAAGAAACTGCCCGAGCAACTCCCTGCGGTTCCAGTGAATAATAACAACGGCTACTCTGGGATCATTCATTGCTGTGTTATTTGTTCCTGCTTTTAAAGGGTACAAAAACAAAGCTTGCCCCTTTATCGGTAACCAGCAGCACACACATAAATTTTTCAGGATCTTTATAGGCTGCTTTAAAACTTTCTTCGCGTTGTGCAGTTACAATATTTTTCTCCAGTAGGTCTTCCAGCACAGTGGCACTGATATTGAACGAGCGCTGGTGCTCCGAAGCATCGATAAGCAGGTCACCGATCTTAACCGGTTCCTGGTGTGCCACAAAAACCGGGTATTTACTGAAGTTTTCTTTGAGAATATCCCCTGAAACTTCTTTCAGCATGTCGTTGTAAAACGCAAGGTCGTCTTTTAACAATTCCAGGTTTACAGTTAAGTCTTTATCCATCCTGTTATTTTTTCAATTCCAATAATGCAATATTCTCAACGTGGTGTGTGTGCGGAAACATATCAACAGGCTGAACTTTTGTTACTTCATACTTTTCCTGCATCAAAGCAATATCACGGGCCTGCGTAGCCGGGTTACAACTTACATAAACCACTTTTGGTGCAGCCACCTGCAGGATCTTTTCAATTACATCGGGATGCATGCCTGCCCTTGGCGGATCGGTAATGATCACATCAGGTTTGCCATGCTTCGCGATCAGCTCATCATTCAACACATCTTTCATATCGCCTGCATAAAAATGGGTATGAGTGATGTTATTTAATGCTGCATTTATTTTTGCATCTTCAATAGCGGGCTCTACATTTTCAATCCCAACCACCTGTTTTGCCAGCTTTGATACGAACAGCGCAATGCTGCCCACACCGGTATAGAGATCATATACATTTTCATTGCCTGTTAACCCTGCAAATTCACGCGTTTTTCCATACAAAGCCTGCGTTTGTAAGGTATTGGTTTGAAAGAATGATTTAGGCCCGATCTTAAATTTTAAATCTTCGAGCATTTCGATCAAATGGTCTTCCCCGCTATACACATTCACCTCCAGGTCGTAAATGGTATCATTCATTTTTGTGTTGATGATGTACAGCAACGAAACCACTTCTGGGAATAATTCTTTGATGTGGTTTAAGATGGCTTCCCGTTTTTCTTTGTCTTCTTTTTTAAAGCACAGGATCACCATCCACTCGCCAGCCCTGTTGTTGCGTAAAATAATGTTGCGCAAAAAGCCCTCCTGGCTGTATGGATTAAAAAACTCGTAGCTATTGGTTTTGCCGAAATCACGCACTGCGTTGCGGATCCTGTTGGCTGTTTCGTGCTGCAGGTAGCAGGTTTCCACATCAAAAATCTTATCGAAACGGCCTGGAATGTGATAACCCAGGCCTTTCACGTCATCCTGGCTCAGGGTATCCAGCATATCGATGCTGGTGAGCCATTTCCGGTCAATAAAACTAAACTCGCATTTGTTGCGGTAAAACGTGGTATGCTCCGAACCAATGATCGGGTCTATTTCCGGAAAAGGAAATTTACCAATGCGTTCAAAGGCATCGTGAACCTGTTGTTGCTTGTGCCTGATCTGTGACTCATAGCTCATTTGCTGGTTCTTGCAACCACCGCATAACCCAAAATGCGGGCAAAAGGTTTCCACCCGGTCGGCACCCGGCTTTACAATTTTCTGGATGGTGGCAAAGCTGAATGATTTTTTGGTGCTGTTCACTTTTACATCAACCACATCGCCAGGCACGGCAAAATCAACCATGATCACTTTTTCGTCATGACGGGCTATGCATTTGCCTTCGCTCCCGGCATTGATGATCTCAAGGTTCTCTATGGTATAGGGAATAAATTTACGTTTTCGCATGAACCCGCGAATATAGCATAATAAATTTTGTTAAAACATCGTGCATAACCCCTAAACCGGCTTAATTATACTTGCAGGCTATGCATAACTTAAACGTTACAATTCCTATACTGGCCACCGAACTAAATATCAGTTTCAACCAGGTAAAAGCCACCATAAATTTATTGGATGAAGGCAGCACGATCCCTTTTATTTCACGTTACCGTAAAGAAGCAACCGGTAATTTAGATGAAGTTGCCATAGAACGGATCAAAAACGGCATCGAAAAGCTTCGCGACCTTGAAACACGCAAATTCACCATTCTTAACACCATTGAAGAGCAGGGCAAGTTAACGGATGAACTCAGAAAACGCATCGAAGCGTGCTGGGATTCGAATATCCTCGAAGATATTTACCTGCCTTATAAACCCAAGCGCAAAACGCGCGCTACTGTTGCACGTGAACGCGGGCTTGAACCACTGGCCTTATGGCTGATGAATGAACCGAATGAGGATGTATTTAATGAAGCTGCTAAATTTTTAAACGGAGAGGTAAAAGATGAAGATGTGGCACTGGAAGGTGCACGGGATATTATTGCCGAAGTTATTAATGAAAGTGAGACGGCCCGCGCTGTGATCAGGACCGAGTATGAAAAAAATGCATACGTGATCTCTACGGTTTATAAAAGCAGGAAAGATGAGGCGGCAAAGTTCAGCGACTATTTTGATTTTGCAGAAGCGCTTAAAAAATGCCCTTCGCATCGTTTACTGGCCGTTTTCCGCGGAGAGGATGAAGGTTTTTTAAAGGTAAAGATTGAACCGGAAACAGACCTTGCATTAGAAAAGCTGGACAAACTTTTTATTAAACGGAACAACCAGGCCAGCGGACACCTGGCCGAAGCCATAGAAGATTGTTACGAGCGCCTGCTTGCCCCATCCATGGAAAATGAATTCCGCAATATTGCCAAACAAAAGGCCGATGAAGAGGCGATCCGTGTATTTGCAGAGAACCTGCGCCAGTTATTGCTTTCGGCACCTTTGGGCAGCAAGCGCATTATGGGCATTGATCCCGGTTTCCGCAGCGGGTGCAAAGTGGTTTGCCTCAATGAGGAAGGCAAGCTGCTTGATGATGAAGTGATCTACCCGCATGCACCCAAAAATGACCTTAGCCAGGCCTTTAACGTGATCACGGCATTGGTTAAAAAACACAAGATCCAGGCTATTTCTGTGGGAAACGGAACCGCAGGCCGGGAAACGGAAGACCTGGTGCGGAACATGACATTTTCTCACCCGGTGGAAATTTATATGGTGAGTGAAAGCGGTGCTTCGGTGTATTCGGCTTCGGAAGTGGCACGCGATGAATTTCCGGATAAAGATGTAACGGTTCGCGGAGCGGTTTCTATCGGAAGAAGATTGAGCGATCCCCTGGCCGAACTGGTAAAGATCGATCCGAAATCGATTGGCGTGGGGCAATACCAGCATGATGTGGACCAGAATAAATTAAAGAAAAGCCTGGACGCTGTGGTAGAAAGTTGTGTGAACGTGGTTGGTGTGAATTTAAACACAGCCAGCAAAAGTTTGTTAACGTATGTTTCCGGCCTTGGCCCTCAGCTTGCACAAAACATTATTACTTACCGGAATGAGAACGGTGCATTTAAATCGCGCAAGGAGCTGAAAAAAGTAACGCGCCTGGGCGATAAAGCCTTTGAACAGTGTGCGGGTTTCCTCCGCATCGTTGATGCAAAAAATATATTGGATAACAGTGCGGTGCATCCCGAAAGTTATGGAATTGTGGAAGCCATGGCCAAAGACCTGGGTTGCAAAGTGGATGACCTGATCAAAGATGATTCACTGCGGAAAAAGATCTCGCCACAAAAATATGTGACTGAAAAAGCCGGGTTGCCAACCATCACGGATATTTTAAAAGAGCTTGCCAAACCGGAACGTGATCCGCGTGAAGCGTTGAAACAATTTGAGTTTGCAGATGTGAAAAAGCCCGAGGACCTGAACCCGGGCATGATCCTTCCCGGCATTGTTACCAATATTACGGCCTTTGGTTGCTTTGTTGATGTGGGGGTAAAACAGGATGGCCTTGTTCACGTATCGCAACTGGCCGATAAATTTGTGAGCGACCCCAACGAAGTGGTGAAATTGCAGCAACAGGTTAAAGTTAAAGTAGTGGAAGTGGATATGGTGCGAAAAAGGATTGCTTTGACCATGAAA
>JAZKGM010000305.1:0-5834 GCA_040385895.1 Bacteroidota bacterium
AAAAAAAGACGGGGTGATCATGCTGATCGATGAAATTCATACTCCAGATTCATCACGTTATTTTTATAAAGATACCTACCAGGACATCCAGGGCAAAGACCAGCAACAACGCCAGCTCTCAAAAGAATTTGTAAGGCAATGGCTTATCGAGCATGGTTTCCAGGGATTGGAAGGCCAACTGCAGCCCGATATGAGCGATGAATACATTGAATCGGTTACGAACCGCTACATTGAACTATTTGAACAGATAACCGGACAGCAATTTAAGAAGGCCAGTTATGAAGATGCTGAAAAACGCATTGAAAAAAATGTGAACGACTACCTTACTGCTACAGCATAAGCTTTTAAGTTATGAACTTGCCTGTACCGGAAATCTCTTTTCATCCGTGCGATCACGATCACAGCCATAGCTTATTCAGCATTGTGATACCCAGCTGGAATAACCTGGCGTATTTAAAGCTGTGCATCCGGAGCATAGAAGCCAACAGCAGCTACAAACACCAGGTTATTGTTCATGTAAATGAAGGAACGGATGGCACCTTGCAATGGGTAAAAGAGAAAGGGTATGATTACACACACAGCCCGCAGAATTCGGGCGTTTGTTATGGTGTGAATGCTGCAGCACAACTAACCCGTACAGATTATATTGTTTATTTTAATGATGACATGTATGCCTGCCCCGGCTGGGATAAGGTAATGCAGGATGCCATTAAACAAAATGGTACAGAATTATTTTATTATTCGGGCACCATGATCGAATATGAAGCCGGTACCAATAAGGCCACCCTTTCGCCACATGATTTCGGAAGGGACATTGCCACCTTTAACGAACAACAGCTGCTTGACTTCTGTGCCACATCGGCCAATAAGCAGGACTGGTTCGGGGCAAGCTGGCCGCCCAGTATCGTGCATAAAAATACATGGAACAAAGCAGGCGGCTATAGCGAAGAATATAGCCCCGGGTTTTACAGTGATCCTGATTTTTCGATGAAATTATGGATGGCCGGTGTCCGCGATTTTAAAGGATTGGGTAAAAGCCTGGTGTATCATTTCAAATGCAAATCGACCGGAAGGGTACAGCGGAACAACGGACGGAAAACTTTCATGAAAAAATGGGGGTTTACGCCTTCGTACCTTTATAAAAATATAATAAAAGTTGGCGAACCATTTAACACACATGTTCCGCTTGTATTCAACAAAGGCTTTTCTTACCTGGTATCGATGTTAAAGGCAAAGCTGGCATGAGCAGGATCAGTGCTGTTATTATTACTTTTAATGAAAGCAACAATATAGCCCGTTGCATCCGTTCGCTTTCCGGCATTGCTGATGAAATTATTGTGAGTGATTCCTATTCGACAGACGATACGGTAAAGATCGCTGCAGAACTGGGTGCAAAAGTGATCCTGCATCGGTTTAGCGGGTATGGTGCCACAAAAAACAATGCAAATGATCATGCACAATACGACTGGATCTTATCTGTTGATGCGGATGAAGAACCTGACGAACAATTATCACAAAGCATTGCCCGGATAAAGAAGGAACTTCCCGCCAATACTGTTTATGAATTTCAACGGCTGAACAATTATTGCGGCAAATGGATCAAACATGGCGGCTGGTATCCGGATAAAAAAGTAAGGCTTTTTAACCGCACACAGGTTAAATGGAACCTTGCCGAAGTTCACGAAACCCTGGAAATTCCCACGGATCTTAAAAGGGTGCTGCTTGAAGGCAAGCTTCTTCATTATTCGTATGCCAGTGAAACGCAACATTTAAGTAAGGTTGAAAATTACAGCACACGTGGAGCCGAAGAAGCCAAAAAAAAGGGGAAGCATGCTTCTTTCATTAAATTATACCTGAGCCCATCTTTCCGTTTTTTGCGCGATTACATTTTTAAATTAGGCTTTTTGGACGGGTATTATGGTTTTAGTATAGCCCGGATCACCGCAAAGGAAGTTTACCTGAAGTATAAAAAACTAAAAGCCATGACATAAAAAAAGCCGGTATCATAAAATTATGATACCGGCTTTTCTTTTTATTAAAGCGACTATGCCGCTTTGGTATTTTTAAATTTCAGCATATTCAATTTTTCTTCTGCCGATTCTAAAGAGATCACCAGTTCTTTTTTGTTATTGGTAGGTGCGTCATACATATAATCCACCATAATAGCTTCGCAAATGCTGCGCAGGCCACGTGCGCCAAGCTTAAGTTCCACAGCCGTATCAACAATAAGGTTAATAATGCCATCCGTTAGCGTAAGCTTAATATTTTCCAGCTCAAACATTTTAATATACTGCTTGATCAGGGCATTTTTAGGTTCTACCAGGATGCGGTATAAGGCATCTCTATCCAGCGGATTTAAATGACACAGCACCGGTAAACGCCCGATAATTTCAGGGATCAACCCAAATGTTCTCAGATCGGCTGCAGAAATATACTGCAGGTAGTTCTTGTCATCGGCTTTCACACCTTGCTTGTTTTTAAAACCGATGGCCTGGCTCTGCATCCTGCGCCCAATGTGCTTATCAATTCCTTCAAAAGCGCCACCACATATAAACAGGATGTTTTCTGTGTTGATCTGGATCATTTTCTGATCGGGATGCTTGCGGCCTCCCTGTGGCGGCACGTTAGCTGTTGTTCCTTCCAGTATTTTAAGCAATGCCTGCTGCACGCCTTCGCCACTAACATCCCTTGTTATGCTCGGGTTATCGCTTTTGCGGCTTATCTTATCAATTTCGTCAATATATACAATGCCACGCTCGGCTGAGGCTACATCATAATTGGCAGCCTGCAGCAAACGGGTTAAAACGCTCTCCACATCTTCACCCACATAACCGGCTTCGGTTAGCACAGTAGCATCTGCAATGCAAAACGGAACGTGTAATAATTTAGCCAGCGTTTTTGCCAGTAAGGTTTTACCGGTACCTGTTTCGCCCACCAACATGATGTTTGATTTTTCCAACTCTACATCGTTGGTCTTATTTTTATTCATCAACCTTTTGTAGTGGTTGTATACAGCCACACTCAATACTTTTTTAGCATCATCCTGGCCAATCACGTACTGATCGAGGTGTGCTTTTATTTCGGCAGGTTTTAACAGCTTTCCACCAAAATCAATAGATGGTGTGGTGCCGCTTCCTGTAGCGTCTTCATTCACAATGCGGTAAGCCTGGTCTATGCAATTTTCACAGATCAAAGCATCAAGCCCCGAGATCAGATATTGGGTCTGGCTTTTTGGTCTTCCGCAAAACGAACATTGTTCTTCTTTTTTCTTACTCATTTCAACCGCGAATATCGTTAAAAAAAAGCAAGCCAACCTGATTAATTTGGTTGGCTTGCAAACTTTTGTCATGTCATGGCCTGTTCGCCCAACATGATATTATTACTTCTTAATTATGCTTTTTTGGTGCGTGTTAACACGTCATCTATCATTCCATAATCTTTTGCTTCCTGTGCGGTCATCCAGTAATCGCGGTCACTGTCCTGCAGCACTTTTTCATACGATTGCCCGCTGTGGCTTGAAATGATATCATACAATTCTTTTTTCAGCTTCTGGATCTCGCGTGCGGTGATCTCAATATCGCTGGCCTGGCCTTGTGCGCCACCCAATGGCTGGTGGATCATAATGCGTGCGTGAGGCAATGCAGTGCGTTTTCCTTTTGTACCTGCACATTGTAAAACAGCACCCATACTTGCCGCTAAACCTGTACAGATCGTAGCCACATCGGGGTTGATCCACTGCATGGTATCATAAATTCCGAGACCTGCATACACGCTTCCTCCCGGAGAGTTGATGTACATCTGCACATCCCTGCGGGCATCCATTGAATCTAAAAATAATAACTGTGCCTGGATAATGTTAGTCACATAATCATCAATGGGCATTCCTAAAAAGATAATGCGATCGGCCATCAGGCGCGAAAACACATCAATTTCGCGGAAGTTCATCGGGCGTTCTTCAATAACCGTCCTGGTCATGTCCTGAATTGAACTTTCCATGTAAGCATCAACTGCAAGGCTGCTGATCCCTTTGTGCTTTACAGCGTATTTTCTAAATTCTTTTCCGTGATCCATATTCATAAATAGTGTTGTTATTTAGTGCAAGATATAAAGTTGACCCAAAGTTTCAACAGTTGTGCCAATTGAATTTACTGACAAAACGCGTGTTGATGGTTCTATTTTTTATCGGTGAATGTGGATATGTTGATAGGTGAATGAAAACAGTGATTTAACAGGCATGACAGAACCGTATTGTCCGGTAAAGTTTTGTCAGCGTTTTTTGTCGGTTGCAGGCCTAACGCAAAAAAGACGCGAACCATGCCGCGTCTTTTTATTGATCTAATCTTTTTATAAAGTTAACCGCTTCTAATGGTGGTGACCTTCGTTATGTTCAGCAACCAGTTTAAAGAACTCCTCGCTGGTAACCTCTTTGTCTTCCACTTTCACTTTGCTCTTAATCACATCACGTACTTTTTGTGAAACAGCCAGGTTGATCATTTTACTGCGGTAATCTTCCTTTTTCATGCTTGGCTCGATAATGCTTTCCAGCATTTCATCGCTCAGGCCCTGGGTTCCGTATGCACCAAACATGCTGCGGGTGTAATTTAATGCTGCTGCTTTAATATCTTCCTCTTCTACTTTAACCCCGGCATCGCCTAATACCTTTTCTTCAAACAAATGATTTTTCAGGTAACGGGCTTCATTGCCATAGTTATCATTTACATTGTCTGCGTTGAACTTATCGGCATGCCTGTCTATTAACCAACGTTTTAAAAATTCATCCGGCAGTTCAATGTTTTGTTTTGCTACCAATGAATCGATCATCTCATGTTCAAGCAGGTGATCGGCTTGCCCGCTGAAATAAGTTTCCAGTTCCGATTTAATGCGTGCACGCATTTCTTCCATGCTCGAAACCGTTCCTTCTCCATATGCTTTATCAAAAAGGTCCTGGTTAACATCCGCCTTTTCGTTGCGTTTGATCTCTTTTACCGTTACGCGGAAGTTCTTGCTGATATCGGCAACCGTCAATTTATCAATATTTAATGCATGCGACATTTCTGATTCGCTGTTATCAAACATGTCAAACACATTTACATCAAATGATTTTCCTTTTTCGCTGCCTAAAAACTCATTTTTAATGGCTTCGTTTTTAATGCTTTGGATCAGCATCGGTGTTGAATCTGAATACACTCCGCCTTCGATCACATTTCCATCGTCATCCAGTTCAGTCATCGTGGTATAAACAATGTCATCTTCAGTTGTTTTTTCCACTTCGGTGAGGTTGCCGAAACGTTTTTGCATGCGCTCTACTTCTTCGTCAATCTGCTTTTCGTCAATCACCACCTTCAGTTTGGTAAAAACATCTTTATCAGAAATGTCCAGGTTAAACTCAGGCGCCAAACCGATATCAAATTTAAAGGTGTAGTCGTTCCCGTTCTTCAGCTCATCCACCTTGGTGTCTTCTGTTAAAACAGGCTGGCCCAAAATGTTCAGCTTATGCTCTTCAATGTAATCGAACAGCCCTTTGCTTGCGGTGCTGTTGATCGCTTCCAGCAAAACAGTGGTGCCATACATTTTTTCGATCATGCCTTTTGGGGCCATACCAGGACGAAATCCGGGGATGTTGGCACGTTTTTGAAAATCTTTTAGCTTATTGTCAATTTCCTTACTGTAATCAGTACCCGAAATGTTTACGGAAATAGTGCCGTTAAGGGCGTCTTTTTTATCGAAAGTAACGTTCATATTCAAAACTATTATTAAAGAAAAAAGACTGATTTTGAGGTCAGTCTTTTTTAGTTGTTGTGCGCATGGAGGGACTCGAACCCCCACGCCTTTCG
>JAZKGM010000306.1:0-6919 GCA_040385895.1 Bacteroidota bacterium
CTCTTCCACCAATATCATGGAGTTTGGCGACCGCTTTTTACAGGTGAAACAAAACGGGCTGATGATGGGAATGCCTTACGAAAATGCAACCACCATAGGGTATAACAGGGCTTCCGAAAAAGTAGAGCTTACTTCATTCACCAACATGGGAACCGGTATGCTTTATCTATCCGGCAGCTATGATAAACTCACCAATAAGGCTACGGTATCGGGACAAATGGCTAATCCTACAGGAGGAGAAGATATTATGGTGAAGCAGGTGATCAGTTTTGGAATGGATTACCTGGTTATTGAAAACTACGACAAAAGAGAAAACGGCCCGGAAAAGAAAACGATGCAGTATAAGCTCACACGGAAGAAATAGGTTGGAAAGTTAATAGCTTATAGACCATAGTTAATAGCTCATAGTTGATGAAGATATAAGTGAGGCGAAGAGAGCATTAACCAGGCACCAATAACCCGCTGTGCACTTTGTGTTTTCTTTGTGCGCTTTGTGGTTCTACCAAAAACATTAAGCCAACCTCACACATCTACGTATTTTCACATTAAACAGATTGCCGCGCTTCGCAATGACATCCACCCTTCTTCTTATTTTCACATCTCCATATCCTTATCGCAAATACATAAAAAAGCGGGCTTTACCCGCTTTTTGTTTTATAAGTTCTGTTTAAAGTAGTCTGTGACCTTTTGCATCAGGTGTACCCTGTCTTTACCTAAAACATTGTGCAGGTGACCAGGGTATGCAAAATAATCTACCTGGATGCCTTCGTCCACCGATCGTTTGATGTACTGAAGACTGTGCTGCCACAGCACCACATCATCATCCGTTCCATGGATCAGCATCAGTTTGCCCTTCAGGTTTTTCACATCTTTCAGCAGGTTTGATTCTTCGTAACCCTCCGGGTTTTCTTTAGGGGTGTCCATGTAACGTTCGGTATACATGATCTCGTAAAGGCTCCAGTCAATCACCGGGCCGCCTGCCACACCTACTTTAAATGCATTGGTTTTGGTCATCATGCCTGTGCTCATAAATCCCCCGAAGCTCCAGCCGAAAATGCCCATCCTGCTGGTGTCTGCATAATCCAGGCTTTTCAGGTACTCCACTCCTTTCAACTGGTCTGCACGTTCTTCAACGCCCAACCTCCGGTGTGTTACATTTTCAAAATTAAGGCCCCTGTTGCCACTGCCGCGGTTATCCACTGTAAACACCACATACCCCTGCTCGGCCATGTAATACAGCCACATATCGGCCCCGCCCAGCCAGCTGTTTGTGATCATCTGCGCATGAGGGCCTCCGTATAAATAAACCAGCACGGGGTATTTTTGTGTTTCTTTAAAATCGGGCGGTAAAAACGTGCGGCAATTCAGGTCGGTCACACCATCGGCTGCTTTGATCTTCGTTAGGCGCATCTCGCATTTTTTATATTCGTTTATCGGGTTTGGCGACCCGAGCAGCAAAGCTTTTTCATCGCCATTCACCGACATCAGTATCGTTTTGCGTGGTGTGGTGGCATTGCTCATCACATCTATATACAGGGTGCAATCGCTGTTCATGGTTATGTTGTGCACTCCGGGCTCCAGGGTTAATTTGGTTGCTTTCGATGTTTTCAGGTCGAGGCTGTACATGTACCTGTTCATTCCATCTTCGCTCGCTGCTACATAATAAATGGTGCGGCCATCTTTGCTAAAACCCAGGAATTGGGTCACATCAAACTTACCTGTTGTTAATTGCTTTTCGAGGCGGCCATTGCTGTTGTATAAGTATAGCTGGTTGAACCCGTCACGCTCGCTCATCCATAAAAACTGCGCGGGATTCTTGCAAAAGGTCACCCCATGTTCAGGCTCCACATATTTATCATGCTTTTCGGTGAATAAGGTGCGGATAAAAGACCCTGTTACAGCATCATATTCATTCAGCTTCATTTCATTCTGCTCACGGTTAATAACGGCTATATAGATCTTTTCCTCACCGGGATGCCAGGTTATATTGGTTAAGAACTGCTCGTCAGGCTGGCCTGTTTGCAGCTCAATGTTCCTGTTCTTTAAAAAATCCTTCACCTTTACTTTCACCACATGGCTGGCTGCACCGGCCATCGGGTATTTGATATTTTTTGTTGTTGCCGGCTTTTTATTCAATTCATACACGGGATAGTCGGTAACCATCGATTCGTTCATCTGGTAATAAGCCAGGCGGTTGCCCTTGGGCGACCAGAAGATCCCTTTGGTTATTCCAAACTCATTGCGGTGAACGGACGTTCCGTACAACAAGCCGTATTTCCCGTCTGTTGTAAGGTAATCGCTTTTAGACACTGATGCCCCAAGCTGCGCACCATCTGCTGCATGCTGTGTTCTCGTGGAATTTTTATCGCTTACGGCCAGGTTATAATTGCTTACATAAGCCACTTTTCCCGTTACCGGTTCGAGTTCCACATTTTCTGCATTTTCAGGAAGGTAACAAACGGCATCAACCGAACCCGTTTTTATATCGGCAACATAAATGCTTTGATTAAAACTGAACCGGAATGCCGTTTCGCTAACCCAGGTAAGTGTTGGAATCCGGGATCCTCCTTTACCCGACCCCACGGCCTTTGATACGATGTCGTTGTATTGATCCAATGTAAGCACCGTATCTTTTACCAGTGTATTGGCGTCCTGGAAAATAATACAATCCTTATTATTCTTTAAACCATAAAAAGTAAACCTGGTGCTGTTTGGAAGCCACGATAAATTAAGCAGGCGTGAAGGAGCAAGCGTGGTGCGTTGTTTCAGCACCGCATCGGCTACGGTAAGCATTTTTTGCTGGGCTGAAACGGCAAGTGGCAGGGCCAGGATGAAGAATAGCTTTTTCATATTGGGCAAATAAAGCAAATATTCTAAAAAAGTAAGGCCGGTTTTTGATAGACGGGCAGGTTCCAGGTTGAAAACACCTGTAAGGTCACCGTGTTTCAACCCTGAACGGGCATATATCCCGGCTTAAAAAAGCGCTGTTGTTTGCGGTTCGATAATTGAACCCTGTGACGTATGTCGAAAAACGCTTATCACATAGGATGCTCGGGTTATTATTACCCGTACTGGAAAAACAGGTTCTACCCTCAGGGGCTTGCTCCGAAAGACTGGTTGGCTTATTACAGCAGTATATTTAATACCGTTGAACTGAATGGTACCTTCTACCGTACCCCTAAACTGAGCGATCTTCAAAAGTATGCATCCAAAACAGGTGAACAGTTTTTATTCTCTGTAAAAATGAGCCGGTATGTTACCCATGTGCTCAAACTCAAAAATGCCAGGCAGGCTATTGAGGATTTCCTGGGCCTGCTGAACGAAGGGCTTGGCGATAAACTGGCTCATGTGTTGTTCCAACTGCCGCCATCGTTCCACTATACGGAAGAAAACCTGCAACGTGTGCTGAACGCGGTTCCGAACCACCCCGGTAGCGTGGTGGAGTTCAGGCACATTTCATGGTGGAATAAAGAGGTGGAAGCTGCACTGACAAAGACCTGCATCACCTTTTGCAATGTTGATTTCCCAGGGCTTGATTCGGTTATCATTCACACCACCGGTCGTTTTTATTTCCGGTTTCACGGCAACCCGGAACTGTTTAAATCTGCTTATTCCACCAAAAGCCTTCAGCAATTTGCCGGCATTTTAAAAGATCGGGAAAACAGTTTTGTTTATTTTAACAATACGTATTACGAAGCGGGATATACCAATGCATCGCAACTGGCCGGTATGTTAACTACAGGTAATGCCACATCAATAAAAAAAGTTTAGCTGCGCGCCCAAACGAACAGGAATAAACAGCCTGAAGATACAACCAATGCGGTATGGTGCATCACAAAAAAAGCAGGCTCAATGCCTGCTTTTTTTGTGTAATACGTTATTTAGTGGTGGTTTTCTTTTTCACTTTGATCTTGGTCTCTTCTTCCACAACCTCGCCCTCTTCATCATCCTCCGGTTCTCCCTGTTTGTTCAGTTCGGCCTCCTCTTTTTTCTTTTTCTTTTTAAAATAGCCGCGCAGCAGGAAGCTGTTTTGTGCAGCATCCATGTTTTCTTTAAAGCCCCTGGTGCCCTGCTCCACATTGGTGACTGTTTTATCCAGGTTATTCGCAAATTTTTCATCCATCAGCAATTTGCCCATGGTGCCTTTTCCCTGGCGCATGTTATGAAAGATAGAAGAAAGATCGCCCGAGATCATGGCTGCATTATCAACGGTTGTTCTTAGTTTCACCACAATATCATCAATATTAAGCGGGTGAACAGATACGATCAGGTCATTGTGTTCAATTTCGGCCTGTTGATTCGAACCCGGAAGAATGTTCATGATCTTGCTCCCCATTAATCCGTCCGAACCGATCACGGCTTTGGAATCTTTACGGATAAACTTTTTTGTTTCCGAATCAACGATCATGTCTACTTTAACGGTTGTATCGTCAAGGATCTCAATGTTCTCAATGGTTCCAACGGTTATCCCCGCAAACCTCACATTGTTACCCACCTGCAGCCCGCTCACGTCATTAAACCTGGTGCTTACCCGGAAAGTATCGTTGAATAATTGTTGCTTGGCCCCTATAAAGTAGATGGCCGCAAGAAAAAGTATAATGCCTATTGTAACGAATAAACCCAGCTTTGCCTTGTTAGTAGTTTCTGTTTTCATGTATATTAATTATTATTTATTCAAAAAATGAACGGATAAAATCATCATCCGAGTTCTTTAATTCATCAAAAGTACCTTCTGCTATAAACTCCCCTTCTTTAAGCACGATCACCCGGTTGGCAGTTATGCGTGCACATTCCATATCATGGGTAATGATCACGGATGAAGTATGGTATTTTTCCTGTGTGCTTAAAATAAGTTCACTGATCTCTTTGGAAGTAATGGGATCAAGACCTGTTGTAGGTTCGTCATACAACATAATGGCCGGGTTCAGGATCAATGTGCGGGCAAGCCCCAAACGTTTACGCATACCACCCGAAAGTTCGGAAGGCATCTTATCTATGGCTTCCGACAGGTTTACATTTGCAAGCGCTTCCTTTACCAGTTCGTCTGATTTTGCACGGGTCTCTTTATCTGAATTCCGCAGAGGAAATTCAAGGTTCTCCCTTACGCTCATCGAATCATACAATGCCCCGCTTTGAAACAGGAAACCTATTTGTTTGCGCATGGCATTTAACCCTTTATAATTAAGGTCGGGCATATTCTGGCCAAGTACTTCAAGCTTGCCTTTATCGGGAATAATGAGACCAACCATACATTTGATGAGTACAGATTTACCCTGACCTGATTTACCAAGGATCACCAGGTTTTCGCCTTTATACAGTTTCAGGTTCACATCTTTAAGCACATGTTTGCTGCCAAACGATTTGTTCAGGTGTTCGATGGAAACCACCACTTCCGTAAATTCCTTTTCGGAAGAAGGGCCTGTTGCTTTTGTCGTTATATTTTCCATGGGTTATGAGAAGAAAATATCCGTTACCTGTACCGCGATCATATCAATGATAAAAATAAGCAAAGAAGCGATCACCACTGATGTGTTTGCCGACTCGCCAACACCTTCCGTCCCCTTATCTGAATTGTAGCCTTGTGTGCAGGCCACTAAACCGATAATGTAGCCGAAGAAAATTGTTTTGATGGTTGCGGGAATCAGGTCACCGAAAGTGAGCGTATCGAACACCTGCGACTGGTAAAGCATAAAGCTTACATCACCTTTAATGTTCACTCCTGCAAATGATCCCACCAATGCGATGGCATCGGCAAAAATAACCAGCAAAGGCACCATTAACGTGGTTGCCAGGATGCGGCTTACCACAAGGTATTTAAAGGGATTGATGGCCGATACTTCCATGGCATCGATCTGTTCGGTCACTTTCATGGAAGCCAGTTCGGCACCCATGCCGGAGCCTACCTTTCCTGCGCATATCAAAGCGGTAATCACAGGGCCAATTTCGCGGATCACCGAAACAGAGACCATAGCAGGCAACCACGATTCGGCTCCAAACTCTGATAAGGTAGGCCGTGATTGAATGGTGAGCACAAGGCCCATGATAAACCCCGTGATGCCGATAAGGCCCAGCGATTTTACACCTACATTATAACATTGCTTCATGATCTCCTTAAACTCGTAAGGAGGAAAAAAGATCTCTTTAAAGAATCGGGTGCCAAACAAAGTGATGGCTGCGGTCTCTTCAAAAAACGAGGTCAGGTATTTATTAAAAAAAGGCTTGGGCGGCAGTTGAACCACAGGCTCTGCATGCTTGCCGTCCACTGCACTGTTATTGGTGCTGATCATACTTAATTAAATTAGGGACTAAGGTTGTTGTATTGATATGAAACTAATCTTCTTCGGTGCGCAATTGGCCTGACATTGATTTATAAGGGGCATGCAGCGTATCGTCTTTATAATACTGCATCGCAATAAAAGAGATCAGCAGTCCCGACACCAGGCCTTCGGCAACCACGCTTATAGCGGCTGTTAGTGGTGTTATATTAATTCCCATAACAGGTGTATCCACGCGAATGGCATTCAGCAGTTCAGGATCGGCAAACTTAAAATAGCTGAAAACAAAAGCTGCGAACAATACCGATCCGATAATAATGGTAATAAAGCTCACGCTTAAACCTGTGAGGTATTTAATGTGTTTTTGCGACTGGTTGTTATAATACTTTATCGCCCCCACGCCACCGGCTGCTGCAATTAACACATTAAGAAAACGTAACTCAGGAATATGGACAAAGCCTGCAAATTTCATCAGGATGAAATAAAGCACCATTCCTAAAAAGGTGAACAGGCCTGCTATAAAAGCCACCTGTCCGATCGAATTTTTTTCAGTGTTCATAATCGTAAATATTTAATGCCTGACAATTTTGTATGGGAATTAATTACCGCCAATAAATCGATTATTGGGGAAAAAACGTCCCAAT